>NZ_CP108054.1:9287500-9587500 GCF_036173125.1 Streptomyces sp. NBC_00286
GGGGGATCTTCGGGCACGGCAACGTCGCCGGGATCGGCCAGGCGCTGCTTGAGGCCCAAGAGGAGACGATGCCGTTCCACCAGGGCCGCAACGAGCAGTCCATGGTGCACGCGGCGGTCGGCTACGCCCGCCAACTCAACCGGCTCTCCGCACAGGCCGTGACCACCTCCATCGGGCCCGGCGCCACGAACCTGGTCACCGGCGCGGCCCTCGCCACCGTCAACCGGCTCCCGGTACTGCTGCTGCCCGGCGACTACTTCGCCACCCGCACCGCCGACCCGCTGCTCCAGCAGCTCGAGCACCCCGTTTCGGCGGACGTGTCCGTCAACGACACCCTCCGCCCGGTCTCCCGCTACTTCGACCGGATCCACCGCCCCGAGGCCCTGATCCCCTCCGCCCTGAACGCCATGCGCGTACTCGCCGACCCCGTCGAGACCGGCGCCGTCACCCTCGCCCTGCCGCAGGACGTGCAGGCCGAGGCGTACGACTGGCCCGAGGAGTTCTTCGCCGACCGCGTCTGGCAGGTGCGCCGCCCCGCGCCCGAACCGGCCGAACTCGCCGAAGCCGTGCACGCGATCCGGGCCGCCGAACGGCCGCTGATCGTCGCGGGCGGCGGCGTCCACCACAGCGAGGCCGAGGACGCGCTGAAGGCGCTGGTGGACGCCACCGGCATCCCCGTCGCCTCCACCCAGGCAGGCAAGGGCTCGCTGCGCCACGACCACCCCGCTGACCTCGGCGGCATCGGCCACACCGGCACCGCGGTCTGCGACGACATCGCGCGCACCGCCGACCTGGTCATCGGCGTCGGCACCCGCTACACCGACTTCACCACCGCTTCCGTCACGCTCTTCCAGAACCCCGACGTCCGCTTCCTCAACCTCAACGTCACCGCCTTCGACGCCCACAAGCTCGCCGCCCGCACCCTGGTCGCCGACGCCCGCGCGGGGCTCGACGCACTCACCGAGGCGCTGTCCGAGCACCGTGTGGACGCGGCGTACGAGGCCGAGTACCGCGCGGGCAAGGAGCGTTGGGAGCAGGTCGTGGACGCCGTCTACCGGGCGGACGACGAGAACCAGGTTCCCACCCAGACGCAGGTGCTCGGCGCCCTGGACTCCGTGGTCGGCGACGACGACGTGGTCATCAACGCGGCCGGTTCGCTCCCCGGCGACCTGCACAAGCTGTGGCGGGCCCGTTCCCCGCGCCAGTACCACCTGGAGTACGGCTACTCCTGCATGGGCTACGAGATCCCGGCCGGCATCGGCGTACAGCAGGCGGCCCCCGGCACGCCCGTGTGGTCCCTGGTCGGTGACGGTACGTACCTGATGATGCCGACCGAGATCGTCACCGCCGTCCAGGAGGGCCTGCCCGTCAACCTGGTCCTCATCCAGAACCACGGCTACGCCTCCATCGGCGGCCTCTCCGAGGAGACCGGCGGTGAGCGGTTCGGCACCGCCTACCGCTACCGGGCGGCCGACGGCACGTTCAGCGGCGCACCCCTGCCCGTGGACCTCGCCGCCAACGCGGCCAGCCTCGGCATGGACGTGCTGCGCGCCAAGACCGTCCGCGAACTGCGCGACGCGCTGGCCACCGCCCGCGCCTCGGACCGCCCGACCTGCGTGTACGTCGAGACGGACCCGACGCCCACCGCGCCCGCGGCCCAGGCATGGTGGGACGTACCGGTCGCGGAGGTCGCCTCCCGCGAGGCCGCGCTCCGGGCCCGCGAGAATTACGACCAGCACGCGCAGGGACGCCGCCGGCACCTCTGACCCCCATCCCGAACCCCGCCCGACCCCCCCCCGCTCAGGAAAAGGACCCGCACGTCATGAAGACCATCACCCACTGGATCGGGGGCAAGCCCGTCGAGGGCACCTCCGGCCGCTTCGGCCCCGTTTACGACCCCGCCACCGGCGCCCAGGACACGCAGGTCGCGTTCGCCACCACGGACGAGGTCGACGCCGCCGTCGCCGCCGCCAAGGCCGCGTTCGAGAGCTGGGGCGCCGCCTCGCTCGCCAAGCGCACCGCCGTGCTGTTCAAGTACCGCGAGCTGCTGGACGCGCGCCGCGACGAGATCGCCGCGCTGATCACCGCCGAGCACGGCAAGGTGCACTCCGACGCGCTCGGCGAGGTCGCCCGCGGCATGGAGATCGTCGAACTCGCCTGCTCCATCCCGCAGTTGCTCAAGGGCGAGCTGTCCACGCAGGTCTCCACCCGGGTGGACGTGGCGTCCATCCGCCAGCCGCTCGGTGTCGTCGCGGGCATCACGCCGTTCAACTTCCCGGCCATGGTGCCGATGTGGATGTTCCCCGTCGCCATCGCCTGCGGCAACACCTTCGTGCTCAAGCCCAGCGAGAAGGACCCCTCCGCCTCCTACCGGCTGGCGGAACTGGCCTCCGAGGCGGGCCTGCCCGACGGCGTACTGAACGTCGTGCAGGGCGACAAGGTCGCCGTGGACCGCCTCCTGGAGCACCCGGACATCGCCGCCGTGTCCTTCGTCGGCTCCACGCCGATCGCCAAGTACATCCAGATGAAGGGCATCGAGCACGGCAAGCGCGTCCAGGCCCTCGGCGGCGCCAAGAACCACATGCTCGTGCTGCCCGACGCCGACCTGGACTTCGCCGCCGACCAGGCCATCAACGCCGCGTACGGCTCGGCCGGCGAGCGCTGCATGGCGGTGTCGGTCGTCGTCGCGGTCGGTGACACCGGTGACGAACTGGTCGGCAAGATCGCCGAGCGGGCCAAGGGACTGAAGATCGGCCCCGGCACCGACCCCGCCTCCGAGATGGGCCCGCTGATCACGCGCGAGCACCGCGACAAGGTGGCCTCGTACGTCTCCGGTGCGGCGGCGCAGGGTGCCGAGGTCGTCGTCGACGGCACCGGCTACTCCGTCGAGGGCCACGAGGACGGCTTCTTCCTCGGTGTCTCGCTGCTCGACAAGGTGCCGGTGACGGCCGACGCGTACCAGGACGAGATCTTCGGCCCGGTGCTGTGCGTGGTGCGTGCCGACACCTACGACGACGCCATGAAGCTGATCAACGGCTCCCGTTGGGGCAACGGCACCGCGATCTTCACCCGCGACGGCGGCGCCGCCCGCCGCTTCCAGCTCGAGGTCCAGGCGGGCATGGTCGGCGTCAACGTGCCGATCCCGGTGCCCGTCGGCTACCACTCCTTCGGCGGCTGGAAGGACTCCCTGTTCGGCGACCACCACATCTACGGCAACGACGGCATCGCCTTCTACACCCAGGGCAAGGTGATCACCACCCGCTGGCCCGACCCGGCCGACAGCGGCGGCATCAACCTCGGCTTCCCCAGCCACTCCTGACGGCTCTCGAGCACCGACGACGCGAAGGGAGGGGGTTCCGGTGGCGAAGAAGGGCCGGGCCACTCGTGCCAGGACCGCCTCCCCGGTCGACGACCTCGAGATCTCGCTGGACCGGGGCAGTCCGATCCCGCTCTACTACCAGTTCGCCCAGCACCTGGAGTCCGCGATCGAGCACGGCACGCTCGCGCCCGGCGATCTCCTGGGCAACGAGATGGAGATCGCCGCGCGGCTCGGCCTGTCCCGGCCCACTGTCCGCCAGGCCATGCAGTCCCTGGTGGACAAGGGCCTGCTGGTGCGCCGCCGCGGAGTCGGCACCCAGGTCGTCCACAGCCAGGTCAAACGCCCGCTGGAGCTGAGCAGCCTGTACGACGACCTGGACTCGGCCGGGCAGAGCCCCGCCACCAAGGTCCTGCGCAACGAGGTCCGGCCCGCCCCGGCGGACGTCGCCGCCGCTCTCGGCCTCCCCGAGGGAGACGACGTCACGGTCCTCGAACGGCTGCGCCTGACCCACGGCGAACCCGTGGCGTACCTGTGCAACTACCTGCCCGCCAAGCTCCTGGACCTCGACACCGCCCGCCTTGAGGCGACCGGCCTCTACCGGATGATGCGGGCCGCCGGGATCACCCTGCACAGCGCCCGCCAGAGCGTCGGCGCCCGCTGTGCCACCGCCAAGGAGGGCGAACTGCTCGACGATCAGGAGGGCGCCGCGCTGCTCACCATGCGGCGCACGGCATACGACGACACCGGGCGGGCGGTCGAGTACGGCACCCACGTGTACCGCGCCGCCCGCTACGCCTTCGAGTTCCAGCTCCTCATGCGTGCCTGAGCTGCCCACTTCCGTAGGCCCGGCGGCCCGCGCGGCGGTACGTTGGGGCCATACCGGACCCGTGAGGCGGCAGCCGTACGGAGCACCGGCCGGGGGTGTACCGATCCAGACCACTCTCGGGGACGGAGAGGGTCACGGTGGTGACGAGCGAGGACAGCGGAGTCAAGGGCCGGCGGTTCGACGTCGCGGACGCCGCGCCGGTGCTGCTGGACGCCACCGCGGTGGTGACCGGCTGGAGCGGCGACGCCCAGCGGCTGTACGGATACCCGGCGCCCGAAGTCCTCGGCCGCGCCGCCGCCGACCTGCTGATGCCCGAGGACGCCGCGCGCCTTCCGCACCTCATCGAGCGGTGCGAGCGGGACGGCGGCTGGGCCGGCCCCCTGTCGGTACGCCACCGGGACGGGCACCCGGTCGCCACGATGGTGCGCGTCGTCCCCACCCTGGCCTCGGACGGCCCGGCGCGCTGGATGGTGCTGGCCTCCGACATGACCGGCGCCGCGGGCTGGGACATGAGCCGTACGGTCCTGGAACGGCTGGCCACCCGCTCGCCCATCGGCATCGCCATCGTGGACACGGATCTGCGGTACGTGTGGTCGAACACAGCCATGCAGCAGTTCGGCGGCGGACCCGCGCACGAACGGCTCGGCAAGCGCCTTGTCGACATCCAGCCGGGCCTCGAGACCGAGGCGCTGGAAGCCGTGATGCGTCAGGTGCTGCACACCGGTGTGCCGATCGTCGACCACGAACACGTGGGCCGCGTACGGTCCGCGCCGCACCGGGAGTCCGCGCACGCGATGTCGTTCACCCGGCTCGAGGACGACCACGGCAACCCGATCGGCGTGTACTACACGGTGGTCGACGTCACCGAGCGCTACCGGGCCCGTCGCCGGCTCACCCTGCTCGACCAGGCGGGCGAGCGCATCGGCCGCACGCTCGACGTACGCCGCACCGCCCAGGAACTCGCCGACGTGGCCGTGCCAGGACTGGCCGACTTCGTCACCGTAGACCTCCTGGAGCCCGTCCTCGAAGGCGGCGAGCCGCCGTCCGGGCCGCTGGACGAGACCGACGGGGTGCCGCTGCGGCGGGCCGCCCACCAGTCCGTCAACGAAGGCGTCCCGGAGGCCGTCGTCGAGATCGGGCAGGCCGCCCGGTACCGGCCCGGAGCACCCCCGATCCACTGTCTGGCCAGCGGCAGATCCTGGCACCAGGATCGGCTCGACCCGCTGGCCAAGGAGTGGGCCACCGACATCCCCGGAGGCCGGGCCGCCTCTTTCCTCGAACTGGGACTGCACAGCGTGATGATCGTGCCGATCCGGGCGCGGGGCACCACGCTGGGGATCACCACGTTCTTCCGAAGACAGTGGCAGGACCCCTTCGAGGCGGACGACCTGAGCCTCGCCGAGGAGTGCGTCGCCCGCGCGGCCCTGAGCCTCGACAACGCCCGCCGTTATACGCGCGAACGCGACGCCGCTCTCGTACTGCAGCGCAATCTGCTGCCGCACCGGCTTCCCGAGCAGGACGCCATGGAGGTCGCCGCCTCGTACCGGCCCGCCGACGAGCTGACCGGGCTCGGCGGCGACTGGTACGACGTCATTCCGCTGTCGGGCGCCCGCCTCGCCCTGGTGGTAGGGGAGGTGGCGGGAGGCGGCATCGAGGCCGCCGCGGCCATGGGCCGGCTGCGCACCGCCGTCCAGACGCTCGCCGACCTGGACCTGCGCCCCGAGGAGGTGCTGGCGCACCTCGACGACGTGGTCGTCCAGGCCGCGCACCAGGACGACACCGAGGTGGACCCGCGGGGCGGCGGCGTGCATGCGGTGGGCGCCAGTTGTACGTACGCGGTCTACGACCCGGTCGCCGGCCAGTGCTCCATCGCCGCCGCAGGGGAGAGCGCGCCCGCGATCGTGGCACCGGACGGCACCGTCGACTTCCTCGACCTGCCGAACGGACCTCTGCTCGGCGTGGGCGGCACCCCCTTCGAGGCGGTCGAACTGCCGCTCCCGGAAGACAGCGTGCTCGCTCTGCACACCAACGGCCTGCTCGCGGACGTCGGCCTCGACCCGGACGAGGAGGCCGCCGCGGGCCGGGAGCGGCTGCGCCGTGCGCTGGAGCGGCCGGAGCCCCTGCTCGACGACCGGTGCAAGGCCGTCATCGACGCCCTCGTCGCGGCGCGCCCGCCGGACGACGTGGCGCTGCTGATGGCCCGCGCCCGCCGCCTCGACCCGAAGCGCCTCGTGTCCTGGGACCTGCCCTCCGACCCCGCGATCGTCGCCGACGTCCGCAGACGGACTGTGCAGCAGCTGACCGAGTGGGAGCTGGACGAGCTGGCCTTCACCACCGAACTCGTCGTCAGCGAACTGGTCACCAACGCCATCCGGTACGCCTCCGCACCGATCCGGCTGCGTCTGATCCTCACCGGCGCCGCGCTGATCTGCGAGGTCTGGGACGGCAGCGCCACCGCCCCGCATCTGCGCCATCCCAAGACGACCGACGAGGGCGGCCGGGGACTGTTCCTGATCTCCCAGTTCACCCAGCGCTGGGGCTCCCGCCACACCCGGGACGGCAAGATCATCTGGACCGAGCAGTCCCTCACAGGGCCCGCCGTGTAACGGCCGGGCCGCTCTTCCGCGCGCGCGTCGGCGGGGCCCTGGCTAGCGTGAAAGTCGGAGCAGGTACCCGCAGCGACCTTCAAGGACGAGGAGTCGGAACCATGGCCGTGGAACCCGAGGGAACGCCGTGCTGGGCCGATGCGATGTTCAGCGATGTCGAGGGGGCGAAGAGCTTCTACGGTGACGTGCTGGGCTGGACGTTCGGCGAGGAGTCGACGGAGTTCGGCAACTACACCCAGGCGTACGCGAACGGCAAGGCGGTGGCCGCCGTCGTACCGCCGATGCCCGGGGCGGAGGAGCAGTCGGCCTGGTGCCTGTACCTCTCCTCGCCGGACGTCATGGCAACCGCCGCCAGGATCCGTGACAACGGCGGCGAGGTGCTGATGGAGCCCATGCAGGTCGGCGACTTCGGCTCCATGTTGCTCGCCCGCGATCCGAGCGGTGTCGTCTTCGGCGTATGGCAGGCCGGCACGCACGAGGGCTTCGAGGCGAAGGCCGTGCCCGGCGCGTACTGCTGGGCCGAGGTCTACACCCGCGAGCCCGAGAAGTCGGACGCCTTCTTCCCGGCCGTGTTCCCGTACACGGCCCAACAGATGGAAGACGAGATGGACTTCCGGCTCTTCAACATCGACAAGCAGCCGGTGCTCGGCCGGATGCAGATGACGGAGGAGTTCCCGCCCGAGGTGCCGCCCTACATCAACGTGTACTTCACGGTCGAGGACTGCGACGCCGCGGTGACGAGGGCGACCGAACGCGGTGGCGTGCTGCGGTTCGGCCCGATGGACACCCCCTTCGGCCGCTTCGCGGCGCTCAGCGACCCGCAGGGCGCGTCGTTCTCGGTCATCGACATCACGACGACGAAGGGCGAGATGCCGAAGCTGACGGATGTGCCCTGACGGTGCGTCACGTACGGGCGTCCGTACGACTCTGACGATCAGGGTGGCGGCCTCGCTGGGAAGCGGGCCGCCACCCTTGGCGCGGTTAGAAGCTGCGGCTGCGTCGTGGCTGGTCGCTCCCCCACTCTCGGCTCCTGCCCCACTCTCGGCTTCGCTCGAGCGGGGGGACCCCCATGAGCGGGGGGACCCCCATGAGCGGGGGGACCCCCATCGCGGCGGAGCCGCAAATAGACACAGGCCCGCGCCCCTTAAGGGGCGCGGCATCGCACCGAACTTCTGCCAGTACGGTCAGCAAATGTTCTGGCTGCTGTTCACCAGCCGGTTGTTCCGGAACGTCGTGTTCTCGCCGCAGGGGCTTTCCCTGATCGCCGAGTTGGTCACCGTCAGGTTCTGGATGGTGATGTCCCGGTTGTTCGGGAAGTCGGAGCGCGCGGCGAGCCGGATCTCTCCGCCGCCGGTGACGCTGCCGCTCTGGGCGGCGATGTTGACGTTGTAGCAGTTCTCGATCAGGACCGAGTTGTTGCCCGTGTTGGAGATCGACACCTTGTCGATGACCGCTCCGCCGCTCTCCGAGACGCAGAAGACGCCGCGTCCGCCACCGCGCGCGATGACCTCGCCCACCCGGATGTTCGTCGGGTAGCCGCTGCCGACCCGGCCGTTGCGGTTGGCCATCCGGAAGGCCGCGTAACCGGTGCCGGCGCCCGCGTTGTCCGCGTCCACCTTGGTGACGGAGGCGTTGATGGTCTGGTTGAGCAGCAGCCCGGACTCGCCGACATTGCGGGCGGTGACGGTGCCGACGGTGAAGCCGTCGACGCCGTACGTCTCCACGGCGTGGCTGCTCGCCCCGGACACGTACACGTTGTCGATCCGGACGTTCCTGGTCCACTGGCTGGTGTCGCCGCGGTTGTCGATGCGGACGCCGAGGCCGCGCGACAGGCGCATGTCGATCTGGCCGAGGACGACGTTCTGTACGTTGCGCATGAAGATGCCGTACAGCGGGGCGCCGGTCAGGTTCAGGTGCTGCACCTCGATGTCGCGGGCGCCGCGTGCGTAGACCGGGGCCTGGTCGCCGGAGCCCGAGCCGGTGACGTTGATGGTGCCGCAGACGTCGAGGACGGTGTAGCTCGGCAGGGAGACCCGGGACCCGGCGCTGATGGAGCCGGAGCCGCGCACGACGACCCGTTCCTTCGAAGTCCGGCCCGCCGTAAGGCTGTTGACGGCGGCCTGCATCGCGGCGCGCATGTCGGTGCCGGTGTAGACGACGCTGCTGCCCCGGCGGGCGGTCCAGGTGCTGCCGTTGAGCACGGCCTCGGCCTGGTACGAGCCGTCACCGCAGGCCGCCGCCCGGGAGGCGGCGGCCGGTTCAGGTGCGGATTGCACGTCCTGGGCGGCGTCGGCCGGTGCCGTGAGTACGGCGGCTCCGGTGAGCAGGGCGGTGGCGCAGGCGGCGGTGGCGCCGGCCCGCTTCTTGCGAGTGCCCAGGGTTCTGCTGATGAGGCGAGGTGCGGCTCTGCGTCCCATCTCGTCATCTCCTGTGGTGGGGGCGGATGTTGTGGGGGTGGACGCGCCCGCTGCCCTGTCGTCCCGGCCCGCCACCCTCTCGTCGAAACCGATTCGATTGAATCGATTCACGATCAGGGCGCGCATGACCTGGGGCGACTCGGCTCGGGGAGCGATGGCGCGTGACCGGAAGTACGCTAGCAAGCGCTTTCTTGCGCGGGTGGTGAGTGTGGCAACGGCCTGACGTGACGTCAAGGGTCTGCGGTCACCCAGCCACAGAGGCGCTGTTGGGGACGCCGTCCCGCAACCGGGCGCCCTGGCGCAGCAGTTCGCGCTGGACGAGGGAATGCGGCAACTCCCGCGGGCTGCGCCCGAGGCGGGAGGCCAGCGCCGCGCAGACGCCCGCCGCCTGGCCGGTGGCCATCGCGATGGGCATGACCCGGTACGAGGAGTGCGCCACATGCGTACCGGAGATGCAGCGGCCCGCCACCAGCAGCCGGTCGATGTCCTGGGGCAGCAGGCAGCGCAGCGGAATGTCGTAGAAGAGGCCCGTGGGCACCCGCTTGAGGAGCGTGCCGGTGCCCTCCGGGTTGTGGATGTCGATCGGGTAGGCGCCATGCGCGACGGCGTCCGGGAAGGCGCGGGCCTCGAGGATGTCGTTGCCGGTCAGCTGGTAGTCGCCGACGATGCGGCGGGTCTCCCGTACCCCGATGTGGCTGCCGCTCTGCGCCACGTACGCGTGCTCGAAGCCTGGCACGTGGGTGCGCAGGAAGTGGTCGATCTGCGCCAGCTGGCGGCGGGCGGTGTACTCGGCGCGGCTGAGCTCCCAGACGCTGGTGCCGAGCGCCGCGGTGACACGGGTGCTGTTGACGCTGACCTCGCGGGGGTGCGGGGTGCCGAAGAACAGCACGTCCTCGCGCGGCAGTTGGAGCTCGCCCTCCTCCGTGGCCTCCCGGACCAGGTCCCACAGGCCGTGCACGCCGCGCCACTGGTCGGGGTGGGCCCGTACGTACTCGGCGAACCGCGGTCGCAGGAAGTCCACGACGCGGAACATCAGCGTCATCGGCTGCACCAGTCCGTCCTCGGGGCGGCCGATCTCGTACGGGGCTCCGCAGGCCGCCGCGACATCGCCGTCACCCGTGCCGTCGACGACCACGCCCGCGTCGATCACCACGGGACCCGACTTGGTCTCGAAGACCACACGCCAGCCGTCGTCGAGCGGCAGCGCGGTGGAGGCGAAGGAGTGGAACAGCATCCGTACGCCAGCCTCGTCGAGCATTTCGAGGAGGACCAGCTTGAAGACCTCGGGGTCGAAGGGCACGGTGTAGCCGGTCTCCACGGTGGGCGGTACGCAGCCGCCGCTCGCGGTCAGGCGCTCGAGGAGCCGCCACAGGACGCCGGCGACCACCGGCTCGCCCTCGCCGTGGTCGGTGGGCAGCAGCCGGGTGGCGTCGCCGTTCTCGGTGAACACGGCCTGCTTGTGCTCGTTGTGGAACGACATCAGGGGCATGACGAGCGCCACGGTGGCGTTGCCGCCGAGGAACGCGTACCGCTCGACGAGCACGACCTCGGCCCCCGCGTCCGCCGCGGCGAGCGCGGCGCCGCAGCCGGCGGGGCCGCCGCCGACCACCAGGACGTCGGTGCGGCCCGCGTACTCGGCGTCCCGCGGCGGCAGCGTGACGGTACGGAACTCGTCGGGCGGCTCCAGGATCGGCATCGCTTGCTCCTTTCCTCCCTCCCCCTCTTCGGCCTCGTCAGGCGCCCGTACTCAGGTCCTCCATGTCGGAGCCGGTGGGCAAGCCGCCGTCGATCTGGTCCAGGAGGGCCCCGCAGCGGGTGCAGGTCTCCTGGGCGAGCCCGCACAGCTCCCGGACCCGCGACTGCATCTCCTCGCGCCGCTGCGGATACTCGTCCCAGAGCCGGTCCACCTCCGCCAGCAGCAGCCCGGCCTGCTCCCGTGCCACCCCGACCAGGGCAGGAGCGCCCACCCGGCGCGCGAAGTCGAAGACCTTGCCCGAGTAGGGGAGCGGCAGCACCGGCAGCCCGGAGAGGGCCGCGAAGATCAGGAAGTGCAGGCGCATGCCGACGGCCAGATCGAGGTGGCGCATGAAGCCGAGGACCTGCCCGGGGCTGTAGGTGCCGTTCATGATCCGGCCCTGGTCCGGTGCGGACATGTGCGAGAGCACGGCATGGGCGTGGCGCACGTCGTGGCGTTCCATCGGCATGAACACCACATGTGCGTCCAGGCGGTGGACCAGGAAGTCGGCCACGTCGGCGAGCAGTGCGTGATAGCCGCCCTCGTCCAGCTTCTCGGCCGCCCGGCCCGGTTCCCGTACCGACATCCCGACCAGGCGTTTCCCGGCCGGAATGCCCTCGTGCGTCATCATCCGGCCGGTGAACGGCTCCGCGGACAGCAGCAGCGCCGGGTCGGCGGTGACCGTGAGCTCGCGCTCCACTCCGACCTCGTCGAGGACCAGGCCGGACTCCTCGTCCCGTACGACCACGTCGTCCATCTCGGGCAGTACGGTGCGCACCGCCTCCCGGTCGTCGGGCTCCCGCAGCGGGCCCGCGCCGACGGCGTAGGCGAAGGTGCGCACCCCGTGGTCCTGTGCCGCACGGACCAGCCGCAGATACCGGCGCGCCTCTCCGTCGTAGAGGATTCCGCCGCCGCCCAGCACCAGCAGGTCCAGGCAGGACAGCGCGTCCAGCAGCTGCCGCTGGGTCACGCCCTCCCAGTCCACGACCTCGTCGGCCCCGCGGTGATGGCTCCGGGTGTGCTCGGCGTTGCGGCTGAAGACGACGATCCGGGCGTGCGGGCGATGGGCCCTGAGGCAGCCCAGTACGCAGGCCAGGATGGACTCGTCGCCGATGTTGAAGCCGCCGTACGAACCGAGGACGCCGATCCGCGGGGCCGACGTACGGGAGGACGCGGGCAGGCGCTGGGCAGCGTGGGTCATCCATGCGCTCCCGTCGCGTCGGAGTCGGCCGATACGGGCTCGGGTTGCCCGGCCCGGCCGGTGACAAACACCCCGGAAACGAACCGGCATGGCTGAGCGCCCCGGTCACCTGCCGTGTGGGGGCGGCGTCGGTGCGGCCTCGCCCCAGCGGTCGTACTCCCACAGCTGGTCGACCACTTCGAAGCCGGCCTCGTGGAAGAGGCGGGGGGCGGTGCCGGTGGTGCCGGTCGCCCGCCAGGTCGTGCCGACGGCGGCTACGACATGCGTGGCGCCCTCCTCGGTGAGCAAGGCCAGCGCCTGGTCGAGCAGCTTGCCGGCCAGGCCACGGTGGCGGTACTCCGGCGCCGTCTCGATCCAGTACACGGTCGCCGTGCGGTCGCGTGCCGTGCTCACCACGATCTCGGCGATCGGCTCGGCCGCCTTGTGCAGGACCAGCCGATGCCCCGGCGGATATTCGCAGGGGTACACATCGGCCACGAGCTTGGTCGGATGACCGGGGCCGAGCCGGCGGAGCAGATAGTGGCCCCTCAGCCGACCGTTGAAGCCCAGGCCGACCAGTACGTCATGCGTCGCCGCGCGGTGCCCGCGGGGCAGGCCGCCGGGGCCCAGGGTGCCCGGCGAGGCGGCGGTGAACGCCTCGATGCGCGGGCATTCGCCGAGCGCGTTCAGGGCGTGGGCGACCAGGCCGTGCAGGGCGTGGATGTCTTCGTGGGCGTGCAGGAGATGGATCAGCCCGGAGCGCAGGTCCTGCCAGGACAGAAACGCGATGGCACCCTGGGGCCGGTCCTCGGCGTCGGCGAGCACGCTGAGGCGCGCCCGGGCCGGTGCCTGCCAGCCCGCTGCGGACGGGCAGCCCCGCAGCGCGGCGTCCGGCAGCTCCGGCGCGCAGCGCGGCTGCCCGGGCAGCCGGTCGGCGTCGATCAACTCCCGTACGGCCGACTCGTCCCCGGCCTGGTACGGGCGCACCCGCCATCCGCGCCGACCAGGCGCGGCGGTGATGTCACCGTCCTTGCGCATGGTGTGTCGTCTTCTTCCGGCATCGCTTCCGGCCTCCGCTGGGTGTACTCCAGCCTCTCGTAGGCTGCCCGCCCTGTCGCGGGCGGCGGGTTTCAGAGCTTCGAACAGGCGGCTCTCAGCCGGCCAACGGGAGCTCCATGGCCTCGGTGAGCACCTCACGGACCTCGTGGATGACCATCCCGTGCACGGGCAGCATCAGATGCCCGACGCCGTCCACGAGCACGTTGCGCACCCGCAGGTCGGGGTGGTCGATACGGCCCCGGCTGCTGGGGATGATCGCTTCGTCCAGGTTGCTGTAGAAGGCGACGAACTGGCTGCGGCAGCCCGCACACGGCTCCGTAAGCTCGGCCAGCAGCGAACTGCCCGGGCGCAGCTGGCGCAGCACGGGGTGCGGGGGAGCCCACAGCGCCATCGCCGTACCGCTGTGGGGGGTGGCCAGTGTGATCACCAACGGCACCTGCACGTCCCCGCCCAGCCGCTGCACGTAGTAGCGTGCGATCAGTCCGCCCATGCTGTGTCCGACCAGGCACACGGGCCGGTCGCCGTACTGCTTCCGGACCCGTTCGACCTGCTCGCCCAGCATGCGGGCGGCGACCCGGATATCCGGATTGAGCACGCTGTACGTCGCCGTGACGAACGGCCCGGCGCCGCAGCCGCGCAGGCCATTCTGCAGCTTCGAGAAGATCGACGGACGGTCGGCGAGCCCGTGCACGAACACCACGGGCATGGCCGACGCTCCGAGCTCGCCCTCACTGGCACCGTCGTCCGGCAGCAGCCGGCGGTCGACGGCGCCGAGCAGCCCGGCGAACTGCCGCACACCCCACAGAGCGAGATCCAGGGGCAGGCCCGCAAGCCGCACGGTCATCCACCCCGTCTCCAGAGTGACTCCTCGTAGGGTCACCAACCATGGAACGGGAAATCGCGGTCCCCTCAGTGAAATGCTCGTGGTACTCATCTCCGAGACGACACCGACCGGCGGCCCGTAACCCCGATTTTCCGGGGTTTTCCCAGGCGGCCGACTCTGTTCCTTCAACCTCTCAAGTACCCGGATGCCGTGTCTCAAACGTGCGGGGCACGGCGGGTGACCATGGAGCGGAGCCGTGTTGCCGGTGGCAGAGCGAAATTCTATGCCTCGTGCCGGTCGCTGTCCTGCTGGGCGAATTCGGGGTGATGCAGGTCGAGGGCCGGGGAGTGCGAACGGATCCGGGGCAGCGCCACGAAGTTGTGCCGCGGCGCCGGACACGAGGTGGCCCACTCCAGTGACCGGCCGTACCCCCAGGGATCGTCCTCGGTCACGCGCCGCCCGTAGCGCGCGGTCCGCCACACGTTGTAGAGGAAGGGCAGCGTGGACACGCCGAGCAGGAACGCGCCGGCCGAGGACAGCGTGTTGAGGAGGGTGAAGCCGTCCGCGGGCAGATAGTCGGCGTACCGGCGGGGCATGCCCTGCTGGCCGAGCCAGTGCTGCACCAGGAAGGTGAGCTGGAAGCCGATGAACAGCAGCCAGAAATGGATCTTCCCGAGGCGTTCGTCGAGCATTTTCCCGGTGAATTTCGGCCACCAGAAATGGAAGCCCGCGAACATCGCGAACACGACGGTGCCGAACAGGACGTAATGCAGATGCGCCACGATGAAGTACGAGTCCGTGAGATGGAAGTCCAGCGGCGGCGAGGCGATGAGTACGCCGCTCAGCCCGCCGAGCAGGAACGACACCAGGAAGCCCAGGGCCCACAGCATGGGTGTCTCGAAGGACAGCGATCCCTTGATCATGGTGCCGGTCCAGGCGAAGAATTTTATGCCGGTCGGTACGGCGATGAGGAAGGACATCAGCGAGAAGAAAGGCAGGAGTACGGCGCCGGTGGCGAACATATGGTGCGCCCACACCACCGACGACAGCATGGTGATGGCGACGGTCGCCCCGATGAGCGACATATATCCGAAGATGGGTTTACGGCTGAACACCGGAATGATCTCGCTGATGATGCCGAAGAACGGCAAGGCCACGATATAGACCTCGGGATGGCCGAAGAACCAGAAAAGGTGCTGCCACAGAATGGCGCCGCCATTGGCCGCGTCGAAAATGTGCGAACCGAATTTTCGGTCCGCCTCGAGTGCGAGCAGTGCCGCGGTCAGCACCGGGAAGGCGGGCAATACCAGAATCGATGTGAAGAGAATGTTCCAGGTGAAGATGGGCATCCGGAACATCGTCATGCCGGGCGCCCGCAGGCACAGTATGGTGGTGATGAAGTTGACCGCGCCGAGCGTGGTGGACACACCTGTGACCACCAGCCCCATGGTCCACAGATCACCTCCGGATCCGGGCGAGCGCACGGCGCTGTTGAGCGGTGCGTAGGCGAACCAGCCGAACGAAGCCGCACCACCCGGCACCAGAAAGCCGGAGACCACCATCAGCCCGCCGAACAGATACATCCAGTACGACAGGGCGTTGAGGCGAGGGAAGGCCACGTCCGGTGCCCCGATCTGCAACGGCATCAAGGCGTTCGCGAAGCCCGCGAACATCGGCGTCGCGAACAGCAGCATCATGATGGTGCCGTGAATGGTGAACAGCTGGTTGTACTCGTGCTCGTTCACCAACTGCAGCCCGGGCCGGGCGAGTTCGGCCCGCATCAGCAGCGCAAGGACGCCGGCCAGCAGGAAGAACCCGAACGCGGTGACCATATAGAGATTGCCGATCACCTTGTGATCGGTGGTGGTCGCCCAGCGGTACAGGGCACGCCCCAGCCGCAGGCCCGGTGACTGAGGCGCTGCTGACGACGGATCGAGCCGAGCGGTCTTCCTCGTGGACATGCCCATGAGCCCGGGCAGTACCCCCGCGAGCGGGGCACAAACAAAGGGTGACGACCATGGCAGGTGAGACGGACGCCATCAGGGAACTGGCCGATGACCATCGGCACGTGGAAGACATATTCCGCCAGATCGAGGCGCTTCCCGAGGCCGATCACATATGCAAGATCTATACGGACCGGGCCACCATCGAGCTCGTACGGCATTTTGTCGCCGAAGAGGAATTCGTCTATCCGGTCCTGAGCGATCGGATTGTCGACGGCGCCGATCTCGCGAAAAAGGGAATGGAAGACCATGGCCGCCTGGAACAGTTGATGAGAAATCTGGAGGACACCGAAGCGGGCACCGTCACCTTCGCCCAGCTCGTCGACCAGTTGCTGATCGAGGTCCGCCGGCAGACCCGGGAAGAGGAGGATCTGCTCTTCCCGCGCCTGAAGGACGCCCTGCCGGCGCCGACGCTCACCGATCTCGGCAGCCGTATCCGCCGGGTGAAGTCCGTCGTTCCGACGCGCCCCTACCCGGCCGTCCCCGGCGTCCCGCCGACGAGCAAGCTGCTGTTTCCCGGGCCCGGACTGGTCGACCGGGTACGGGCCGTACTGTCGGGCTGGAGCCACGCGTTCTGATGACGACTGCCCTTCTGATGAGGACCGCCTTCTGATGAGGACCGAAGCACGTCTGTTCACCGGGGTGGCGGTCTTCTTCGCCGTCACCGCCGCCGGATACGGCTGGTTCTCCGTGGAGCCCGCCGGCACGGCCGCCCTGAGCATCGCCTTCCTGATGGCGGCACTCGTGGCGTTCTTCCTGCGTGTCCAGTACCGCAGGCGCGGCCGCCGGGCCCAGGACCGGGGCGACGCCGAGGTGGTGGAGACTGCCGGGCCCCTGGAGTTCCTCCCGCCGCACAGCCCCTGGCCCATCACCACGGCCCTGGGATCGGTCATCGTCGCCCTCGGCGTGGTCTACGGGCTGTGGCTGGTCCTGCTCGGCCTCGGCGTGCTCGCGCACGGGGTGTTCGGGATGGTTTTCCAGTACGCCGGACGCCCCGGCCCCGGACCAGGGGCCGGTCAGGGCTCCAACTCGCCCTTGCGGGAAGGCGGTTCGCCCCCGACCCGGTCTCGGTAGTACCACGAGCTCAGTGAGGCCCGCAGCCGGCGCAGCCGCGGTACGCCGCCGTCGTGCTCCGGCGGCGGCAGGGGCCGCGGCAGCTCGCGCGTGCGCAGGACGTACTGCCGCTCGGCGTCCAGCGGTGCGTGGCTCTCCTCGTAGCCGCCCTCCACCGACTGCCGCACCTCGCCGGTCTCCTCACCCTCCGCGAGCCTCTTCAGCTCCGCCTCCCGCAGCGCCAGACAGACCCGCTTGGTCACCATGAACGCGAGCGGCGGCAGCACCACGAGGGCGATCCGGAACACCCACGTCAGCGTGTTGAGCGAGATCTTGAAGGTGTGCGCGATGACGTCGTTGCCGCCCGCCGCGAGCAGTACGCCGTAGAAGACGATCGCGGCGACACCGAGCCCCGTACGGACGGGCTTGTCCCGCGGCCGGTCGCACAGATGGTGCTCCCGGTCGTCCCCGGTGATCCACTTCTCGAAGAACGGATACGCGTACAGCACCGCGAAGAGGGCCATCGGGAGGACCACCGCGGGCAGCAGCACGTTCCACATCACCGTGTGCCCGGCGACCGCCGTCTCCCACGGTGGCACAAGTCTCAGCGAGCCCTCGAGGAAACCCACGTACCAGTCGGGCTGCGAGCCGGTCGACACATGGTCCGTGCGGTACGGCCCGTACACCCAGACCGGATTGATCTGCGCCACGCCCGCCAGCACCGTCAGTACGCCGAAGACGCTGAAGAACAGGCCGCTCGAACTCGCCACGAACTGCGGGAACATGGGCTTGCCCACAGCATTGCGGTTGGTCCGGCCGCGCCCCGCCCAGTGCGTGTGCTTCAGGTAGAAGACCAAGATCAGATGCAGGCTGACCAGTGCGAGCAGAAGGCCCGGCAGCAGCAGGATGTGCAGCGAGTACAGCCGCGGAATCATGTCCTCGCCCGGGAACTCCGCCCCGAACGCGAACATGCTCAGATACGTCCCCACCACCGGGATCGACAGCATGATGCCCTGCGCGATCCGCAGCCCCGTGCCGGACAGCAGATCGTCCGGCAGCGAGTAGCCCGCGAAGCCCTCGGCGAGTGCCAGCAGGAACAGCGTCACGCCGATCATCCAGTTCACCTCGCGCGGCTTGCGGAACGCGCCGGTGAAGAAGACCCGCAGCAGATGCACGCCGATCGCCGCGAGGAACACCAGAGCCGCCCAGTGGTGCAGCTGCCGGATGAGGAGTCCGCCGCGTACGTCGAAGCTGATACGCAGGGTCGACTCGTATGCCTCCGACATGCGCACACCGTCGAGCGGCCGGTACGAGCCCTCGTACACGACCTCGTTCATCGACGGCTGGAAGAACAGCGTCAGCCAGACCCCGGTCAGCAGGAGAACGACGAAGCTGTACAGCGCGAGCTCGCCCAGCAGGAACGACCAGTGGTCGGGAAACGCCTTGCGCAGCAGCCCGCCGCCCTCGGACACCGGCAGCCGCGCGTCCAACGCGTCGGTGGTCCGCTCCGCGCCCCTCCGCAGCCGCGCGAGCCTTCCTCCTGGTGAACATCAGCACCGGGTGCCCTGCCGCCGTCCGCAGAAACGAGCCGCTTCGGGTACCCGTGAGTGCGAGGCTCACCCCCTGCGTCGCGGCCTCGGCGGCGCTACGGCCCGGAACTCCGCGTCCCGCCCGCTCATGACTTTTCGGCCGGGGCGAGACGGGAACTCGCCCGCCTGACCGGATTCAACCCCACCGCAATGGTCAGGAGGCCGACGTGACCGATCCGCAGCACGCGCAGCAGAATCCAGTGACGCAGCATCCTCGCCCCGAGTTCCCGGAACAGGACCAGCCCCATCCGGGCTGGACGGGACCGATGGACCCGCCGCCCGACCACGGCGAGGAGTCCTACCGCGGCAGTGGCCGGCTGGAGGGCCGCAAGACCGTCATCAGCGGCGGAGATTCCGGCATCGGACGGGCCGTGGCCCTGGCCTTCGCCCGGGAGGGCGCCGATGTGCTGTTCACCCACCTCGACCAGGAGGCGGACGAGGCGGGCGAGACGTCCCGGCTCGTGGAGGGCGCGGGCCGCAAGGCGGTCGCCGTCTCCTGCGACATCCGCGAGGAGGAGAACTGCCGGGCGCTGATCGAGCGGGCGGCCGGGGAGTTCGGCCGTATCGACGTCCTGGTGAACAACGCGGCGTACCAGATGTCGCAGCCGGAGGGCATCGAGGCGATCTCCACCGAGCAGTTCGACCGGGTCATGCGCACCAACCTGTACGGAATGTTCTGGCTGACGAAGTTCGCCCTGCCGCACATCCCGGAGGGCGGCAGCATCATCAACTCCACGTCCGTGCAGGCCTACAAGCCCAGTCCCCATCTGCTGGACTACGCGACGACCAAGGGCGCGATCGTGACCTTCACCCAGGGACTGGCCCAGATGCTCGTGGACCGAGGCATCCGCGTCAACGCGGTCGCGCCGGGCCCGGTGTGGACGCCGCTGATCCCCGCGACGCTGCCCGACACGGTGAAGTTCGGCAAGCAGGCTCCGCTGGGGCGCCCGGCACAGCCCGCCGAACTGGCCCCGGCGTACGTCTATCTCGCCTCCCAGGAAGCGAGCTTCATCACAGCGGAGATCCTCAACGCCACGGGCGGCACGCCCCTGCCCTAGGGCGCGCCCAGCAGTTGTTGCTCTCGTTCGACGCACTCCACGAAGGGAGCGGTCGGCATGGAGGAGAAACGGTCCGAGAAGCCGGGCACCGAGACCGGGGTGCCGCGGGATCTGCCCCCGCCCCCGGAGGAAGCCGAGCGGGAGGAGGCCATCGTGGACCTCCCGACCGCCGAGTCCGCCGGTCAGGCGCCTCCCGAGGCCTATCCGGAGCCGGACGAGGCGGGCTCGGGACAGCGTGGCGACGACGAAGCCAGGGTGTCACCGGCCGAGCCGGTCGAGGAGGAGACCGGCCCACAGGAACAGCCCGACTGACGGCACGGCTGAGGAAAGCCGGGTCGACGGAACGTACGCGCTCACGGCCTGTGCAGACTCACGGACCGTACGTACTCACAGGGTCGTATGTCCTCACAGGGTCGTACGTCCTCACAGGGCGAGCGCGATCGCGAACGCCAGGAAGCCCGCGGCGACCAGCACCACGAGAATCAGGATGAGGGTCAGCGGGCCCTTGGCCCAGCCGCTCGGCGGGTTGTGGGTCTCTTGCGGTCCGGCACCGGGCGTACTGCTCTCGGCGGGCGGCGTCTCGCCGGGCGGAACGCCGCCACCGGGATCCAGGCCGGGAGTCCGCAGCGGATCGGGGTCTGGGTTGCTGTGCTGCTGCATGCTGCGCGAGTTCCCCGCACATCCGGTGACGAACGGCGAAGAACCTCCTGATTCACGACGACTTGTCGCCCGGGGTTTGAGGTGGGCACACCGGGCTACCGCGTACAGCGCGCAGACGGCACAAGACATCACAACACGGCACAGGACGTACGAGTGAGCAAGGAGCCCCCGATGACAGGGATGGACCGGCCCGTGGGCGTCGTCATCGCCACCCGCGACCGGACCGACTCCCTCGCCGTCACCCTGCGCCGGCTGCTCGCCCTGCCGGAGAAGCCGCCCGTGGTCGTGGCCGACAACGCGTCGAGTGACGGCACGCGCGCGATGATCGCCAAACGGTTCCCCGAGGTACGGGTGCTCGCCCTGCCGGTCAATCGCGGGGCCCTCGCCCGCAACGACGCCGTACGCGCCCTCGACACGCCCTACGTGGCCTTCAGTGACGACGACTCCTGGTGGGAACCGGGCGCCCTGGACACCGCGGCCAGGCTGCTGGGCGCCCACCCGCGGCTCGGGCTGCTCTCCGCGCGCACACTGGTCGGCCCCGACGACGCACCCGACCCGCTCAACGACTCCCTCGCCGCCTCGCCCCTGGGCCCGGCCGCCGACCTGCCGGGCACCCAGGTACTCGGCTTCCTCGGCTGCGCCGCTGTCGCCCGCCGGTCGGCCTTTCTCGACGCCGGCGGCTACCACCGGCTGTTGTTCTTCGGCGCGGAGGAGAACCTGCTCGCGTACGACCTCGCCGCGCGCGGCTGGGGCGTCGCCCACTGCCCGGAGGTGGTCGCGCACCACGATCCGGCTCCGGTGCCACGGGCCCACCGCCGTGCCGTCGTACGCCGCAACGAGCTGCTCACCGCCTGGCTGCGCCGTCCGCCGCCCGTCGCCCTGCGCCGCACCCGGGACCTGGCCGTCGAGGCCCGCCGCGACCCCGAGGCCCGGCGGGCCCTGCGCGCCGCGCTGGCGGTGCTGCCCGCAGCGCTGGGCGCCCGCAGGCCGCTGCCCCCGCACGTCGAGCGGGACGTGCGCCGCGTCGAGGAGGCCTCCCGTGAGCGATGACCGGACGACCGTGGTCGTGATCACCCACAACCGGCGCAAGGAACTCCTGCGCACCCTCGACGACCTCGCCGAGCTGCCCGAGGCCCCGCCGGTGATCGTCACCGACAACGCCTCCACGGACGGCACCGCCGAGGCCGTCGCGCACCACCATCCCGGCGTACGGCTGCTGCGCCCGGGCCGCAACCTCGGCGCCGTAGGCCGCAACCTGGCCGTACGACAGGTGCGTACGCCGTACGTGGCCTTCTGCGACGACGACTCCTGGTGGGAGCCCGGAGCACTGTCCCGCGCCGCGGACCTCCTGGACCCCCGCGACCGGCTCGCGGCCGTCACGGCCCGCATCCTCGTCGAACCGGGCGCCACCGAGGACCCGATCGTCGAGGAACTGCGCAACTCGCCGATCCCCGGCCCTCGTTGGCTGCCGGGCCCCGCCCTCGGCTCCTTCCTGGCCGCCGCCACTGTGCTGCGCACCGACGCGTTCCGCGCCGCGGGCGGCTTCTGTCCGCGGCTGTGGCTGGGCGGCGAGGAGGAACTGCTCGCCGCGGACCTGGCGGCGGACGGCTGGTGGCTGGCCTACGCCGAGGAGCTGACGGTCCATCACCGTCCGTCGCCCGTACGGGACCCCACGCGACGCCGCACCCACGGCATCCGCAACACCCTGTGGTTCACCTGGCTACGCCGCCCGGCCCCCGCCGCACTGCGCCGCACCCTGCATCTCGCCCGCACCGTCCCCCGGGACCGCGCCTCTCTCCGGGCCTTCGGCGAGGCGGCCGCCGGACTGCCCTGGGTCCTGCGCGAGCGAACCGTCGTACCGCCGGAGGTCGAGGCCCGGCTGAAACTGCTGGAACACGCCCAGCGCCACTCGAGGGCCCGCCAGTACACGGGCTGAGCCGGGCATTGCCGGGATCACGGGCCCGCGCTTGGAAGCGGAAATGGAGGAGCCGCCGGTGGAGGACAAGCTGGACCAGTGACGAGGCGAAGCCTCACGCTCGAGTCTCGAGTGAGGCTTCCTCGAGTCTCGAGTCTCAAGTGAGGCTTCGCCTCGTCAGCGGATCGGCCACACCGGATGGGGCGGTTCAGTCCGCGCTCTCCGGGCGTTCGCCCTTGGGGCCACGGCCGCGTTCCGTGCGGGGCCCGCGGCTGCGCCAGTCCGGGTCCTCCCGCAGCGTCTCGTTGGCTTCCTCGTTGGCATGCTGGTCGGGGGTCCCGGCCGCCTCCGCGTCTTTGCGCAGCCTCGCGCGCCGGGTGTCGTACTTCTTGCTCCCGGGTTCGGGCACGTCGATCACCTCCTGAACACTGCGGGCTAGTCAGTACTGCCCGCGAAGAGGACCTCGGCGAGGTCGTCGTCGAGGGAGGGGCGGATCTGCGTGGCCAGGGCACCGTCGGTGGCCTCGGTCGCGACCTCGATCACGCAGCGGGCTTCGTGCAGGGCCTTCGGATAGCTGGTTCCGGCACGCTCCGCCACCCGGCTGAAGAACTGCTCCCGGTCCATCCGGATGCCGGTGTAGGGCTCGCCCGGCGCGTGCGCCACCCGGCGCAGATGCTCGCCGACCTCCTGCGGCAGCTGGGCCGCGGCCTTCTCCGCAACCGATGCCGGAACGCGTTCGGCGAGGGTTTCCAGGCTGGCCCGGGTGACCCTCTCGGCCGCACCGCGGCTGTCCAGTCGGGCGCGGGCCTGAACCTGACCGATAAAGGCATCGTGCTGCATGGTTCACCTCGCTTCCTTGCCGTTCACCCGGAACGGGTTACCCCGGCCTTTGGCACGAAACGGGAAGAGGGGCGTATCCCGGCATGCCGTCGGCGGGCGCCGGGCGCCGAGCGCGCGCAGCGGTTTGCCGGGCGTACGAAGGGCACTCGTCGCCAGATGACCGACGCGGACTCGACGCGGACTCCGGGCGGCAGGAGGGAAGAGGCGGGCCCATGGGACGACTGGACCGGATCGCTGAGCCGTGGGGGACCCGCACGCCTTACGCGCGAGGCGAGAAATGGCCGGTGCGGGTGGACACCTTCCTGGCCGACGGCAACGGCGCCGAGCACCCCGACCGATGGGTACGGTCCGCCTCGGTGCTGCACTCCAACGGAGACGCGCTGGACATCGCGGTCAAGGACGGGCGGATCGTCGGAGTGCGCGGCCGTGCCGAGGACCGGGTGAACCACGGCCGTCTGGACCCCAAGGACTTGTACGGCTGGCAGGCGGGTGCCTCCCCGGACCGGCTGACACGGCCGTTGGTGCGGCGGGGCGGCCGCCTGGTGGAGACGGACTGGGACACCGCGATGGACCACATCGTGGCCCGTACGAAGGAACTCCTGCGGGACCAGGGGCCGAGCGCGATCGGCTTCTACACCACCGGGCAGCTCTTCCTGGAGGAGTACTACACCCTGAGCCTGATCGCCCACGGCGGCCTTGGCACCAACCACCTGGACGGCAACACCCGGCTGTGCACGGCGACGGCGGCCGAGGCACTGAAGCAGTCCTTCGCCTGCGACGGACAGCCCGGCTCGTACACCGACATCGACCACGCCGACGTCATCGCCCTGTTCGGACACAACGTGGCGGAGACGCAGCCCGTGCTGTGGATGCGCATCCTCGACCGGCTCGCGGGACCCGAACCGCCCGCGCTGATCTGCGTGGATCCCCGCCTGACTCCGGTGGCCCGTGCCGCGGCGGTGCACCTGGCCCCCAGGCCGGGCACCAACGTGGCGCTGATGAACGGGCTGCTGCACGAGATCATCGGCAACGGCTGGACGGACGCGGAGTACATCACCCGGCACACGGTGGGCTTCGACGAGCTGGAGCGCCGCGTGAAGGAGTACCCGCCCGAACGGGCCGCCGAGATCTGCGACGTGCCCGCCGAAGAGATCCGGCGGGCAGCCCGGGCGCTGGGCACCTGCGAGCGGCTGGTGTCCACGGTGCTGCAGGGCTTCTACCAGTCCCACCAGGCCACGGCCGCCGCGGTGCAGGTGAACAACCTCCACCTCGTACGCGGCATGCTCGGCCGCCCGGGCTGCGGAGTGCTGCAGATGAACGGCCAGCCCACGGCCCAGAACACCCGCGAGTGCGGCGCCGACGGCGATCTTCCGGGCTTCCGCAACTGGGCCGACGACGCACAGGTCGCCGACCTCGGCCGGGTCTGGAACGTCGACCCGTCGCGGATTCCGCATTACGGTCCGCCCACCCACGCCATGAAGATGTTCCGCTACGCGGAGCAGGGTTCCCTGCGCATGCTGTGGGTCACGGGCACCAACCCCGCGGTGTCCCTGCCGGAACTGTCCCGCATCCGTTCCGTACTGTCCCAGGAGCGCCTCTTCCTCATCGTCCAGGACCTGTTCCCCACGGAGACCACCGAGCTGGCCGACGTCGTACTGCCGGCAGCCGGATGGGCCGAGAAGACGGGCACCTTCACCAACGCCGACCGCACCGTCCACCTCTCCGAGAAGGCGGTCGACCCGCCCGGCCGTGCGCGCCCCGACCTGGACATCTTCCTGGACTACGCCCGGCGCATGGACTTGCGCGACAAGGACGGCGGCCCGCTGGTGAAGTGGCACGATCCGGAGTCGGCGTTCGAGGCGTGGAAGGAATGCTCCCGTGGCCGACCGTGCGACTACACCGGCCTGAGCTACGACAGACTGCGCGGCGGCAGCGGCATCCAGTGGCCGTGCGACGCGGAACACCCGGACGGCACCGAACGCCTCTACACCGGCGGCGCCTTCTGGAGCGACCCCGACTACTGCGAGAGCTATGGCCGGGACCTGGTCACCGGAGCACCCGTGGAGCCCACGGAGTACCGGGCGATGAACCCGTACGGCAAGGCGGTGATCAAGTCGGCCGGATATCTCCCTCCGCATGAACAACCGGACGGTGACCACCCCTTCCTGCTCACCACCGGACGCACGCTCTACCACTTCCACACCCGCACCAAGACGGCCCGCGCCCCCCAACTGCAGGCCGCGGCCCCCGAGATGTGGGTGGAGATCTCGACCGGTGACGCGAGCGAGTTGGGCGTCATGGAGGGAGACCTGGTCGAGGTCTCCACGCCACGCGGCTCGGTGCGTGCCAAGGCCCGGGTCAGCGGCATCCGGGACGGAGTGCTGTTCCTTCCGTTCCACTACGGCTACTGGGACATCGACGAGGGATCCGAAGCCGACGAGGCCCACGGCCGGGCCGCCAACGAGCTGACCCTCACCGACTGGGACGCCGCCTCCAAGCAACCCCTGTACAAGACCGCCGCGGCCCGGCTGCGCCGCATTCGGGCGCAGGACGGCAGCCCCGCCCCGGCTCCGACGACGGCCGCCTCCGCACCGCTCGGCGCCGGCGTGCCCGAGACTCGGGGCGGCCCGGCCGCGGAATCAGATGAGGACGTACGCGGTACGCCGCCGACGGAAGGTGACACATGAAGATCGGCCTGGTGCTGCGGGACCTGCATCGCGAGGAGCGTGAGCTGGCCCGGGAACTGCTGCACACCGCTGAACGGCACAAGACCTCGCACGACATCCACCACCTCGCGCTCGACCTCGCGGACTGGTCCCACCGGCACATCCGCGAGCTGGCCGAACTCGCCGAGCGCTACGACGTCACCCTCGACCCGGAACCCGACGACGAGCCGGGACCGGTCGGCCGGCTGCGCGAGAAGGGCAGCGAGATCATCGGCCGCCGCGGCGAGGCGGGACGCCGGGGCGACGCGGGACTGCTCCTGCTCCGTGATCTGAGAAGGATCTGCCAGCAGGCGTCGGCGGTCTCCGTCGACTGGGAACTCGTCGCCCAGGCCGCCCAGGCCACCGCGGACGACCAGCTGCTCGACCTCGCACAACGATGCCATCCCGACACCTTGCGCCAACTGCGCTGGGCGAACGCCGAGTTGAAGGAGACCTCGCCCCAGGTACTGACGAGCTGAGCGCTCCGCACGCTGCTGAGGGCCCTGGGGCTCAGACTCGCCCCGACGCCGCCGCCAACTCCCGTACGGGCGCGGACCACGCGTCAGGAACCAGCCAGGGAAACGTATGCGCCCCCGGCACCTCGATATACCGGCCGTCCGGCACCAGGCTCGCGAGCTCCCGGCCCCAGCGGGCCGTACTGATCCGGTCCTCACGGCCGCGGATCACCAGCAGCGGAACGCGCAGCCGGGCGACGGAGTCCTCCAGCCGGTCGGCCCGGTGCACCAGGACGATGTGCACCATCCTGCGCACCCCGGCCCGTTTCCACTCCGGGCGATGGTTCTCGCTGAGCCCGGACGGTTCGTGGCGGGAGTCCAGCCGCCACCGGAGCAGCAGCCGCGGCACGCTTCGGGCCATGGGGTCGACGGTGGGACTGGCCAGTACGACGCCCACGACGTCCGGGTGATCCACGGCGGCCCGAGCGGCGACCTGAGTACCGCTGGAGTGCCCGATGAGCACCACCGGCCCCAGCTCCCGCGCGCGCAGCCACTCCGCGACACAGCTCCCGAACTCCCGTACATCCATCTCATGCGGCGGATCCCCACTGCCCGCGAATCCCGGCAGTTCCACCAGATGCGCCCGGGTCCACTCGCCGAAGGCCGCAAGGCCGGGCAGCAGATAGTCGGATACGCCCATGCCCTGGACGAGTACGACCTCGGGCACCGACGGCTGCCTGCGGCCGACCGTACGACTGCGCATCCGCCCGAACTCGCCGTCGTGGTACGCGATTTCGGTGTGCTCGGGGAACACCGGGGTGTGCTGCTCGCGTGTGCTCATGGCCGGTCGTTCCTCCTCATCCGCTCGCCGGACGCAGGCTCTCGACTCGTGGCGGGAAGGGGGCCGAGGTGGCCGGGAAGTGGCCGAGGAACTCGTCCAGTTCGTCGACACGCAGCGGGGGAGGCATCGGGTACCGCTCGGGCAGCGCCGCCAGCGCGGGCCGGTGCCGCATCGTGGCGCCGAAGTCCCACGGGAAGGCCCGCTCGTCCACGCCCAGGGTGCCGCCGCTTTCGGCCGCGTACCGCTCGGCCACCTTGCGCCACTCGGCCACCGGGGCCTGGCCGACCGAGAGCAGACCGTTGGAGAAGAGATTGACCCCGATTTGCCGGTACGGCTCCACTCCGCGCAGGTAGCGCTCCAGCAGGTCGAGGGAGGAATCGGCGGTGAACTGCAGCCAGAACGGTACGGCGCCCAGGCGCAGCGTCCAGTACGGCTCCCATTGGTCGTACGTCTCGACCAGCAGCCGTTCGGCGGGCAGTCCGCGGCGGTGGTGCCACCAGCGGTACAGCTCCGCGACCGTCGGGCTCAGATGCTCCGGTTCCTCCAGGGTGATGCGCCGCACCCGGTAGCCGCGCCGGGCCGCCACCTCGGAGATGTCCTCGGTGAGCGCGTCGTCGTAGCCCCACTCGGCCTCGGGCTGACGTTCGTCAGCCGGCGACGGGTCCCAGCGGCGTACCGGCGAGCCCTGCTGCGCGAGATGCTCGGCGACCCGGTCGCTTCCGGATACGTACTCGTCCGGCGACATGCCGCCCAGCGCGCCGAACTGGAAGCTGTGGCGCTCCCCGAGAACGGTGACCGGCCAGGTCAGCGTGCAGTCCACGATGAAGATCGTCGCGCCGGGAGCCAGCCGCTCCTCGAGGAACCGCTCCAGCACCGCCCCGAGCCGCAGCCGCTTGAAGCGGAAGTACAGGAAACGCACGAGCATGGCCCGGTCCTGACTCGGGTCGTGCATATGGCACAGCGAGAGATCGGGGTTGGCCGCCACCATGGCGCGACCGAGTTCCATGCCTGCCGTGAGCGCGTTCCGCGGGCGGTCGGGGTCCACCCGGGCCCGTACCGGAACCAGATAGGTCTGCGGCAGCACCGGCGCACCCATCGCGGCCGCGAGATGCACGGCGGCACCGCTGACGGAGCCGATGAAAACGGCGGGATACGGGCCGGGGCCGTACTGCCCGGCGGTCCAGGAGGCCAGGTCCTCACTGGTGAGCCCGCGCACCCGGGACGCACGTGAACTCTGGAAGCGTCCCGCCGTGACGAAAAGCCTGCGCTGCGCTCCGGCGGGCAGTGCCGAGGCGAGTGCCGCGAGATGCGCGGAGGCGGGCCCCGCACCCAGCGCGCGGAAGTCGCGCCCGCGCATGAATCTGCTCACCGCACGGACGGCCGCGACCGACGAGTCGAAGTCACAGAGCGTACGGCTCACCCGCCGACGATTGCGCACAGGGACCTCCTCGGTTCGGAGGGGGTGGCATCCCGGGTTCCCCGCGCGGGGCGCCGCTAACGCCGCACCACCATGCCTGCCGCGTCAGGTGTGGCCGTGCTCCTCGCGGGTACTGCGGCGCGCATGGCTGGAATCGAACTCAAAAGCAGCGCATTCACTGACCACGCCACGATCCCGGACCGCTACGCCAAGCTGGGCGACAACGTCTCCCCGCCGCTGACCTGGTCCGGAGTCCCCGACGAGGCCGTGGAGCTGGCTCTCGTCTGCGAAGATCCGGACGCACCGTCCGGGACCTTCATCCACTGGCTGGTGACGGGAATCGATCCCCGCAGCCAAGGCCTGGACGCCGACGAGAAGCCCCCGGGCGGCCACCAGCACATCAACGGCTTCGGCGAACCGGGCTGGGGCGGCCCACAGCCCCCGGTCGGCGACAAGGCGCACCGCTACTTCTTCCGCGTGTACGCCCTCCCGGGCCCCGTCTCCATCCCGGACGAAGCCACCGCCGAGGACGTGCACAACGTCCTCGACCGGCAGCAACTGGCCAGCGGCACCCTGGTCGGCCTCTACCAGCGCTGACTCGGGTTGGGCTCTACAGGCGCTGACGCGTGGTCCGGCCCGGGGGCCGGGCCACGCTCATGGCTCCGTCCACCGGCACAACAGACGGAAGACCCCGAACAGCGTCGGCGGCCACAGCGCGGCGAAGGCCCAGATCACGACCGGCTCGGAGGTCCGGATACCCAGCACCATCAGCAGCACCGACAGCGACAACAGGAGCGCGACAGTCGGCACACGAGGTTGATAATCGGCGACTCGTGCCGGGTTCAGTCGCCGCTTGATCCGTACGGTACGCAGCCTGCGACGCAGCCGTCGGTCGCGTCGCAGATCCGCTTCCATCGCGTCCAGAATGCGCTGTTCATGATCGGGGAGTCGGCCAGTCGCCATCTTCGTTCCCTCTACGACGGGCGGTGTTCGGTGACCACGGGTGCCCCGCGCTCCGGCGAACTAACTAACGGGACGAACTAACGGGACGACCGCCCCGACCGAAGAGGCCGGGCCGACAGCGCCTCGACGAGCGCCTGCACGTTGCTCCGGGACGGCCCGTGCAGGAACTCGTCCCGGCTCTGCCGGGCCGCGGCCCGCCCCGAGGTGAGGCACCAGTCCCACCAGCGGTCCAGCTGGCGGTCGTCCAGGCGCTCGGCCGGAACGAGCGCCGGCCAGTCGCAGGCGCGCGCCTGCGCGGTCAGCTTCGCGCCACCGGCGACCGGATCGACGGCGAGTACCGGGATCCCGGTCCGCAGCGCGAGCACCAGCCCGTGCAGCCGGTCGGTGACGACGCAGTCCAGGCGGGCGAGCACGGACTGGAACTGCTCGGGCGTCGAGTCCAGCCGCCAGTCCCGCGTATCAAGACGCGTCTCCAGCTCGACCGGCGCACAGTCCTTGCCCGAGAGCCACCGCGTCACGGCTTCGGCGACCTCGTCGTGCCGCCGACGCGGCCCGTACTCCTGCTGGCCGTGCGTGAGGATCACCCCGACCACGGGCGTGGGCCGGCCGATCGGAGCGCTCGCCGACAGGTCCAACGCTGGAGCCGCACCCGGAGCGTCCCGCGGCAGCACCAGATGGAACCCGGTGGCGGCCGGATCCTCGGGATCGACCACGGAGACACCGATCGCGATACGCCGACAGGACCTGAACTCCTCGTGCAGCCCGGCGACTTGGGGGCCATGCAGCGGCCCGCACACGAACACCAGATGGGAGTACGCATCCGGCCGTACGTCCGCGAAATGCACGGCCTCGGGATGGAAACCGGGGCTCCACACCGTGTCGTACGACAGCCCTGCGCGGTCCAGCGCCTGCTCCACCCGCCGCAGCGCGAGTACGTCACCGGCCGTGGCCTCCCCGTCCAGGAAGCTGAACCACCCGGTGAGCAGGATTCGCTGTCCGGTCACGACAACCCGTGCAGGACGTCGAGCACCTCGTCGTCCGTGACCTGGTCGAACTCCTCATACCAGAGCCCGACGGCCATGAACGCGACCGGCTCGTGCAGACAGACCACCTCGTCCGCCTGCTCCTGCACCAGCAGGGCCGCCTCCGGCGAGCACACCGGGACGGCGAGCGTGACGCGGCCGGGATCGTGGCGCCGTACGGAACGCAGGGCGGCGAGTGCGGTGACTCCGGTGGCCACGCCGTCGTCGACCACGACAGCGGTGTGGCCCGTCAGTTCGGGGATCGCCCGGCCCTTGCGGTAGAGCTGTTCGCGCCGGTGCAGTTCGTCCCGCTCGTGCTCCACGATCGGTTCGAGGGCCGCCTTGCTCAGCCCGAGCCGGTCCAGCGCCCGCTCGTCGAAGAACGGCTCGTCCTCCCCGGCGATCGCGCCGACGCCGAGCTCCGGCTGGAACGGAGCTCCGATCTTCCGGGCGACCAGCACATCCAGCGGGGCGTCGAGCGCCCGCGCCACCTCGGCCGCCACCACGACGCCACCGCGGGGCAGGGCGAGCACGACCGGATCGGGCAGGGCGCCCTCTTCCCGGCGCACGAGCAGCCGTTCGGCCAGGGTGGCACCGGCCTGCTGTCGGTCACGGAATCGCATGAACTCCACTCCTTCCGCCCTCCGAGTGCGTTCTCCCTGGTGATGAGGGGGCAGGGCGAACGCCGAGTACCCCGGCGATCGTGGGCCATGCGAAAGGAGCGGAAGGAGAGGCGCGGAAGGAAAGGCGCGGAGGACGCGGAAGGAAGGACCTCGCGTGTACGACCCGATTGGTGCGGCTCACAAGGGGTAGCCGCACCCCGAAGGGGTTGGGGACGATGGTGCAGCAACCGACGTACGGCCTCCGGGAGCGAACGCTCAGCGGCAGCACGGTCATCGAACTCTCCGGAGAGCTGGACCTGCTGGCCACGACCGAGCTGATGACCTCCCTCGACGCCGTGTGCGACACCCGGCCCCCGCGCCTGGTGCTGGACCTGCGCAAAGTCACGTTCCTGGACTGCAGCGGCCTGTCCCTACTGTGCCGAATCCGCAACCGCCTCAGGGGTGAACGAAGCCGCCTGCTCCTGGTCCTCGACGACCCCCGCCACAGACGCCTACTGCGCCTGACCCGCCTCTCGGACACGTTCGACATAGCTACGGACGTGAACGCCGCCGTCGCCCGGGACGACATTGCCTGAGGGGCTCCATCGCGATGGGGACTTGCCGAAATCCGCTGCAGCACCGCGCCCCTGAAAGGCGGCCGCAGGCCCCTTCCAGGGGCGCGGTGCTGCATCAATTTGCGGCTCCGCCGCGTGGGCGCGACCAGCCCCAACGAACCCGCAGCTTAGAACCGACCAGCCGGCGCAGCGCCTACGCGCTACACCTCGGTGATGTCGGCCCGGGCGACGGGCAGCAGCGTCCGGATGTCCGACGGCAGGACGCGGGCAAGCTTCTCCATCTCCTCCGGTGCGACAGCCGCATCCAGGACTTCAAAGACCGCGACTGCCTCGCGAATGGCGTCATCCTCGGGCACCCCGGCCCGCCAGGCGACCCTCCCCGCGAACGCGGTCAGGTCAAAGCGCTCACCGGAGGCGCGCCGCTCATCACCCCCGGCCGGCGAGTCCACCCGCACCGACTCCGCCAGCTTCGCGGGCAGTTGGGCGGCCAGATGATCGGCCAGCCCGACGGGTATGCGCTCCGCCAGCGTCGACAGCACCGCCCGCGTGGCCCGCTCGGCCGAACCCCGGTCGGGCAGTTCGGCCCGCTCCCGCACCTTTGAGATCAGCTCGTCGTGCCGCATGGTTCCCGACTCCTCTGCGTACGTGGTCCCGTGTTCCTCCGGCATCGCCGACGGACCCGTATCTCAGGCGAGTGTCCCGGGAGCAGCCGAATACACGGGACGTACGGCCCTCATCGCGCCCGCAGAATGCCCCGGACGAACGCCGCCTGCCCGACATGCTGCAAGTCGTCGGAGAGGACGCTGACCAGGCGGACGCCCAGGGTCACGGGCGGGGTCCAGCTCTCGTCCACGACGCGGTCGAGATCGCCGTCGTCCAGTTCGCGCAGGAAGCCCAGCGTCTGCTCGTGGACGGCGTCGTGGTAGCCGAGGAGCAGTTCGCCCGAGTCCACGCGGACCTTGGCGACCTTCGACGCGGTGTGGCCGTAACCCGTGTCCCTGCGGGGGAGGTTGAGGCCGAAGCGGTCCGCCCAGTCCTGCGCGAGCCAGAGCTGCTTGAGGCCGGAGGCGTCGGCGATGTGGTCGTCCTGGACGCGGGTGAGATGCCAGACGAGCCAGCTGATCGAGTTTGCCTCGTCGTCGAGGCGGGCGTTCAGTTCGTCCGCGGAGAGTCCTTCGACGACGGCATGGACCTCCTCCTGGATACGACCGTACGCGTCGACGAGAACGTCCTTGGCTTGCATGGGTTCCTCCACGCTCCGCGCGGGCAGCTGACCCTGCCAGTGTTCCCGCGCAAGCCCGCCCGCGCGCGTCAGGAGCCGGTCAGAACCAGCCGGAGAACGGCTCCTCGCAGAGCTTGAACACCGGCTCACGGCGCACCGGGTCCGCGGCCGTGGTCAGCTGTACGCGGTCGCCGACCCGTATCGCGATGAGCGGGCCCTGCACCCGTCCTCGCACGGTGAAACCCTCCGCCAGCTCGACGATGGACACATTGCGGGCGGCGGGGGTGTTGCGCTGGACGATGCTGGCGTGGCGTACGACGCCGAGGCCCGCGCTGCGTTCCGTACGCAGGTCGCTGCCCGCGCAGACCGGGCAGAGCAGCCGGTGGAACATGGCGGTCCCACACCAGCGGCAGCGCTGGAAGTGGAGCCCCTCTTCGGCCGGTTTCGTGGTTGTCGCCGTCGCCGCGTCGAGTACGCCCGCCGTGAACCGGCTTCCCGGGTGGAACACGATGTCATCTCCCTGCACTGGGCCGGAATCTGAAGTGCCGATGCGCACACAACTGTTGTGCGCCACATGGAAACCAGCGTATGGCACGGAGTGCCACCCGTAAAGGCACTCAGTTCCCTCGATTTGCCTCAGGCGGTCAGTTGGTCAGTCGGTACGGCGGTCCAGCGTCGCCTCGATCTCCTGGACCACCCGCCACATCGGCGCCCCACGCCGCGAGACGAGCACGACCACGTCCTCCGCGGGTTCGGGCCCCTGGTCCGGGGCGAAGGTCCGCTGCACATGGGCGAGCGCGTGATCGACCTCCGCGCTCGCGTCGCTCTCGCCGTCCGAACGCAGCCAGGACCGCAGCCCGTTGTTGTGCGCGGCGACGACGGCCGCGGCGATCACATCGGCACGCAGCGTCCCGTCGGGCTGCCCCGCGAAGCGCCGGCGCAGATACTCGGCGAGAGCCCGCTCGTACCGCCAGACCACCGAGAGTTCGTATGTGCGCAGCCCCGGGACCTTCTTGGTGAGCCGGTAGCGCTGAACGGAGAACGTCGGGTTCTCCGCGTACATGCGCAGTACGAGCCGCGCCGCGTCGCAGACCCGCGCCACCGGATCGTGCTCGTCGCCGCCGCGGGCCAGGAACTCGGTCATATCGGCCAGGCAGCGCTCGTGGTCAGGGAAGACCACGTCCTCCTTCGACGGGAAGTACCGGAAGAAGGACCGCCGTCCGACCCCGGCGAGCGCCACGATGTCATCGACGGTGGTCTGCTCGTACCCCCGCTCCAGAAACAACTGGAACGCCGCCGCCACGAGCGCGTCCCGCATCGGCGGCTTGCCAACGGTCATGCGCGGAAACCTAGCACCGGCCAGGCGAAATGGCACTCAGTGCGCTGTGTTTGGGGAACTCAGTGCCATACGGGCGCGAATGCGCGTGCCGGCCGGCTGAGCGGCGAGTGGCGAGCAGCGCCTGGCCGCTCAGCGTCCGGTGCGCCCGCTGTTGCCGTCCACCAGGGCCTGGCTGACGACGCGTACAGCGCGGGCGATGTGGTTCAGCTGCGTGAGTTCCGCGGCGTACAGCTTGATGGTGTGCTCGATGACGGACTCCGGCATCCCCATGGAGGGCAGCTCGGCCCGGGCGCTGTGCAGCGCGGTGCGGACGACCCGGATCTCCTGCTGGAGCTGGATCTGCGCATGGCGGGCGAGCAGAACGGGCTCGCGGATCAGCAGGGGATAGCTGCCGTAGCGGGACGGCACCAGTTCGCGCAGCCACTTGGCCGCCGATCGTTCCCAGTCCCGGTTGCCGGGCGTCTTTACCTGGCTGGGCCAGTCCGTGCTGATCGGTGAGTACGTCAGGGACATCGTCGTCATCGCTTCCGAGGCGGCGGGCGGTTCGGGGGGCTCCCGATCAGCGAGCAGTATTCATATATACCGTCGGGTAGGCAAGCGTATGAAAAAATTCATGTGCAGGGCTTGCTGAATACGGCCGAATCATGCCTTGCGGGAGGCGACCACCGCGTACCGGTGGACACCGGACCTTTGCCCCTTGGTCCCTGCTCAGTCCTTGAGGAAGAACGCGTGCTGTTCCGCGCCCTGTTCGTACTCGTCGAGGCGGGCCTGGGTGCGTTCGGGGTCCGCGTCGGTCATGGCCTGGAGAAGGGCCGCGGACATCACCCCCGGCGCGGCGTACGAGTCGAAGACGAGGCGGGGACCGGTGCCGGAGGCGAAGACCACGTCCGCCTCGTCGGCGAGCGGGCCGAGCGCCAGGTCGGTGATCAGGGCGACGCGCAGGCCCGCGCTCTTGGCCACCCGCAGTGCCGTGAGCGTCTCGTGTGCGTGCCGGGGCATGGAGAAGGCCAGCAGCCAGGTGCCGCCCGCCTCGCGCGACTGCAGCAGTGCGTCGTACGCGACGCTGCCGCCCCGTGTCACGAGCCGGACGTCCGGGTGGATACGGCGGGCGGCGTACGCGAAGTACTCGGCCAGCGAGCCCGAGATCCGCAGGCCCAGGACTGTCAGCGGCGTCGACTGCGACAGCGCGCGGCCGATCTCGATCACCCGCCCGGGATCGGCGAGGTCGCGCCGCAGGTTCTCCAGGTTGTCGATCTCGGCGTCGACGGCTGCTTGGAGCTCGTTAGGGCGGGCCTCCTCGGCGGCGTCGGGCGCGGCCGCGAGCGTGCTGAGCGCGATCGACTGCAGCCGCTCGCGCAGCGCGGGGTAGCCGCTGAAGCCCACCGCCGTCGCGAAACGCGTCACCGAGGGCTGGCTCACGCCCGCCCGGTCGGCGAGCTCCGTGATCGACAGAAACGCGGCCTCGGTGATGTGCTCGATCAGATACTGAGCGATACGCCGCTGGCCAGGGGAGAGCCGGGGCCCGTCGAACAGCGCCCGCAGCCGCGAGGACGGGGCGGCCTCCGCCTCAGGAACCGCCTTCCCCGACCTGATCGCGGACGCCTGCGCGCGTGCCCGCTGAGGCGATGACACCGGTGCGCTTCCTTCGTCTCCCACAGTGGTTCAACATACAGCGAGCCATGGGGGACGGACGGTGATCTGCTCAGGCCCGCGACCAGCCCCGACGAACCCACCCCTTGGACCGGCGAACCCGGCGGAGCGCCGTGACATGATCGGACGCATGGCTGAACGCGTTATCGCCGCGTGTGACGGGGCGTCGAAGGGAAACCCAGGACCCGCCGGCTGGGCCTGGGTGATCGCCGACGCGACGGGAACCCCCGTCGCGTGGGAAGCCGGACCGCTGGGCACGGCGACCAACAACGTCGCCGAACTCACCGCGCTGGAGCGGCTGTTGGCGGCCGTCGAGCCGGGCGTGCCGCTGGAGATCCGGATGGACTCGCAGTACGCGATGAAGGCGGTCACAAGCTGGCTGCCCGGCTGGAAACGCAACGGCTGGAAGACGTCGGCGGGCAAGCCGGTGGCCAACCAGGACCTCGTCGTGCGGATCGACGAGCTGCTGGAGGGCCGCGAGGTGGACTTCCGCTACGTACCCGCGCACCAGGTCGGCGGCGACCCGCTCAACGACTTCGCCGACCGCGCCGCAAGCCAGGCCGCCTTCGTCCAGGAACCCGCGGGCAGCGAACAGGGGTCACCGGAGCCGCCCCCGTCGTCCGGCGGCAAGAAGGCCGCGGCCCCTAAGAAGCGCACCTCCGGCGCCTCGTCGTCCCGCACGCTCAAGGCCAAGTTCCCGGGCCGCTGCCGCTGTGGCCGCTCCTACGAGGCCGGCGCGACGATCGCCAAGAATCCCGACGGCTGGGGCCACCCGGAGTGTCGTACGGGCGCGTAGCCCGCCACCTCCCTGGGATGCGAAACCCCCCACCTGACGTGACCCTGGAGATGTGGGGGGTGAGCTGATCAGGAGGACGTCTCATGTCCATGATGGACAAGATCAAGAGCATGCTGAAGGGCCACCCCGAGCAGACGTCCAAGGGCGTCGACAAGGGCGGCGACTTCGTGGACGAGCGGACCCAGGGAAAGTACAGCGGCCAGGTCGACACCGCCCAGGAAAAGCTCAAGGACCAGTTCGGCAGCGAGCGCCAGGACCGCCCGCCGCAGCAGTGACCCTGCCTGACCCCGGCCCCCGCGGCCCTGGAGCGATATCTCCGGGGTGACGGGGGCCGCGCATGTCCGCTGACCCGCGGTAACGGCGAGTTTCGGCCGCCGTGTGGATCACCTGACCAGAACTCCTGTTGTTCTGGCGAAGGATGGCGCTGTGCCATGGTTGTGGGGCAGCGGTAGGCAAGAGGGGGGCACTGCGTTCATGGCAGCGTCGACAAAACTCGCCCCGCCTTCGTCCCGCCGTCGGGTCGTCTTGGCGGCGGCCTCTCTCGTGCTGCTGTTCTTCGGACTGTCCCCGAGCGCGGCGCCCCTCCGGGAAAACCCGGATCCCGCACCGCCGGGCCCCGCTCCCATACAGGCGGGCCCGGCCGCGACGACGTACCGGATCGCCACCTTCAACATGGCGGGCGGCAACTCGAAGTACGGGACGGCCGGAGTCGAGGCCGCCGACGATTTCGTACGCACCGTCAAGGAACGCCGGCCGGCCTTTGTGACCATCCAGGAAGGATGCCGCGACTGGACGGAGCGGCTCGACAGCCAACTGCCTGGCTATTCAACGGTGTTCGACACGGTGGTGCCGGAAGTCGGAACCCCGGCGTCGTGCTGGCACGACTCGGACTTCGGCAACGCCCTCCTCTACCGCGACGACCTCGGTTTCACGCCGACGGCGGGCGGTGGACACGACCTCGGTTCACCGCCCGGCCGCGAACAGCGCGAAATGCTCTGCATACGCTCGCAGGAACGGCGGCTGGCGGTGTGCTCGATCCATATGTCGAGCGGTTCCGCTCCCTTTCTTCAGAAAGCCCGGGAGACGGAGGCCGCCGAGGCGAAGCGACTCCTGGCCACCACCTACGGCGGCTACCGGAAGTTCCTCATGGGCGACGTCAACACGACTGCCGAGGAGCCGCCCACCGACAGCTTCTACCACCGGAACTACGAGGGCGGGGCGACGGGGGAGTTCAAGGAGGCGGGCAGTCCCTGCGGCAACTACATGAACAACTGGACGGTGCCCTGCCGGGCCGGTGAGGCGACCTACGGCGTGAACAAGATCGACTACCTCTTCGTCCCGCCGTCCGTCACCGTCAAGTGGAGTGACACCGTGCACAGCGACTTCTCCGACCACGATTCCCTCTGGGCGGAGATCGTGCTCCCGGACCGGCCCGGAGACCGGGACCAGCCCTCCGGAGACAAAAGCCGGTCCGGGTAGCGCCCCTACCCCGTGGGGCAGGTGTTCCGGTACTCGCTGATCTGCTGGTTCGGCGCCGGAGCCGGGCACAGGAACTTGTCGTAGCGCACATCCTCGTCGACGAACCGCTTCAGCCAGGCGATGCTGTACTTCGCGATCGTCACATTGGGGGAGACCGCCACCAGGTGGCCCTGGCCCCTCAGCTCCAGGTACGCCTTCTCCGGTGCCGAGGTGAGGCTGTCGTAGAACGGCTTCGCGTGCGAGGCCGGCGATGCGATGGCGTCGTTCTGGGCGCCCATGATCATCGTGGGGACGCGGTCGCCCTGCCAGGTCTTGTCGTTGTGCCAGGGCATCAGGGGAATGGCGGCCTTGATGGAAGGACGCAGCTCCGAGGCCCTGAGTGAGCCGCCCCCGCCCATCGAATGACCCATCACGGCAAGGCGGTTGGGGTCGATACGGTTCTTCACGGAGCTGCTCTGGACCAGGAAATCCAGCGCGTTGACCAACTGAGTCGCCCGGTCGTCGGGCTGGTCGGTGCCGGAGTTGGTCTCCAGAGTCAGGACGACGAAACCCTGGGACGCCAGGCGCGGGCCGTACCAGCTGACGACGGCCTCCGGCGACAAGAACCCCGGGCTGATGGCCACGGCTCCGAAGGTGCCCTGGCTGGTGTCGGTCGGGTAATAGGCGGTCCCCTTGTTGAAGTTCGGGCCGTCGACCGTCGTCTGGGCCGTGGCGAAGGGGCCGCGCTCGGCGGTGATGGACTGCTCGGTCGGGTCGGGGCCCCGTTGGAAGTCCCCGGGTCCGGCCTGCGCCTGCTGGGGGAGGAGGCTCGCACCGGTCACCGCCAGGACGGCGGCGCCGGAAAGGAGTCCGAGTCGTTTCGCGGTGCGGGTGCTCGCATGTCTCATGCGGCTGAGCATGCTGACAGAAAGTCAGTACCGCTTCTCGTTCAACTGCTGAATTCTGAACGGAAGTTTGTCAGTGCGGCGTGGAACGCCGTGCCGACCTGCTGCGCAGCGCGAGCTGCGCGTCGAAGCGGAACGCCGGGTCGTCGAGCCGTTCGCCGTACAGGGCGGTCAGCTGACGCAGCCGGTTGCGGGCCGTCTGCGGATGGATGCCCAGCGCGGCGGCGACCTCCGGAGCCGTACGCCCGGTGGAGGCGAGCAGCGCGTCGAGCGTGTCCGTGAGCCGTTCAGCCTTGCCCGGCGGGAGGCCTCGTAAGGGCTCAAGTACCTGGTCGGCCAGGAGACTTCCTATCGGGGCGCCGTGCAACAGGTGCAGTTCCGCGAGGTGGTCCTGGGCGCTGGTCCGCCCAAGGCGCCGGGCCAGGCGGGCGCAGTGCAGCGAGATCCAGGCCTCGTCCAGGAGGACGGCCGGGCCCACCGCCGCTTCGGTGCCCTGGAAGACCGTCAGCAGCCGCTCGTCGGGCACCACCAGGTGCAGCTCATCGTCCCTGGTCACCCGCAGTACGTCGGCGTCGAGACCGGGCACCTTCACGGAGGCGGGCAGCAGTACGCAGCGGACCCGCTCCGGCAGCGGCCAGGCGGCCCTGCGGGCCAGGTCCGGCAGCGGTTCCGCGAGCGGATCGCGGCGGCGCTGCAGCAGCCGTGCCACAAGCAGCCGACGGCTGCGCAGTACGTCGTCGGCGGCACCGGCCCGCGCCTCCTCGAAGCCCGCCACCGACTCCCCGGCCATCACATGGATATGCGTGAGCACGGCCTCGCTCAGCGGAACGGCGAGGTCACCCGGCAGCGCCGCGTCCCGCGCCACGTCCACATAGCGGCGGCATGCCACCCGGGCGCCGATCCGGTACGCGGCCTGCAGCCCGTCCATGCCGCGCCCGCTCAGGTACTCCAGCCTGCCCAGCCTTCTGAAGCGCGGCACATAGTGCTGCTGCGGCGCGTCCGGCTCCTCGACCAGCTCGGTGAACTGGGTGGCCGCCAGACGCACCGCCTCGGCGAGATCACGCGCGACGGCGGAACCGATCGGCTGCCGGTAGCCCCGAACCTCCCGGCGGATCGCCTGCACCATCTCCGTGGTGAGCTCCGGAAGCCGGTCGCGCAGACGCGGGGCGAGGGCCGGCGGCAGCTCATGCCACGGGTGCCTTGATAAGAACGGCTCGGCAGCTGTCACGTGGCAACTCCCTTACTAGCACCGGCAGGTGAGTCATCGTGGACTGGAGTGTAAGGCGGATGACACCTTCGCCGTGCGCTCGCGCGCGAAATCTGGCGTACGTCACAGGAGTCCCGCAGGATTGTCCAGCCCCACGGGAATCCACGGGAGGCACCTTTGACCCTCGCGAACGCACAGGACGCCGCTCCGCTCCCCATCGGGTTGCGCCGGATGCTGCTGCGGCAGGTCCCGGCCGTCGTCGACGAGATGGAGGAGGCCGTACGTTCCGGGCTGCCGGACTACATGGACATCGCGGAGGGCATGGGCGGCTTTTCGGTACGGCAGGTCATCGACCAGACTGTGAGCTGTTTCGTCTCGCTCCACGACGTGACACGGCCCAGCCCCGCCGCCGTTTCCGAGCTCATCGCTTTGTACGAGGCCATCGGCGCCCAGCACGGCCGCCTCGGCCGCCCTCTCGACGTACTGAGAGACGCGCTCGACCTCGCTGGGCGGGTGGCGTGCCGCCGGCTCATCGAGGACGCGTACCGCGAGAAGTGGCCGGAGCCCGTCCTGACGAAACTCACCGAGGATGCCTTCGAGTTGATGAGTATGGCGATCGCGGCGGCCTCACGCGGGTTCGACGACGTATGCGGCCAGACCCCGGTCGACGTACAGCGGGACCGCCTCCGCGACGCGCTGATCGCCGAGCCCGGACAGGCCCCGCGGCCGCTCGCCGAGCTGGCCGCGGCCGCCGGGTGGCGGCTGCCGCCCACCCTCGCCGTGCTCGCCCTGCCACCGGGTGACCACCCGCAGACCCACGTACTGCCGCCCGAGGTCCTCGCCGACCGCAACCCCGCCGCGCCGTACCTCATCGTGCCCAACCCCCGTATCTCCGGGCGAGGTTGGCTGCCGAAGGCCAAGGGCGCGGTGCTCGGGCCCGTCGTCCCCGTCGACCAGGGCGCGGTGTCGCTGCGCTGGGCGCGGCGTGCACTGGACCTGGTCGACCGCGGGGTGCTGGCCGCCGAGGCGCCGCTGCGCTGCGTCGACCACCTGGCCGTCCTGACCGCCTTCCAGTCCGGCGACCTCCTCGAAGCCGCCGCGACCACCCTGCTCGGTCCGCTCCTCGAACTCCCGCCCCGCCGCCGGGAACCCCTCCTCGAAACCCTGCTCGTCTACCTCCGCTGCGGAGACAACGCGGTCCTCACCGCCGAACGCCTCCACGTCCACGAGCAGACCGTCCGCTACCGCCTCCGCCAGATCAGCCAACTGACGGACGGCACCTGCCCCGATCCCGAACGCCACCTGGAGACCATGCTCGTACTGACCTGGCTGCTGTCGCCGGAAGCCCGCTGATCGCGCCCGCGCTCACGGCAGTTGGGCGCGCGACTTAGCCCCCTGCTCGCGCAGCCAGCGCACGACGGCGTCGGCGTCCGCGGCACGGGCGATGTCGAGCGGCGTCTGGTCGTCGTAGCCGATCCAGTCACGATCGGCGCCGTGGGCCAACAAGTACTCCGCTGTGGCCAGGTGGCCGCCGTGGCAGGCGCCCCAGAAGGCGCGGGTGAGGGCGGCGTGGTCGACGGGCTCCGGATCCGCCGGCTTGTCGTCGGCCGGTTCGGGACCTTCGACTCCGTGCCCTGCGACTCCGGGGTCGTCGACTCGGGGGCCGTTGACTCCAGGGCCTTCGACGAAGACCTTCACCCGGTCCAGCAGCCCGAGCGTCGCGGCGTCCTCAAACGTCGTACGCGCCCCAAGCTCGAGGAGCCGGCGTGCGGCCCGCCACTGGCCGAAACCGCGCGCGTCGGCGAGCGGTGTGCCGCCGCCGATCACGGCGCCCGGGGCCTCGATGTCGGCGCCCGCCTGGACGAGCGCGTCGAGCATGGGGACGTCGTTGCTGCTCGCCGCCCAGTGCAGCGGGGTCTCCGAGTGGGCGCCCTCGAAACGGGAGTTGGGATCCGCACCCGCCGCGACCAGCGTGGCGACCACCGCGGGACCGTGCGGATAGTGACCGGGCCAGTCCGCGGCGATATGCAGCAGCGTCCGGCTTCCGGCACCAGGGCCGCGCTGGACGATCCGCGCGGTGGCAAGGCCGGGATGCTCGGCGAGGCACTGCCGCAAGGCGGCCACGTCACCTGCACGGATCGCCTCGGTCACCTCGACGGCCAGAGGATCCTGCGAGTCGAGCGGCTCCATCACACGCCTCCAGCCCAGCGCCATCTGTCACACATGCCCCTGAGCCTGCCAGAAATCGAACGCCCACGCGACGCCGACTCGCGGGTGCGCCCGAAGTGCCGCCGGGTTTCAGGCTGTTGAGGCGAACGGTCCGACGCTGACCTGGATCAGAGCGTGCGTTCCGCTGGTGCGCCAGGCTTCCCCGGTCGCGTCCAGTTGCTCCAGCGTGCGGGGTGGCAGGCCCGTGGCGACGTCCGACTTGAGGGTGCGCAGCGCCGCCACCGCGGCCGGGAAGTACGCGGTGACCTCGGCGAAGGGGATCGTGGCGGGCCAGTGCCGATCGCCCACGAGGCGGCGGTAGTTGAGGTCGCCCTTCATGATCGTAAGCCTGGCGGTCGCGAAGTCGCGGCGGAGGTCGTCCGGCATGTCCGCGTAGGGGAGTGGTGCGCAGGAGAACGGGTGGGTGCGCAGGATCAGGCGGCCGCTCGTCATCGCCTGCCGCAGCCGCTTGCCGACGTCCGCAGCGTGACCGGACGCGGCGGTCAGCCGGTCCAGGCAGGCGAGGGCGTCGGCGGTGGTGGCGTCGGAGACGTAGTACGGGTACGGCTTGAGGTGCAGCACGACGGTGGCCGCGCGGCGGGTGGTCAGCAGATGGTCGGCGAGGACGAGGTCGGGGAGCAGTTCGGGTCCGGCGTTGTCGGCCACCAGGCACACCTTGCCGGGCCGAGCCACATGCAGGATCCGCCACAGCTCGGCGGAGTCGTCCACCACCAGGCCGGGTACGCGGTCGCCCAACCCCTCGGCGCCCGCGGACAGTTGGAAGCCGAGATCCGCACGGTTGCCCCAGAGGGAGGAGTGCAGGACCGTGCGGTCCTGTTCCTCCGCGGGGATTTGGGGGAGGCGGTCGAGCGCGGAGAGTTCGTCATCGACCTTGGAGCTCGCGAGTTCGGCGTTCTTGAACGGGGCGAAGGGGTCGACGCCCTGCCATGGGCCGGGCGTGAAGTAGCCCAGGGCGGCGAGGAGTTTGCGGTAGAAGAAGCTCTCCGCCCACAGGAAGGGGACGTCCGGCCAGCGTCGCCCGTAGTAGGGCTCGTCCCGCCACACCTCGGCACCCGGTTCGCCGTCGTCCAGGGGCTCGATCACGCCCTCGGTGATCTCCGCCAACAGGGCGTCCAGCGCGCGCTGCTGCGCGGGCGGGTACGGCGTGGACTGCCGTACCCGCTCGATGAGCGCCGGATGCCGCTCGTCCAGCACACTCCGCGCGAAGGAGCCGGCGGTGCTGACGATGACAGGAGCGCGGTCGTGGTCATCAGGTACTGGTGGGCCGGGAAGCGTCATCCCTCCAGTAAACCGTTCACCGTACGGCGCTCATGTCAGCCCCAGCTCTGCGAGTACTCGTTGCGGTACTGCCTGCGTCCCCGCTCCATACGGATCTGGATCGCCACCAGCGCGATCAGGCTTCCGGCGATGACCAGCAGCCCCGGCCCGAGATTCCGGTACTCCGCGAGCCGCGCGAACGTCGACGAGGCCTGGTCCGACCCGCCCTGGGGCACGGTCTCCAGCTCTCCCACACCGCCGGGCGAGGGCGAGGCCCCGCCGGGCGGCACGCCCGCGCCCGCCCCGTTGTCGGCGTCGTTGCCCGCGCCCGCGTTGTCGTCCCGGGCCGACGGTGAGGCCTGCTGGCCGCCCGCCGCATCGGGATCGGCGGCCAGCTGCACGCCGAGCGTGTTCAGCGCCTTGGTCACCGGCTGGAAGAACGTCGTACCGCCGTTGTCGCAGTCCCCGTTGCCGCCCGAGGTGATGCCCAGCGCCGTACCGTCGGCGAACATCGGGCCGCCGCTGTCGCCCGGTTCGGCACACACCGTGGTCTCGATCAGCCCGGTGACCGTGCCCTGCGGGTAGTTCACCGTCGCGTCCAGGCCGGTCACCTCGCCGGACCGGAGCCCCGTGGTGCTCCCGCTGCGGAAGACCTTCTGACCGACGGCGGGATCGGCCGCACCGGTGATCCGCACGCCTTCGCCGTTGCCGACGGCCACCACGTCCGGTCCCTCGAGCACGGTGCCCTGGTCGTACCGGATGAGGGAGTAGTCACTGCCGGGGAACTCCCCGTCCACGGTCGTCCCGACCTGCTGGGTGCCCTGCGTGTCCGAGAACCACGTGGTGCCCTCCGGCCCACAATGCCCCGCCGTCAGAATGAAGTTGTTCCGGCCGTTGGTCACGTTGAAGCCCGCCGAGCAGCGGCCCGCGCCGGCGAGCATCGGCTCGCCGCCGTTCAGGCGTGGCGTGAACTCGCCGTCGATACGTTCCATCCGTACGGACTTCCCGATGCTCTCGGCGACCTTGGTCAGCCGCGACCACTCGTCGGCGGAGACGGTTCTGTCCGCGCGGACGACCACCTGGTTGTTGGCGTAGTCCATCGACCACGAGGTGCCGGACACCCGGGGCGAATCCTTCAACGTGGCGGTGGCGGACCGCAGTTCGCTCATGCTGTGGTTCACCATCTTGGCCTGCGCGCCCGCCTTGCGTACGTCGGCCGCCGCCTCCTCGTCCGTCACGGCGACCACCGGGCGCCCGTCGGCGTCGAGCCACGTACCCGCCGTACGCTCGGTGCCCAGCTCGGAGACGAGACCGCGGCCCGTTTCGGCGGACCGGGTCACGGCGCCCGGCAGGTCCGACTCGGCAGACGTGTCACTCGCCATGGCCTGCGAGACCATCAGCCCTCCGCAGAGCAGCCCGCCAATGGCGGCGAACCGCGCGAACCGCTGAACGTTCCGTCGTGCATGCCTCATCCATGGCTCCCGTACGCCTGTCCTGACACAGCGTCATCCGCGCAGGCGCCCACACAGGGTGGACGCCCTCCATCAGTACGTGCGGGCATACCGTCCGGTTCACCGGACGCGCTTTCGTTTCGGAGTCGGCTGGATCCGGTCGTTGCGCTCCGCTGGAGGGGTTGTTGTTCGGCTGCGGGGCGGTGGGGCTGGTCGCGCCCACGCGGCGGAGCCGCAAATCGATACAGCCCCGCGCCCCTAAAGGGCCCAAAAGGGGCCTGCGGCCACCTTTTGGGCCCTTTAGGGGCGCGGTATCGCACCCGTGTTGTTGCCGAAGCGGCAATTTTGGTCGCGTCGTTGCAGCCATGCCCACGACGATCGAGATCAGTGGATGATTCCAGATCCCGAGGAGGACGTATGTCGCAGGTCACGGACCCGTACACGCCGGCCGGCGCTCAGCATCGGCTGGTGGACGTGCCCGGTGGCCGTATCCATCTGGTCGAGCAGGGCACAGGCCCGCTCGTCCTCCTGGTGCACGGCTTCCCCGAGTCCTGGTACTCCTGGCGCCACCAACTCCCCGCGCTCGCGGCGGCGGGCTACCGGGCCGTCGCCGTGGACGTACGCGGGTACGGGCGTTCCTCCAAGCCGCATGACATCGCGGCGTACCGGATGACGGCACACGTCGAGGACAACGCCGCGGTCGTACGCGCCCTCGGTGAGGAGACCGCGGTGATCGTCGGCCACGACTGGGGCGCGACCATCGCGGCCCACTCCGCCCTGCTCCGGCCGGACGTCTTCACCGCCGTGGGCCTGCTCGGCGTCCCGTACGCACCACGGAGCGCGATGCGGCCGACCGACGTCTTCGCCAAGATCGGCGGGGACGAGGAGTTCTATGTCAGCTACTTCCAGGAGCCCGGCCGTGCGGAGGCGGAGATCGAGCCGGACGTACGGGACTGGCTGGCGGGCTTCTACGCCACGCTGTCCGCCGACACGATGCCCACGTCAGGGGACGGCAGCGTGTTCTTCATCCCCAAAGGCGGACAGTTCTCCGACCGATTCGTGAAGGACCGGCCGTCCTGGCTCACCGACGCGGAACTCGACTACTACGCGGGCGAGTTCGAGCGCACCGGACTCACCGGAGCACTCAACCGCTACCGCAACGTCGACCGGGACTGGGAGGACCTCGCCGAGTGGGACGGGGCCCCCATCACCCAGCCGTCCCTTTTCCTCGCCGGCGAAAAGGACGCCTCCCTCGCCTGGCTGGCCGACGCGGTCAAGGCCTTCCCGACGACGCTCCCCGGCCTGGTCTCGTCCCACATCCTCGAGGACTGCGGCCACTGGGTGCAGCAGGAACGCCCCGAGGAGGTGGGCCGGCTCCTGGTGGCGTGGCTGGGTTCACTCCGCCTCGCCGTTCGGTGATCATTACGGAGTCGGGATGCCCGCCGGGCGGGACGGGCGGCCGAGGAGGACCGGGACGCCGGGGGAGTAGAGGACGCTGACCGGGGCGTCGGTGGGTGCCGGCAGGCCGGCCGCGGTGATCAGGTTCTCCTCGCAGGTGAGCAGGTCGGCGCGGTGCAGCGGCCAGCGCGGGTGGTCGTTCGGGAGGTACGACGCCGAGCCGAAGAAGGCGTTGTGCATGCCCCAGCGGGCGGTGAGGAAATGCTCCAACTCGGTTGGTTCCTCGATGCGTTCACCGGCCCGTACGGCGATCCGGCTGTACGCGCCGCGCGGGCCGGGCCAGCGGCGGGAACTGCTGTACGTCACGATGTCGCCGGCGGAGCGGACGGTCATCCGGGACCACAGGTACGGCAGCCGGAAGCCAAGGCGGCCCATCACCACCGGGATCAGCCGCGAGGCATCCATCGAGCGGAAGACGACACCGCGACGCCCGTGCGCGTCCACCGAGTACAGCCGCACATTGGTCTCCGGGAAGGTCCCCAGATACGGCACCCCGGGCAGCCGCAGCCAGCCGACCCGGTGCATCCGGAAGGCGACGAGCCCGACATACGTCACTCCGTCATGCGTGTCGGGAACGGTTCCCCTCGGCAACAGCCCCGCCACGACGGCCGGTTCGACGGCCCAGTGGACGAAGGCGAGGTCGAGCCATTGCTGGGTGAGGAGGGGAGTGCGTATGAGGGTGGGGGCGTCGGGGGTGACGGGGGTCGGCTTCTGCACGGGGTCAGGATGGCAGAGGGGGGTGGTGGCGGCGGGTGACGATGTCGGGGTTGCGGTAGTGGTTGAGCGCTCTGGTGAGTCGGGTGCGTTCGAACTCGGCCGCGGAGTCGACCACCCGCGCCAGCCGCTCTCCTCACCTCCCGGTGATCGGCTCAGCGTTCGTCCGTGGAGCGTCGGTTCGCGACGGCCATGCGCCAGCCGATGACCATGAGCACGCCACCGCTGCCGAGTGCGGCGACACCCAGGAGGGCCTGGCGGTCGTCGCGGGTGTCCCGCTGCCCGCCGGCCTCCGCGTGTTCGGCCCCGGGGCTCGACTCCGTACGGCAGGTGGCTGCCGCCCGTAGCATCCGCAGATGCCCGGCCACCACCGGCCGGGCGGCCCACGCCGCGGCCTTGACCTCGGGGGTCGAGCCCCACTCGAGCTGCTGGTCGATGAGCGCCAGGGTCCTCTGGTGCGCGGCCCGCCGGGCGTCGAGCCAGGCCTCGTCATACTCGGGGGTGCCGACGTCGGCCTTGACCTCGGTGAGTTCCTGCCGCTGGTCGGCGGTAGGCCTGTCGGGCAGGTGGACGCCCAGCCTGTCGGCCAGGGCCCAGTCGTGACGGCCAAGCCGGGTGTGGTCTTCCACCAGGGTTGCGGCTGCCTTCTTCACACAGTCGGTGGAAGCGTCCCGGCGGGCGTCCTCGGCGGCGGCGACCTCGGCGAGGTGGGCCTGATGCGCCGCGCGCAGGAATGCGTGGTCGGGCCTGGACAGCCAGGGGCGCTCGTCGGCGATGGCGGGGGCGGCGGATGCTCCGCCGGACAGGGCGAGGAGGGTGAGGACCGCGGGAGCCCAGCGCTTCGCTTGCATGGTGCATCCGTTCGTCTCGGCTGTGGGGCTGGTGCGGTGCGCCCGCAAGGGGCTGGTGATGACCATTCACACGCAAGGTGGTCGGTGCGTCACTTTGGGTGGCGCAAATGGGGGTGCGGGGACGGGCTCGGTGGCGTGAGCCTCGGGCGACCGTCCGTTGCCCGACGCCCGACGCCCGACGCCCGTTGCCCGACGCCCGACGCCCGACGCACGCGACGCCATCGCTCGTCGCGATCGTCTGTCGCCCGTCGGCGGTCGTTTCGGCGGCGCTTATCCGGAAACTCCGTCTGCAGATCGCGGGAGGTTCCAGCGGCCGCCCGCAGACTCCGACCGGCAGGGGGAAACACCATGCGCATCGGGATTATCGGAGCCGGTCGCGTCGGCTCCACACTCGCCAGGAAGCTGGCCGGGATCGGCCATGAGGTCGCCATCGCCAACTCGCGTGGCCCCGAGACGTTGAAGGACCTGGTCTCGGGGATCAGCGGGCCGATCACGGCCGTTACGGCTCAGGAGGCCGCGCGGTACGGGCAACTGGTTGTCGTCGCGATTCCCTATGGGCGGATCAGCGAGCTGCCAATCGCTGACCTGCGCGACAAGGTGGTCGTCGACGCCTGCAACTACTTTCCTGAGCGGGACGGTCACGATCCCGATCTGGACGAGGATCGGACCACCTCCAGCGAGAAGCTGCGGGCTCTTACCGGGGCCGATCTTGTGAAGGCCTTCAACGCCGTTCACTGGGAGAACCTGCGCGACCGTGGGCGCCCGAAGGGGGACCCCGCTCGGCTGGCCATTCCCTTGTCCGGGGACGACGAGGAGGCCAAGGCGGTGGTTGCGGGGCTGATCCGGGACCTTGGCTTCGATCCGGTGGACGCCGGTTACCTGGGCCGCGGTGGTCGCCGGCACCAGCCTGGTGCCACGGCCTTCAGCGCCGAACTCTCCGCCGCGGAGCTGGACGCCTTGGTGCACGCCGCCGTCTGAAGGCGGGGGTTCTTTTCCCCAGCCCCGCCCCTTCCCGAAACTGGGGGCTGCGCCCCCAGGCCCCCTGCCTCCGGCGGGTGCGGAACCCACCGGCGGTGGGTGGGGCGCCTATTGGGGTGGGATGTTGGGATCGTGTGCGGCTGCGGGTGCGTTGTGGCTGGTCGCGCAGTTCCCCGCGCCCCTAAAAAACCTGCGACTGCTCGCACCGCGTCGAACCGCACCTCGCCGTCGACCCGCTCGCGCAGCGCCGCCGCCAGTGCCGCAGGGTCGACCGGCGGACCGGGCCGCCTGCTCATGACGGGATCGGGCAGGCCCTGCACGCCCATGAAGTCCTCCTCCTGGCCTCGGCCGCCGGATCCGCCAGGCGGCCAAGGCGTCCAAGTGGTACGGGCCCGTCGAGTACCCAGCAGCCGCCCGCGCATGGCGCCGAGCCCGCGCGGGTACACGCAAGGACGCGTACGTGACTCGGTTCCGCGCCCATCGCCCCCGCACGGCCGAACCGCTCAGGGAGCCACCGTGAAGCTCTCGTTCCTGGACCCGCTCTTCTCCCGCCCCGGCCCGTGGGCGAGCGTCCACCTCGACACCTCCCGGGACATCGACGAACCCGACAAGGCGATCGATCTGCGCTGGCGCCACCTGCGGGACTCGCTGCGCGACCAGGGGACGGACGCGGCCACCGTCTCCGCCCTGGACGCGGCGGTCGGCACCGGCCGTGACCTGCCCGGCCGGTACGGGCAGGCCCTGTTCGCCGCGCACGGCCGCCTCGTCCTGGTGGCGGACCTGCCCGACCCGCCCGTACGCGACACGGCCCGCTTCGACGACCTGCCCGACACTCTGCCGCTGGCGCTGCAGCGCGCACCGGACATCCCGTACGTGGCCGTCGCCCTCACCCGACGCGTCTCGGACGTGAAGGACGGAAAGGGCGAGAAGGACAAGAAGGGCGAGTGCGTCTCGGTCGTCGCCGAAAGCGGTCGGTGGCCCGTCAGCCGGGTCGCGCCGGGACCACGGCTCGACCGCGTGGTGCCGGTGGAGGACTGGCCGCGCACGGCACCCCGTATCGCCCAGGAAGTGGACGAACTCGCCGGACGGCACGGGGCCGAGCTCGTAGTGCTCCGCCGGGACGAGGGCGACGCCTGGCTGTCGGGCGTCCTGGTCAACCGCATGCCCATCCACCTCCAGAACCGCACGACCGTCATCGAGAGCAGCCCCGGCGCGGCGGCCGACACCACCCCCGGTCGGCCCCTGATGGAGACGGAAGTGGCCCGCACCCTGGACGGCCGGCTGAGCGGACCCGACCGCCTCCAGCTGGACACCTTCCTCGCCCAGCGCGCCAGGCACCGCCAGAAGTCCGAGGGCGTCCCCGCCGCCGTCACCGCCCTGCAACGCGGCCGCGCCCGAGCCCTCCTGCTCGCCCGCTCCCCACGGCTCCCGGAGCGGCTGTGGGTGGGCGCGGAACCGTACCAAATCGCCCTGTCTGCCGAGGAGTTGGCGGCATTCGGGGTGAAGTCCGTACGTGATCAGCCAGCCGACGCCGCCTTGCTGCACGCCAGCGCCCGCACCGGAGCCGAGCTGATCGTGGTGGACCCGGACCGGGTCCCGCTGACCGACGGGGTGGGTGTGCTGCTGCGTTATCGCGAGCCGGGGGACATGGCCGTGGAGTGAGGCGCGGAGTAAGGGTCTCGGCGTACAGGAAGAAGATGATCCCGATGATCTCCCAGTTGGTTGCGATACCGGCCGACGAGGTGACGCTGGCCGGTGACCTCGTACTTCCCGCGCAGGCCAGGGCGATGGTGCTGTTCGCGCACGGCAGCGGCAGCTCACGGCACAGTCCGCGCAACCGCATGGTGGCCACGGAACTGCGTACGGCCGGACTCGGCACCCTGCTCATGGATCTGCTCAGCGAACGCGAGGACGCCCGGGACGCCCTGACGGCCGAGCACCGCTTCGACATCCCGCTGCTGGGGCGACGCCTGGTCGCCGCCATCGACTGGCTGGACGGACAGGCCGAGGCGAGAGGGCTCCCGATCGCGTTGTTCGGCGCCAGTACGGGCGCGGCGGCAGCCCTGGTGGCCGCGGCCGAGCGACCCGAGCGTGTACTGACTGTCGTGTCGCGAGGCGGACGGCCCGATCTGGCGGGCGACGCCCTGGAACGCGTACGAGCTCCAGTACTGCTCATCGTCGGCGGCCGGGACCGCCAGGTGCTCGGGCTCAACGAGGAGGCGGCCGGGCGGCTGCGGGCCCCGCATTCCCTGCATGTGGTGCCGGGCGCCACGCACCTCTTCGAGGAGCCGGGCACGCTGGAAGAGGTCGCGCGGACCGCCAAGGAGTGGTGCGTGGAGCGCGTACGGACCGCGGGGGAGGCCGGCGAGCAGCGGTGACGGTTTCCGGGGGCCGGGCCGAGGTACCCGAGCCCCGTGTTTCTGCTGCGACCTCCCGGCGTCTACGCGCCGCAGGGCGACACCTGGCTGCTGGCCAGGGCCCTGCGGCTGGCGGCGATGCGGCCCGGTGCCCGGGTGCTGGACATCGGCACCGGCACCGGCGCGCTGGCCCTTGCCGCGGCACAGGCGGGCGCGGGCCGGGTGACGGCGGTGGACCTCTCGCCGTGGGCGGTGCTGGCGGCCCGGTTCAACGCGACGGTGCGGCGGGTCCCGGTGCGTGTGCTCAGGGGCGATCTGACGCGTCCGGTCACGGGAGAGACGTTCGACGTGGTCCTGGCCAACCCGCCGTACGTGCCCGCGCCCGGAGGTCCGGTATCGCGCGGGGGAGCGGCCCTGGCGTGGGACGCGGGGCCCGACGGCAGGGCGTTGGTGGACCGCATCTGCACCGCCGCCCCGCCATGCCTCGCGCCCGGCGGGATGCTGCTGATGGTGCACTCGGCCCTGTGCGGCGTCGAAGAGACGCTCGCCCGCCTGCGTGACGACGGGCTCAAGGCGGCGGCGGTCGACCGCGCCACGGTCCCGTTCGGCCCGGTGCTGCGCTCTCGAGCCGCCGAACTCCGCGCCCACGGGCTGATCGACCCTGGACAGGACACGGAGGAGCTGGTGGTGATCCGTGCCGACCAACCACGCCGACTCTGAGCGTCCGCGACGCCCGCGTCGCGTCGTTGTCGTACCGGACGGCCCGATCCTCATCGAGGGCCCGGTCGAGGTCGAACTCGACGACGGCCGCCGCCTCGTCTCCGACCGCTTCGTGGTGGCGCTGTGCGCCTGCCGACGCAGCGGTACGTACCCGTGGTGCGATACGAGCCACCGGAGCCGCCGCCCGTGACGCCATCGTCTTCGGCGTGACGCCATCGTCTTCGGCAGGGCGGCCTTCGACCGGGCCGCCTCGGAAGGACCGTCCTCGAAAGGGCTGTCACAGCCCACGCCCGCGCAGCGATGTCCTCCCCTTGCGCCAGCAATCCAGCAGGTGCCGCTCCATGCGGTCGTCGAGCAGTCCGGTCGCCTGGATACCGAAGACCACGTCCCCGACGAGGCCGGGCTCGGCGGCGAGCAGGCCGCCGATGACATCGCGGCGCAGGACCTGTTCGTGCACGGCGTCGGCCTCGACGTGCTCGTTGTAGAAGAAACGGCAGGCCGGGCCCGCGCCCAGGCGGTCGATCGCGTCGACCATACGGCGCGCGGCGGGGGCCGTGGTGATCTCCGCCGCCGCGAAGTGGCCGACCAGCGCGGCGCGTTGGGCGCGATGCAGGCCCAGGTACGACATCAGGTTCACCGTGGCGAGCGTGACCGCCGGGACGGCGTCCACGTAACGCCCGTACGTCGCATCGAGGCCGGCCTCGGCCATCAGGTCGGCGAACAGCCGGGCGTGCACGCGTTCGGCCCGGCCGCCGCCGAACTCGTCGTACTCGACCGCGACGAGAGCCGCTTTGGCGCGGCCGCCCTCCAGGCGCGGGATGACCCAGGCCTGCGGATCGGCCTCCTTCAGCTGGTAGACGGAGCGATGGGCGAAGTATTCGCGCAGTTGCTCCCGGGTGCCGTCCCGCTTCAGGAACTGGGAGACGCCGCGCGGTTCCCGAGGCTCGGCGAGGAGGGCGTCCAGCTCGCGATCGAGGTCGTCGGGGCTGCCGCCGCCGGCCACGTCCGCACGTAGCGCTTCATGGAAGACGGACTCCATGGCGGCCCGCAACCGCAGCAGCTCCGGGTCCCACTCCCAGCCCGCGTCGACGCCCGAGAAGCCGCGGTAGTGCAGCTCGTAGCAGGCGTAGAGCGCGAGTTGGAGGTCTTCGCCGTACGGATCTGAATGCGGGACCTCGTGCAGAGGCAGCGGGCCGCCCGGTGGCTGCCGGCGGAGGGCGGACAGCACGGCGGAGGACAGCGGCCCGCGCGGCTCGGGGACGACGGGCCCACTCCCACGTGCGCTGACGGGCGTCGCGACGCCGGAGTCCATGGGTCACCTCGAAAGGGGCGGCGTACTCATCGAGCCGTGCGGGTACCCGCCGCCCCCGTGCGTAACCGACACCGAGTCCGCCTCAGGGACGCCTCACTCGGTGAGCGTGGCGAGCGTCGCGTCGAGGTCGGTCGCGCGCGGGCGGTTGTGCGGGAGTTTGGCGAGGACGCGGGCCATGCCGCAGGTGTTCGTAACGGCGGAGAAGACCAGGCCGCCCGCGATGCCCGCGGACAAGAGGCGGGCGCGCGGCCACCGCCGTCCGGCCGCCAGCCCGGCCAGGACGAGCGAACCGGCGGCCAGGCGGACCTGACGTTCCATGGCCCAAACGGCGCGGGCGCCCGCAGGCCGGTGGACGTCGTGGCCGAGTTGAGTCCACGCGCCGGTGCCGCCGCTGAGGGTGGCGGCGGTGATGCCGTGCTCGGCGAGCCGTTCGCAGGCCCGGGCGGAGCGGGCGCCGGAGGCGCACACGACGAGGAGGTCTCCGCGGTCGGCGGCGGTCCGGAGGGCGGACAGTGCCTGGTCGAGATGGTCGAGGGGGATGTTGTGGGCGCCGGGCAGATGCCCGGAGGCGTACTCGCCGGGCGTGCGGACGTCGATGACGGTCAGCTCGTGCAGGCGGGCGTGCGCCTGTTCCGGGGCGAGGACGGTGGTCGCGGTCACGTGGAGTTACCTCTTCTTTCGAGGGGTTGGCCTGCGGGTAGGATACCCGTAGGGGTATGTGAAATTTGTGTGTCGAAGTACGAAGGAGTGGCTGTGGAACTGGCGATGGCGGCCGAGGAGCTGAAGACGGTGGTCAACCGTCTGCGCAGGGCGCAGGGTCAGATCGCGGGTGTGGTCAGGATGATCGAGGAGGGTCGCGACTGCGAGGAGGTGATCACCCAACTCGCGGCGGTCTCCCGAGCCCTGGACAAGGCGGGCTTCGCGATCATCGCCACCGGCCTGCAGCACTGCCTGGCCGACTCGAACCTTGCTGCCGAGGGTGACCGCGAGCAGATGCGGGCCCGCCTGGAGAAGCTCTTCCTCTCGCTTGCTTGATTGCCGGCCTGATCACTCGCCCGAGTCCGAAGCGGACCGATCCGAGGCGGCCCGGTCCGAAGCGGTCAGGGCACCGTTCGCGAACGGCGATCGTCAGCCCTTGCCGCGCGTCCGCTCATGCCCGCGGCGTCCCCTCACGCCACGGCGTCCACGAGCATGAGCGCGGCCACCGCCAGGAGCACCCCCGCGAAGACACGCTGCAACAGCGGACCAGACACCTTCCCCGCCAGCCGCTTGCCGTCCCACGCACCCAGCACCGCCCCCGCCGCGAACGGCGCGACCGCCGCCCAGTCAACCGCCGCGGCGGAGGCGCCACGCAAGGTCAGGGAGGCCAGGGAATTGGTCGTGATGACCAGCAGGCTGGTACCGACGGCGGCCTGCATCTCGAAGGCCAGCACGGTGACGAGCGCCGGCACCGCGAGGAAGCCCCCGCCGACTCCGAGCAGCCCGGTCAGCGCACCTAGACCCGCGCCAACTCCGGCCGCCCTGCCGGGCCGTAGCCCTGCCACGTCCCGTACGACCGTGCCGCCGGCCGGCCGCAGCATCCGCAAGCCCGCGACGGCTGCGACGCCGGCGAACGCGGCGGTCAGCAGCGGCTGCGGCAGACGTGCCGCCGCTGCCCCCGCCGCAGCGGCCGGCAGCAGCCCGGCCGCCGCGAACAACGCGCCCGCCTTCCACCGGACATGCCCGGCCCGGGCATGCGCGTACAGGGCGGTGGCGGAGGTGGCGGTGACGATGAGGAGCCCGGCGGTCGTGGCGGCAGCCGGCGAGAAACCGAGCAGGTAGATCAGCGCGGGTACGGCCAGGATGCTGCCACCCCCGCCCAGCGCACCGAGCGCCAGTCCGACCGCCCCTCCGGCGACCAACGCCAGAATCAGCGTGCTCACGCAGTGACACCGCCGCCCGAGCCGGTGACGGGTACACCCGCGCCCGCCCACGAACCGATCACCTTCATGCGGAGGCGGAGGCGGGCCGGCGCGCGTCAGAGGTGTCCCCGGCCGCCGGACGGACGACGACAAGTCCCGCATCGCGGGCGGCCTCGAACCCATCGTCGACAGCGACCACATCCCGCCCGGCGGCATCGAGCAGCGACGCGGCGATCGCCGCACGCATCCCACCAGCACAGTGCACCCACACCACACCAGGCGGCACCTCGCCCACACGGCCGTGCAGTTGATGGATCGGGATATGCACCGAACCCTCGATGAAACCGCCCGCCCGTTCCGAGTCCCGCCGCACATCCAGGACCACCACGTCGTCCCGTACGCCGACGAGTTCGGCGAAGCGGGCGCGCGTGAAGGAGGCGAGCCGCTCTCCGTCCCGTATCCACGCGGAGGGATCGCCGCTCGCGGCGGCGGCCGGGCGGTCGATGCCCACTCTGGCCAGCTCGCGCTGCGCCTCGGCGATCCGCTCGGCGGTGTCGGCGAGCAGCGTGACGGGCTTGCCCCAGGGGATCAACCAGGCCAGATAGGTGGCGAGTTTGCCCTCGCCCTCGAAGTTGTACGAACCGGCGACATGGCCCTCGGCGAACGCGACGCGGCTGCGCAGGTCCACCACCCATGCCCCGGCGGCCAGCCGGGACGCGATCTCCTCGGCGTCCGCGGGGCGCGGCGGGGTGAGGTCCACCGGTGCCGGTCCTGCCGCGTTCACGGGGCCCATATGCGCGTAGTACGCGGGTATGTCGTCCAGTCCGGCGAGCATTGATGCGACGAATGCGTCCACGTCCTGCGTCAGCGCGTCGTTGTTCTTGCGCTCGGCGCCGATCGTGCTCGCGTCACCCGTGGCCTGCCCACTGGAGCAGAAGCTGCCGAAGCCATGCGTGGGCAGCACCGCGACCTCGTCGTTCAGCTCGTCCGCCAGCCGATGCGCCGAGGCGTGCTGTGCACGGGCCAGCCGCTCGGTCAGCCGCGGCTCGACGAGATCCGGCCGGCCCACCGCCCCGATCAGCAGCGAGCCGCCGGTGAACGCCGCCACCGGCCGGCCGTCCTCCTCCAGTACGTACGAGGTGTGGTGCGGGGTGTGGCCGGGCGTGGCCACGGCGCGCAGCACCAGGCCCTCGTCCACGGCGACCGTGTCGCCATCGGCGACAGGAGTGCGGGCGAAGGACACCGACGCCCCGTCCGGCACCAGGTAATGGGCACCGGTGACACGGGCCAGCTCCAGGCCGCCGCTGACGTAGTCGTTGTGCACGTGGGTCTCCGCCACGTAGGCGATCCGCACCCCGCGCCCGGCGGCAGCGGCGATGACCTGATCGATATCGCGGGGCGGATCCACCACCACGGCGGCCCGGGCGCCTCCGGCCAGGTAACTGCGGTTGCCCAGCCCTTCGAATTCCAGAGTGTCGACGAAGAACACGACTACGACTCCTCACAGGATGCTGTACCCCGGGGGGTATCTAGAGATCTCACCGTAGCAGAAATACCCAGGGGGGTATCCAAGCGAGAACAGAGGCTGACGCGAAGAGCCCCTCGTCCGAAGCTTTTGTGTGTCGCTGAGCGAGTACCCGAAGGCCGGAGAGGAATCAGTCCGTACGCGTCTCATGGAGGGCGCGGCGAGCGACCTCGACGAAGGTCACGACCGACTCCCAGAAGGGTGCGAAGCAGTCGTCGAACCGCTGGGCCGCGTCCGTCTCACCGGCGATCATCGCGCCAAGTGCCCGCCAGTTCTCGCTGGTCGACTCCCGGAGCCGGTCCGCGGCCGAGGCCACCTCCGCCGGGCCCTCCAGATCCACCACCCACACACGCTGCCGCAGCACGGCGTACTCGCCGCGGAGCCGTAGCCGCAGCTCCTCGAGCGCGGCGAGGCGCTCGCCGGCGTCCGTGATCTGGTGCGCGTCGGTCACCTTCCAGTAGAGGTCGCCCATGCGCTGCGCCTGCTCGATGACGTCGACGTACGCCGCCCGCCGCGCCGCCCGCAGCCGGTCCGCCTGCATCGTCGCGGCCGCCGCGTCGGCCTGGATGCGCGCGGCCCGGGCGGTACCGCGGCTGGTCACCCAGCTCGCGAGCACGGCGGTCCCGGCGGTCAGCGCCGCCACCCACAGAGTGTTGTCAGCCAAGGCTCCCCCTCCGCGGGAGTCTGACACGGCGTTACGGGCCGTGGGAGCGTACGGCAGAAGGAGCCGACGCAGCGCACCGCCCGTACACGCTGGCGGCCTAGACTCCCAGCGTGGAGAACACACCGCTCGAGCGGCTCGGTGCCGGCAAGTACCTGCTGATCACGAGCTATCGGAAGAACGGTACGGCGGTCGCGACCCCTGTATGGGTCGTGCGCGACGGCGAGAAACTCGGCGCTTGGTCGGCCGCGGACGCGTGGAAGGTCAAGCGGATCCGCAACCGCGCCGACGTCCTCGTGGGCCCGTGCGACGCGCGCGGCAACCCCACCGGCGAACAGATCCCGGCAACCGCCGAGATCTGCGACCAGGACGTCACCGATCGCTACCGCGCGCTCATCGCCCGCAAATACGGCATCACCGGCCGAATCATCCTGCTCGGCAGCCGACTGCGGCGCGGGAAGACGGGGACGGTGGGGATACGGATCTCCCTGGCGCCGACCGACTGAGACCGATGGTCGCGTTGTCGTCCCTGTCGTCTTGCCGTCCTGTCGTCCCGTCGCGTTGTCGTCCCTTCCGGCGGCCTTTAATGTCCTGGCATGGAACAGCGCATCAGTCTGGTCACGCTGGGAGTCTCCGATGTGACGCGCTCCCGGACCTTTTATGAAGCCCTGGGCTGGCGGGGTCAGGAGGTCGAAGAGACCGTCTTCTTCCAGGCGGGCGGCCTGGCCCTCGTCCTGTGGGGCCGCGAGAAGCTCGCCGCCGACTGCGGGCTGACGGACGGGGCCGCTACCGGCTTCGGCGGGATCGCCCTGGCGCACAACGTACGCTCCGACGCCGAGGTCGACGCTCTCCTCACCGCCGCGGAACGGGCCGGGGCCACCATCACCAAGCCCGCCGCCACCAACGCCATCGGCTTCTACTCCGGCGCCTTCACCGACCCGGACGGCCACGCCTGGGAGATCGCACACAACCCCGGATTCGCCCTCGCCGACGACGGCTCGCTCACCCTCCCCGACTTCGGCGCGCTCTAGGCATCTTGCCCTAGTCGTTGACCAGCACCGCCGCCCCGTCGAAGCGGCCCGACTTCAGGTCCTGCAGCGCCAGTTGGGCTCCCGACAGTGGATACGTGTGAGTGGTGGCGCGTACGCCGTAGCGCGCCGCCAGCGTCAGGAACTCCCTGCCGTCCTCACGGGTGTTGGAGGTGACGCTGCGTACCTCTTTCTCGTGGAACAACTCCCGCTCGTAGTCGAGCGGCGGGATCTCGCTGAGATGGATGCCCGCGATCGACAGGACGCCGCCACGGTCGAGAGCCCGCAGCGCCACGGGGACCAGGGAGCCGACCGGGGCGAACAGGATCGCGCTGTCCAACGGTTCGGGCAGCGGATCGTACGTACCGGCCGCCGAGGTCGCGCCCAGGGCGAGTGCGAGACGCTGGGCGGCCACATCGCGAGTCCGTACGTGGACGGTGGCACCCTGGGCGATCGCCACCTGCGCGCACAGGTGGGCGCTGCCGCCGAATCCGTACAGACCGAGGCGCCCGCCCTCGGGCAGCGCGGCGCGGCGCAGTGCGCGGTAGCCGATGATGCCCGCGCACATCAGCGGGGCCAGGGCGACGTCATCGAGGTCACCGGTCAGCCGGTAGGCGAAGGCGGCCGGAACGGTGGTGTACTCCGCGTAGCCGCCGTCGGCGTCCCAGCCGGTGTAGACCGAGTCCGGGCACAGGTTCTCGTTCCCGCGCGCGCAGTACCCGCAACTGCCGTCGGTACGGCGCAGCCAGGCCACACCGACCCGGTCCCCGACCGTGTATCCGGTCACCGCGTCACCCATGCCCGCCACCCGCCCCACCACCTCGTGCCCCGGCGTCACCCGTGGCCGGTGCACCGGAAGATCGCCCTCGCTGACATGGAGATCCGTACGGCAGACTCCACAGGCGCTCACCTGGACGAGCAGCTCATCGGGCCCCGGCACGGGAACCGGCTTCTCGACGAACCGCAAGGGCTCCCGCTCGATCGGACCCGGCTCGGCCACCACCCATGCACGCATCGTCGTCATGTCGACATGTTCCCGCCGACGCGGCCCGACGGCGCCCTCACCGGCCTCCCTCCATGGACTGGCACGGGCGTTGAACCTCCGGGCGCGATGACGCGTATCAATCCCCAGTACGACCGGTAGGAGAGCAGCGTGTCGACACCGTACGACCCCGAACCGCAGCCGAGCCGCCCGGCGCTCGAGCCCACCAACGTCCTGCCCCGCCGCCGACCAGGCGCCCTGTCGGAACTCGTGCGGCTGGTCGACGCGGTGGAGCGCGAGCGACGCGAGGAGCGGCACGAAGCCACCGCCTTGTCGGCGGCCGAGACGGCCCCGCTCCCTCCGGTGACGGAAGCCGGCCCGCCGCCTTCGGCGGCCGAGACTGCTCCGTTCCCTCCGGCGGCTGAGACCGCCCCGCCTCCTTCGGCGGCTGAGACCGCGCCGCTCCCTCCGGCCGCCGAGTCCCCCCACTCTCCTTCGGCGACCGAGGGCACCCAACCCGCCTGGACACCCGGACCCAACGCGCTTGCCTGGACGACCGAGGACGACACCCAGGAACTGCCGCCCGTCATGAACGAGGAGCGCCCGGGACCGCGACGCAAACCTCGGGCGGGGGACGGGCGCACGCCATGGTTGCGTCGTGCGGCGCTCGCCGTCGCCGCTGTAGCGATCGCCTTGGCGGGCTTCTCCGCCGCACTGCTGCTCACCTGGGACAGGGGCAGCACCGAATCGCAGGCCAAGCAGCCCCCGGCCCCTTCCGCCTCCGCGCCCGCCGCTCCGCCCGCGGCGGCCGACCCGGACGGCCCCGGCGTACTCCGCCAGGGCGCCACCGGCCCCGAAGTGACCGAACTCCAGGAACGGCTGCGGAAGATCCCGAACGTGTACCAGGACGGCGCGACCAGCGGCGAGTACGACGCCACGCTCACCGAGGCCGTCGCCCGATTCCAGCTCTGGTACGGCATCCGCGGCGACGAGACCGGCGTCTACGGCAACGACACCCGCCGCGACCTCGAGTCCCGCACCGCTTCCTAGCCTGCACGTCGACACGTGTGGGATCGCTCCCAGGTCCTCCGGAACTCTTTCTGCCGGAACCGTTGACCAGAAAGCGCTTACCCTCTACGGTCCGTTCAGAACAGTGACCTGGTATCAGGTATCTCGTATATGAGATAGCCGCGCCATGGTCCGTACCACCTGCGGAACTACACATTCCAGAGCCCTATGCCCCACGCATCGGGTGGGCCTCTGTCTGTGTGTAGCGATCAGATCAGTGAACAAAAGTCACATACATGATCCCAGGTTCTCCTGAAGGGACGCACCCGCATGCGTACTCGTCCCCCACGTACCCGAGTGCACAGATCCACCCTGGCCGCGGCAGCCGCGGCCACCCTGGCGACCGTCACCGTGCTCGCCCTTCCCCAGTCGGCCGGCGCCGCCGAGACCGCCCCCATCGGCTTCGGTGCCGGCACCACCGGCGGCGGCAACGCGAGCGCGGTGACCGTGTCGAGCCTGGCCGCGTTCAAGACGGCCGTCGCGGGCGGATCGGCGAAGGTGGTCCGGGTCAACGGCCTGATCTCGTTGAGCGGTCAGGTCGACATCGGCTCCAACACCACAGTGCTGGGCGTCGGTTCGTCGTCCGGGTTCACCGGTGGCGGGCTGCGAATCAAGGAGGCGACAAACGTCGTCGTCCGGAACCTCAACATCAGCAAGCCGCTCAAGCCCTCGGACGGGATCACCGTCCAGGAGTCTACGAAGGTGTGGATCGACCACAACTCCTTCTCGGCGGACCGCGATCACGACAAGGACTACTACGACGGTCTGCTGGACATCAACCACGGCTCCGACCATGTGACGGTGTCCTGGAACACCTTCAAGGACCACTTCAAGGGCTCCCTCGTCGGCCACAGCGACAACAACGCCTCAGAAGACACCGGCCACTTGAAGGTGACGTACCACCACAACCACTTCAACAACGTCTACTCGCGCATCCCCAGCCTGCGCTTCGGCACCGGGCACTTCTACAACAACTACGTGTCCGGCGCCGACACCGCCTGCCACTCGCGCATGGGCGCCCAGATGCTCGTCGAGAACAACGTCTTCCGCTCGACGAAGATCGCGGTCACCACGAACCGCAGCAGCGACGTCGACGGATACGCCAACCTGCGCGGCAACGACCTCGGTGGAGCCGCCACCGAGATCTCGCGGGTCGGCAGCTTCACCAGTCCGCCCTACGGCTACACCGCCGAGCCCGCGTCGTCCGTCGTCGCCTCGGTGACGTCCGGGGCGGGCGCCGGAAAGCTCTGACGCCTCGCGCCACGGCAGCCCGGCACCGCAACACCTCGCACCCAACCCCGCACCACACTCAACCCCTCACCACGACAGAAGGAATCGGGACATGACTTCTGCGACACGATCGCGCGCTCACGGGCGCGCGGCGACCGGCGCGCTGGCCGCACTCGGCTTAGCTGTTGGCATGATCATGACCACCGGCGCCTCCCCGGCGGCCGCCGCCACGTGGCCGACCCCCAACGGCAGCCAGGGAACCTCCTCCACCATCTCCGTGTCCGGCACCAAGGACTACGGGATGAAGCAGTTCTACGGCACCGGTGACCTGGCCGGCGACGGCCAGGAAGAGGGCCAGGACCCGATCTTCAAGCTCGCGCCCGGCGCGACGCTGAAGAACGTCATCATCGGCGCGCCCGGCGCCGACGGCATCCACTGCGAGGGCAACTGCACCCTGCAGAACGTGTGGTGGGCGGACGTCGGCGAGGACGCCGCCACCTTCCGCGGCGGCTCGACGTACAACGTGATCGGCGGTGGCGCCAAGAAGGCCGCCGACAAGGTCTTCCAGCACAACGGGCCCGGCACGGTGAACATCTCCAACTTCGCCGTCCAGGAGTTCAAGACCCTGTACCGCTCGTGCGGAGACTGCTCCACGCAGCACACCCGCAAGGTCAACCTCAGCAACATCGAGGTGACCGGCACCGGATCCACCGCCCGCCTGGTCGGCATCAACGTCAACCGCAATGACGTGGCGACCCTGCGCGGCATCACGATCCTCAACGATGGCAGCCGCAAGGTCATCCCCTGCCAGAAGTACAACAACAACTCCGCCGTCGGAACGGGCCCCGACAGCACGAACTGCAAGTACAGCAACTCGGACATCACCTACAGGTAGGCCCGGCTGGCAGGTAGCCCTGCCACGGTGACGGCGGCCGTACGAAGCGCCCCCGCACGGCGCTTCGTACGGCCGCCCTCGCGTGAGCGGGCCAGGAGATACGTACGCGTGCGGTCCTGAACGCCCGTATACGTGCCAGAATCGCACCGTGGATCGGGGGGTCCTCGAGAGAGGCCACGAGTTGGAGCGACTGGCCGCCGCCGCGCGGGACACGGCGGACGGAGCCGGTTCGGTGGCGCTCGTCTTCGGAGAGGCCGGTATCGGCAAGTCGAGCCTGGTGAAGGCCATGCCGAGTGTGCCGCGGGCTGCCACGGCGTCTGCGCCTGATGCGCCAACACCGACCTGTACTGGGCGATCCGCGGCGGCGGAAACTTCGGCGTCGTCACCTCGTTCCTGTTCCGCCTGCACGAGGTGAGTACGGTCGTCGCCGGGCCAACCTTCTGGCCCGTCGAACTCGGCGCCGAAGTCCTCACCGCCTACCGGGACTTCATCCCGCACGCGCCCCGCGACCTCAACGCCTTCTTCCTCTTCGGCTCCGTCCCGCCGGCCCCGCCGTTCCCCGAGGAACTGCACCTGCGCAAGATCGCCGGCGTCGTCTGGTACTACGCGGGCGAGGACACGGACGCGGCGGCACGGGTCATGGCACCGTTGCTCGACGCACTGCCCACGCCCCTGCTGCACGCCCCCGCGCCGATGCCGCACCCCGCGATCCAGTCGGCGTTCGACGGCCTCTACCCGCCCGGCGACCAGTGGTACTGGCGCGCGGACTTCGTCAACGACATCCCCGGCGACGCGATCGGCCCGCACGCCAAGTTCGGCGCCGAACTGCCGACCTGGAAGTCGACGATGCACCTGTACCCGATCGACGGCGCCGTCCACGACCTCGCACCGACGGACACCGCCTGGAGCTACCGCGACGCACGCTGGGCATCCGTCTACGCGGGCGTGGACTCCGACCCGGCCAATGCCGAGGCCATCAAACAATGGACGGTCGACTACTTCGACGCCCTGCACCCGTTCTCGGCGGGCGGCGCCTACGTCAACATGATGATGGACGAGGGCCAGGAACGCGTACGCGCGAGCTACCGCGACAACTACGCCTGCCTGGCCCGCGTGAAGGCCGACCGTGATCCGGAGAACCTGTTCCGGCTCAACCAGAACATCCAGCCGGCCGAGGGCTGACGATCAGTCAGCGTGCCGCATCACGGCTTGCGGGCCACGCCTCCGTAGACGTCCGTGGGCTCGGGCGACGTCCCGGGCTCCGGGCGCCACAGCGGGCAGGAGACGATGCCGGGCTCCAGCAGTTCGAGACCCTCGTAGTACGCGGAGATCTGCTCGGGGCTGCGCAGTACGTACGGGATGGCGCCCGTGTCGTCGTAGCCCTCCTGGGCCTCCTTGAGGGCGGCGTCGGTGTCGGTGCTGTCGTAGTGCACGAAGTAACTGCCCGAGGGGAGTGCGGCCTGGAGGCGGCGGACGATCGACTTGGCCTCCTCGTAGTCCTGGATGTGGCCGAGGATGCCCATGAGCATCAGGGCGACGGGCTTGGTGAAGTCCAGGATCTCGCCCGCCTGCGCGATGATCTTCTCGGGCTCGTGCAGATCCGCGTCGATGTAGTTGGTGACGCCCTCGGGAGTGCTGGTCAGCAGGGCCTGGGCGTGCCGGAGCACCAGCGGGTCGTTGTCCACGTAGACGATGCGGGACTCGGGTGCCACGCGCTGGGCTACCTGGTGGGTGTTGTCGTACGAGGGCAGGCCCGTGCCGATGTCCAGGAACTGGCGGATGCCGAGCTCGCCGGCCACCAAGGTCACCGTGCGGATCAGATAGTCACGGGAGGCGCGGGCCATGGTCTCGATGTTCGGCGCGGTCTCGCGGTACGCGTCGCCCGCCACCCGGTCGACCTCGTAGTTGTCCTTGCCGCCCATCCAGTAGTTCCAGATCCGGGCCGAATGCGGCACCGTGGTGTCGATCTTGGACAGGGCGTCCTGGTCGGGATGGGACTGGGCTTCTGCCATCAGAATTCTCCTGCCGTGCGTCACGGGTCTGTGCTCAACCTACCGTCAACTTCCCTGTGAATTGCCCCAGTTGAAAAGGGGACGAGTCAGGCGCACGGATCGGAGGGCCGAGGCCCCCGACGTCCACGGTGATGACGGGGACGTGCTGGGCGAGAGTGTGGAACGCGCGTTCGTACGCGCTGACCGCACGGGCGCCTTCTGTGTTCTCCGCGTTCTGCTGTTTCTGAGGCGCCGTCTGTCCATGAGTCAGCGTCAGATGCACTAAGGCCCCGTCGCGTTCGGCGATCGCCTCGGCGAAATCCAGGGCCTGGATCCAGGTCACCCGGGACTGGCCCCGGCGCATCGGCCCGTAGACGAGTTCGTGGATGATGCTGCCGTCGACGGCCAACAGGCCCGGTGCGGCGAGGAGTTCACGGTACGGGCGGCAGGGGTCCACATGGTGCGGCTGTGCCTCTGCGCGGCGGATGAGGAATCCGTGGCGGGCGAGTTCGGTGAGCAGACCGCTCCTGCAGATGCCGTCAGGGCCATCGACGACCAGCGTTCGGCAGTGGGCGACGGCGTGATGGAGCGTGTGCATACCACTCCCTCCGGGCGACCGACTTCCTCAGTGTGACCGGGCGACCCGCACGAGGGGAGTCCGCGTGCGGGTTTTCCCGTGGTGCCTCAGGCGACGAGGAAGTCCGCCTTGCCGGACTTCGCGCCCTCCAGGAACGTCAGCATCTCGTCCCGGGTGTAGATCAGCGCGGGACCCTCGGGGTCGGTGGACTGGCGGACGGCGACGCTGCCGTCGGGCAGCCGCTTGGCCTCGACGCAGCTCCCGCCGTTCGTGCCGCTCCAGGGCTTGTGCCAGCCCTCGGTGCCCAGGTCGGTGGCCGGCATGCCGCTGTAGATGGGGTCCTTGGCGTTCATTCGTCCAACTCCTTGCGCAATTTGCCCAGGATGTCCCTGGTTCGAGCGACCGGTTCCGCCTGCACGGACATCCGGTCCATAACTTCGAGATACGTGACGACGTCGGCGGGCTGATCGACATAGACCGCGCCGGCGAGGCTTTCGGTGTAGACGACGTCGGGAAGCTCGGAGAAACCGAAACGGAAGTAGTGGAACGGGCCGTAAGCGCCGGGATGTGCTCCCGCGTCGAGGCCGATGATCTGGATCCGGACCTTCGGCAGGTCCAGCGCCTCCTCCAGCCGGTCGATCTGCGCCTGCATCACCTGGCGTCCACCCACCGGGCGGCGCAGCACCGACTCCTCCAGGATGGCCCAGATGGCGGGTGACTCCGGCTTGGCGAGCAGGTCCTGGCGCTTGAGGCGCAGGGTGACCCGGCGCTCTATGTCCTCCTTCGACTCGTTGGGGAACCCCACCCGCATCAGGGCGGTGGAGTAGTCGTGGGTCTGCAACAGGCCCGGGACGTAGTGGGGTTCGTAGAGGCGGATGACGCTGGCTTCGCTCTCCAGGCTCACGTAGGCGCTGAACCACTCGGGCAGTACGTCGCGGTACTTGTACCACCAGCCGGGCTGGTTGGCCTCCCTGGCCAGATTGAGGAAGTCGTCGATCTCCTCCGCCGGAACCCCGTAGGTGCGCAGCAACTCCTTTACGTACGGGATACGTAGGCCGACCTCGGCCTTTTCTATCCGCCGGACCGTCAGAGGGGTCACCTCGATGGCCCGTGCCGCGTCCTCGAACGACACCCCGGCCTGCTCCCGCAGTTGCCGGAGCCGCTTGCCGAGGACCATCCGCAGGACTGTCGGCGCGTTGCCGCCAGAGCGGTTGTCGCTCACGTCCACCCTCCCGGAACGGCCGTCACAGCGAGCAGTGTGTCACGTCGCCGCTGACAGAGACAGGGCGATGCGGATAGTTCTGAAATTATCAGAACGCGTGTTGCGAGTTGTGTGTGGAGGCCGTCATAGTGGCGGAGTGACCTGTCGCACAGTCAGCGGCGACGGCGGTCAACCGTGCCCGGTCGCACGGGAGTTGATCGCCCGGCAGGTACGGGATGCCGCGCACCGTGATGCGAGACCGGGATGGCCACCGTGACCGACGGACAATCAAGGAGTCCGGCCAAGGGCCCCGCGAGGGCCGAAAAGGTGCTGGCCGCCGCCGTTTTGGAGGGTGGCAGTTCGTACGCGTCTGTCGCGCTCCGGGTCGGTGAACCGAGCCGCCGGGTACGGCTTGAGGAGGTCGTCCCGGTCGCGGTCGGCGAGCCTGCCGGCCATCTGCGCACCGTGGTCACGGCCCAGCCGTCGCGTGCCTCCAAGAGCGTGTGGTTCACGCTGACGCTTCGGGAGCCCTCATGAACGGCATCGGTGCTTCAAGGCACTTGACCCAGGACGCGCCACACGAGGAGCACGAGGAACACACCGCCCTCACGCACGAGGCACCCCAGGACCCGGGCACGCAGGTGCTTCCCGCGCTGGCCTCCGCCCTCGCCTGCGAGCTCGTCCGCAGGGCGGAGGAGGAACAGCGGCTCATGCGGCAGGCGCAGCGCAATCGCACGCCCGGCCTGCGCCGCAGCATCCTCGACTGCCGCAGGGACAACGCCGAGGCGCTCAAGGCGATCGTCCGCCGGCACGGCTGGCCGACCGCCGACCTGGTGGGCGCTCAGGCCTCGACGGCGGCCCTGATGATCCTGCTGCACGCCCCGGAGCTCGACTTCCAGCTCGGCTGCCGCGATCTGATCGCCCAGGCCACGGCGGACGGCCGCTGCCCCGCGCTGCATCACGCCTACATCGCCGACCACTGCGCCGTCGAACTGGGCCAGCCGCAGTACTACGGCACGCGCATCAACCCGGCGACGTTCCGCCCGTACCCGACCCGCTGCCCGGACACCCTCGACGAGCGCCGCCGGGACGTCGGTCTGGCCCCGCTGGAAGAGCAGATGCGAATGCTGCGTCACGGGGCATGAGTCGGCGGCCATTTCCAGGTTCCGACGGCCCCGACCCCTCAGCCGGACGTGGTTGCCCCCGGCTCGATCAGGCCTTCGCGGTAGGCGAGGGCCACGGCCTCGGTGCGGCTGGCGGCGCCCAACTTGGCGAGGATGTTGGAGACATGGACGCTCGCCGTCTTGCCGCTGATGAACAGCTCCTCGCCGATCTGGCGGTTGGTGCGGCCGAGGGCGAGGAGCCGTAGGACGTCGTTCTCGCGGGCGGTCAGCGCAGGAATCCCGGCCGCCGTGGGTGGGGTCTCCGCGAGGCGGCCCCGCCGGATGAGTGCGTCCACACTGTCGCGCAGCGGCACGGCGCCGAGCCGGTCGGCCGTGTCCCGTGCGGCGCGCGCCCGCTCGGCGGCCTCTTCGCGGCGGTCGGCCGCCACCAACGCCTCCGCGAGGCGGAGTTGGCAGCGGGCCCGCTCGTAGACGTCCCCGTAGCCGAACGCGGCGACGGCCTTCTCCCAGGCTTCGACATCCGGCCCGCTGGTGGCCCGGGCCCATTCCGCCTCCGCGCGGGCGAGCCAGGCCAGACCCTCCGGGCCCTGCCGTTCACCGTCCTCGCCTTTGGTAGCCGTGGCCCGGGCCAGCTCCACCAGCTCCGTGGCCGTGTCCGTCCAGCGGAGAGCGGCCGCTTCGTCGCCGGTCAGCCGCAGCTGAACCGCCGTGTCCGCGACGGCGGACAGGGCGAGGGCCGCGAGCCGGACGGCGACATCGGGCCGCTCCGCGCCGGATTCGTCGGTCAGCGCTTCGAGCGTCGTACGCACCCGCTCGACGGCCTCTTCCGGCTCACCTCGCAGGGCCGCGGCGTCGGTGAGCACGACGCCCGCGACGAGGGTGGCCATCCAGTCGAACGGTCCGTCGAGGAGGGCGCGGGCCCGCTCGGCGGCCGTCCGTTCGCCGCGGGCCAGAGCCACGTGCAGCGCGGGACCGATCGCGAAACCGCTCGCCGTCGGCAGCCGTTCGGCTTCTGTGGCCGCCGATTGCACGCATTCGTCCCAGCGGCCCACGGTGTAGAGCACCACGGTGCGCAGGTAGAGCATCTCCAGTGCGTACGGCGAGTAGTGGAGCCCGGTGCGCTCCGCGCGCCCGAGTCCGTCGGAGAGCCAGGTGAGGCACTCGTCGGGGTCGCCGGATTCGTAGGACCCGATGGCGAGATTGAAGAGCGCACGCATCTCGACGGGGACGCTGCCGGCCTGACGGGCCAGCTCCCGTGCCTCCCGTAGCCGGGAACGTCCTTCCGGAGTGCGGCGGTTGTGTGTTTCGAGACTGGTCAGGGAGATCAGCAGATCGGCCTGCGCGTCGGCCACGCCGAGTTCCTCGGCGACGCGCAGGGACTGGCGCGCGACCTGGCGGCCGACCTCGTACTCGCCCACTTGAAACGCCGCCTTGACATGGGTGGCCGCGGCCCACACCCAGGTCGGCGACTCGGGCTCCGCGGAGATCAGGTCGAGCGCCTCGCTGCTGTACCTGAACGCCGCTTTGAGGCTGTCGGCCCGTATCAGATTGCCCGCGAGTGTGTACCGGACGCGGACGGCGAGTTCGGCGTCTGTGTGCGAGCCGACACGGGCGAGCGCGGAACGGGTGAGCGCGACCGCACGGTGGGTCTCGCCGGCGTGCGCTGCCGCGGCCGAGGCGCGCAGGGTGAGCGCCACCGTGTCGTCTGCGCCGTCCGGCAGTGCGGAGCGGGGCACCGCCGGCCACAGGTCGAGGGCGGCTTCGAGGTGGCGGAGTTCCTCGGCGGGCGCGCCGATTCGCGCGGCGTGGTCGGCTGCCTCGAGGGAGGCCGCGAGCGCGTCGGCCAGGTCGTGGCTCTCACGGGAGTGGTGGGCGCGCTCCGCCGCACTCTCGGGCTTGTGGCCCCGCGCGGCCAGCAGCCGGGCGAACTCGCGGTGCAGCCGCACCCGCTCGCCCGGCAACAGATCGGCGTAGACGGCCTCGCGGATGAGTGCGTGCCGGAAGGAGTACGTGTCGTCCTCGCCGGGCACGAGGAGCTGCCGGCCGACGGCCTCGCGCAGCGCCGACTCCAGCTCCTGTTCCGGCAGGCCGACGGCGTCGCGCAGCAGCTCGTGCTCGACGCGGCGCCCGGCGACTGCCGCCGTGCGCAGTACCTGCTGGGCGGTGGCGGCCAGTTGCTCGAAGCGGATGAGGAGGACGTCGGCGAGGCCGCTGGGCACGGCGGACGCCGGATCGGATCCGCCGGGGCCGGGCAGGGTGTCGGCGGTGGCGGCGAGCAGCTCCTCCGCGTAGAAGGCGTTGCCCTCGGCGCGCTCGACGATACGGCGGACGGTGGCCTCCGGCAGCGGAGCGGCCCGCTGGGCGCGTACCAGCCGGGCCACCTCGGCATCGGGCATCGGCCGCAGCTCGAGACGGCTGACGGCGGGCAGCCGCACCAGCTCGGCCAGCAGGGGGCGCAGCGGGTGGCGGCGGTGCAGATCGTCGACCCGGTACGAGGCGAAGATCGCCAGTCGGTGGGCGGGGGAGCCGCCCGCCGGCCGCTGGAGAATGCCCCGGCTCAGCAGGAAACGCAGCAGGTCGCGGGAGGACTGGTCGGCCCAGTGCAGGTCCTCGAGGACCAGCAGCAGGGCCGTGACCTCGGAGAGGTCGGCCAGCAGAGCGGCCATGTCCTCGAACAGCTGCAGCCGGCTGCCCGCGTCCCGTACGGCACCGCCGCCGTCGCCGAGCAGTCGGCCGACCACGGGATGCTTTGCCAGGGTGGCGGAGAACCGGTCGTCGGCGGCGAGCACGCCGAGGACCTCGGTGAACGGCAGATACGGCAGGCCGACGTCACCGAGGTCGACGCAGTGTCCCGTGAGCACGGTCGTGCCGCTCTCCACCGCGTGCCCTGCGGCCTCGGCCAGCACGCGCGTCTTGCCCACACCGGCGTCCCCGGCCACCAGCACGGCACGCGCCTCACCTGCCCGGGCATGCTCCAATACCCGGGTCAGGCGGGCGAGTTCGTCCTCGCGGCCGATGAACGGCGTGGTGAATGCGGTGGTCGGCACGAAACCATCCTGGCACGCGCCACTGACACGGCCCGGCGAATATTCAGCCCAGCCGTTCAGCCCAGCGCCCGATCGAGGTTGAACGCGGCGCTGATCAGGGCGAGGTGGGTGAAAGCCTGCGGGAAGTTGCCCTGCTGCTCGCCGGTGTGGCTGATCTCCTCCGCGTACAGGCCGAGGTGATTGGCGTAGGTGAGCATCTTCTCGAAGGTCAGCCGGGCCTCGTCCAGCCGGCCGGCCCGGGTGAGGGCCTCGACGTACCAGAAGGAGCAGATGGAGAAGGTGCCCTCCTCGCCGCGCAGACCGTCCGGGCTGACCCGGGGGTCGTAGCGGTAGACGAGCGAGTCGGACACCAGGTCGGCGGTGAGCGCGTCCAGGGTGGAGAGCCACTTCGGGTCGCTGGGGGAGACGAACTTCGCCAGCGGCATCATCAGCACCGAGGCGTCGAGCACATGGTCGTCCTCATGCTGGACGAACGCCTGCCGGGCCGGGGACCAGCCCTTGTCCATGATCCGCCGGTAGATCGTGTCGCGGACCTGCCCCCAGCGGGTCAGCTCGGCGGGCAGACCGCGGCGGCGGGCGATCCGCATGGCGCGTTCGATGGCCACCCAGCACATCAGGCGGGAGTACAGGAACTTCCTGCGCCCGCCCCGAGTCTCCCAGACGCCCTCGTCGGGCTGGTCCCAGTGCTCGCAGACCCAGTCGACCAGGGCGCAGGCCGCGTCCCAGTGGTCGCTGTGGATTGGCTGCCCCCACTTGTCGTAGAGGTAGACCGAGTCGATGAGGGCTCCGTAGATGTCGAGTTGCAGCTGGCCGGCCGCGCCGTTGCCGACGCGTACGGGGGAGGAGCCGCGGTGTCCCTCCAGGTGGGGCAGCTCGCGCTCGGGCAGCTCGGTGCGCCCGTCGATGCCGTACATGATCTGCAGGGGACCCGAGGGCCCGCCGCCGTTGTGGTCGACGCGCTCGGTCAGGAAGTCCATGAACGCCTTCGCCTCGCTGCTGAAGCCGAGCCGCAGCAGTGCGTAGACGCAGAAGGCGGCGTCCCGGACCCACAGATACCGGTAGTCCCAGTTGCGCTCGCCGCCGATCTGCTCGGGCAGGCTGGTCGTCGGCGCGGCCACCATCGCGCCGGTCGGGGCGTACGTGAGCAGCTTGAGGGTCAACGCGGAACGGTGCACCATCTCCCGCCACCGGCCGCGGTATTGAGAGGCGGACAGCCAGCGCCGCCAGAACGCCACCGTGGCGGCGAACTGCTCCTCCGCCTCGAAGTGCGGGCAGCCGCGCGCCTCGACAGCGCCGTCGACCCGGTCGAGCGCGAACACCGCGGACTCGCCCTGGCCGAGCTTGAACTCCGCGGTCACGTCGAGGTCGTCGCACTCGACCGGAACGGTGGCGGTCAGCGCCAGCGAGAGATCGGCGGACTCGAACAGCGTCGCGTCATCGAGCTGCCGCAGGCTGTGCGGCTGCGCCCCGTAACCGAACCGCGGTGCGATCCGGGCGCGGAACGGGATGGACCCCCGTACGCAGACCACCCGCCGGATCAGCCGGTGCCGGTCGGCCTCGGCCGCCGCGGTCGTCTCGTCGGCGACCGGCATGAAGTCCTGCACCTCGCCCACGCCGTCCTCGGTGAGGAAGCGGGTGATGAGCACATTGGTGTCCGGGAAGTAGAACTGCTTCGTCGACGCCGGCACGGCGGCGGCCAGCTCGAAGGACCCGCCGCGATCCGCGTCGAGAATCGATCCGAAAACACTCGGAGCGTCGAAGGACGGACAGCAGTACCAGTCGATCGTGCCGTCGGTACCCACCAGCGCGACGGTACGCAGATCGCCGATCAGCCCGTGCTCGGCGATGGGCAGGTAACCGGCGGACCCGTCCGATCCCGGGTACGTGTGCGCCTGTTGCGGATCTGGCGGATCGATCATCCCTGCGGCCTTTCTCCTGATCAGCGCAGCGTGTCCGCCCAGTTCGCCGGAACCCGGCCGACGGGCCCGGGCGAGGGCTGGTCCGGAGGGCGGCTGACCGGGGGAGCGAGTTCGGGGCCGGACTCGTACAGTTCGGAAGTCTCGTAGTTCCAGAACCAGCTCTCACCCGGTTCGAAGCTGCGGATGATGGGATGGCCCGCACTCCGGAAGTGGGCCGTGGCGTGCTTGGCGGGGGAGCTGTCGCAGCAGCCGATGTGGCCGCACTGGGCGCACCGCCGCAGATGGACCCACCAGCCGCCGACTTCACCGCACTCGAGGCATCCGGTGCCGCTCGGCACAGCGCCGGGGTCGATTCCGGCCGGTGTGGTCATGACGCCTCCTGAGGGGTCTCGAAATCCGCGGCAGAGGCCTCGGAATCCACGGCAGGGGTCCCGGGATCGACGGCAGCGGGTTCGGGATCCGCGGCCGTCAGCGGAAGGAAGACCCGGAAACGGGTGTCGCCAGGCACGGAGTGCACCTCCAGGTGCCCGTGGTGCTTGTTCACCACGATGCGCCAGGAGATGTCCAGACCGAGACCGGTGCCCTCGCCCACGGGCTTCGTCGTGAAGAACGGATCGAAGATGCGGCCGCGGATCTCCTCCGGCACCCCCGGTCCCGTATCGCGGAACTCGACGAGCAACTGCTCCCGCTCCAGGGCCGTCCGCACGGTCAACGTGCCTTCGCCACCGGTGCCGTTCATCGCGGAGACCGCGTTGTCGATGATGTTCGTCCACACCTGGTTGAGCTCGCCGGGGTACGTGGGAATCTTCGGCAGCGTACGGTCGTACTCCTTGACGACCGTGATCCGCGAGCCGAACTTCCCCGACAGCATCAGCAGCGTGCTGTCGAGGAGTTCGTGCACGTCGCAGACCTGGTAGGGCGCCCGGTCGAGCTGGGAGTACTGCTTGGCCGCGTTCACGAGGTTCGAGACACGGGTCGTGGAGTCCTCGATCTCGTTCATGAGGAGCTCGGTCTCGACGGTGTAGTTGAGCCAGCCCACGGCCCCCTGCAGCATCTCCGGGTCCACGGCCGCCGCGACCCGCTCCAGCCAGTCGGTGTCGAGCCCGGCTTGCACGAACGTCGGGGCGATCTGCCAGCCGCCGTCGATGCCGTGGTCGTCGAGCCAGTCGGAGAGCGCGTCCTCGCGGTCGGAGGCTTCGAGGGGGCTGAGGGCGGGTGCCTTGGCGACCCGTTCGGCCGTGCTCTCCTGGATGTCGATCAGCGTCTTCAACGCCTCACGGTGGTACGGGCCCGAGGCGATGATCCCGAGCTTGTGCCGCATGTGCGCGACCCGGTCCCGCAGCGTCGAGGTGGCCCGCACCGCGGCCGCCGCCGGATTGTTGAGCTCGTGCGTCAGCCCCGCGGACAGCGAGCCGAGCGCCAGCAGCCGCTCACGCTGGTTGATCGTCCGCTGCGTGTTCTGGCTGCCGAAGAACATCCCCTCCAGCAGATGTACGGCCATGGGGAACCAGTCCTGCAGGATCGCGGCGAACGTCTCGGCGGGCAGGACGAAGAACCGCGAGGGTTCGGTGACCCGCAGGGAGCCCTTGTAGTGGGCCCGATCCGGCATCGCCAGATAGGCCTGCATGGCGCCCGCGTACACCCCGCGCTGGGACGTGCGGTTGATCTCCACGTCGTCGGCGCCGACCCGCCGGGACATCACCAGCGTGCCTTCGAGGAGTACGAAGAAGCAGGTGGCCGGCTCGCCCTCCCGGTACACATAGCCGGGTTCGAACTTCTCCACCCGGCCCTCCCGGCACAGCCGCGCCAGCTGATCGGCGTCCAGCTTCTCGAACAGGAACAGCGTGCCGAGCTCCGCCGCGTCGCACGGCATCGGCTGCCCGCTCACGACTGCTCCAGATACCGGTGGACGAGCATCACGGCCATGGCTCCCTCTCCGACGGCGGAGGCGACACGCTTGGCGGACTCGGCGCGCGCGTCGCCCGCCACGAACACCCCGGGCACATTGGTCTCCAGGTGGTACGGCGGCCGGTCCAGCTCCCAGCCCGCCGGTGGCCGGCCGTCGGCGGTCAGGTCGGGCCCGGCGACGATGAACCCGCGGTTGTCCCTGAGTACCGTGCCGTCCAGCCAGCCGGTGAGCGGGGCCGCGCCGATGAACACGAACATCCATTGCGCGTCGACGAGTTCGGTGCGCCCGCTCTCGACGTCGCGCAGGGTGAGCTGCTCCAGATGGTCCGAGCCGTGGGCCGCCTCGACGACCGTGCCCGTACGCACCGAGATGTTCGGAGCGTCCGCGATCTGCTGGACCAGGTAGTGCGACATCGAGTCGGCCAGGGACCCGCCGCGGACCAGCAGCGTGACCGACTTGGCGCCCTTGGCCAGATGCATGGCGGCCTGCCCGGCGGAGTTGGCGCCACCGACGATGTACACATCGTGTCCCTGGCAGGCGGCGGCCTCCGTCAGCGCCGAGCCGTAGAACACCCCACAACCGGTCAGGTCGTCCACTCCGGGCGCCGCCAGCTGCCGGTATGTCACGCCGGTCGCCAGGATCACGCAGTGCGCGGCGACCGCGGAGCCGTCGGAGAATCGCACGGTGCGCGCCGCGCCGTTGACCTCGAGGCCGGTCACTTCGCGCGCGGTCAGGATCTCGGCCCCGAACTTCGCCGCCTGACGCCGGGCCCGGTCGGTGAGCTGGGAGCCGGACACGCCGTCCGGGAAGCCGAGATAGTTCTCGATACGTGAGCTCTGTCCCGCCTGTCCGCCGGTGGCCGTCCGCTCCACGAGCACGGTCCGCAGCCCCTCCGAGGCGCCGTACACGGCCGCGCCGAGCCCGGCCGGGCCGCCGCCGATGACGACGAGGTCGTAGAAGTCCGCCGTCGGCGTCGTGGCAAGACCCACGCGGTCGGCCAGCTCCGGATCCTCGGGCTCGACCAGCGCGGTGCCGTCCGCGGTGACCACCAGCGGCAGCCGCTGCTCGTCCTGCCCGGCGGCGGCCAGCAGCCGCCGGCCCTCCGGCTCGTCGCACGAGTACCAGCGGTACGGCACCTGGTTCCGCGCCAGGAACTCCCGTACCCCCGACGAACGCGCCGACCAGCGGTGCCCGACGACCTTGGTGATCGGCACCGCCCGGTGATCGCTGGCCCGCCAGGCGTCCAGGAGGTCGTCCAGGACGGGGTAGAGCTTCTCCTCCGGCGGGTCCCAGGGCTTGAGGAGGTAGTGGTCGAGGTCGACGACGTTGATCGCGTCGATGGCCGCGTTCGTGTCCGCGTACGCCGTCAGCAGCACCCGCCGCGCGCTCGGGTACACGTCCAGGGCCTGCTCCAGGAACTCGATCCCGTTCATCTGCGGCATGCGGTAGTCCGCCAGGAGCACCGCCACGAGATCACCGCGCAGCTTCAGCTCGCGCAAGGCGTCCAGAGCGCTCTCCCCGGACTCGGCGCGCACGATGCGGTACGACTCGCCGTAACGCCGCCGCAGGTCGCGGGCCACGGCACGCGAGACCCCCGGGTCGTCGTCCACGGTCAGGATGACGGTCCGGTTTGCGTCGGTGCCCTGCGCCATACGTCTCCCACCCCGAGCGGTCGGCGTCCCGGCGCGGCCTGACCGCAGCACCGGCCGACGCCACGGGCCCATCGTATGTTCGATCGCCGCGGACTGCTCCAGAACCGGGGCGTATCGCCCGACTCCGGGCTCCGGGCTCCGTCACCGGCTCGGTGACGGAGCCCGTCGACCGTGGTGCGCTGGGTCGGGGCGTGCGCGCGATCAGGCCGTGTGCAGGGTGAGGCCGTAACGGTTGAGGATCTCGTTCACCGGCTGGTACCAGGTCGTGCCGCCGCTGGTGCAGTTGCCCGAACCACCGGAGGTGACCCCCTGGGCCTGGTCGCCGCTGATGTACGAGCCGCCGGAGTCGCCCGGTTCGGCGCAGACGCTCGTCCTGGTCATCTGGTGGACCGCGCCCTGGCTGTAGTTGACGGTTTCGTTCTTGCCGAGCACGGTGCCGCAGTGCCAGTGCGTGGTCGACCCCGACCGGCAGATGGAGGCGCCGACGGGTGCCTCGGCGGAGCCGCGGACGAGCTGGTCGGGGACGGTGCCCCAGCCGAGCACGACGGGCACCGTCCACCAGCCGCTGCCGACGTTGACCCAGGCGTAGTCGTTCTCCGGGAACGACGACCCCTGGAAGTTGCCGATGTGCGACCGGTCCCAGCCGCTGACGCCGGCTCCGACCCCGCCGCAGTGCCCGGCGGTGACGAAGCCGCCGTGCACCGAAAAGCCTATGGAGCAGCGGACGTTGCCGGTGTAGTAGGGGTCGCCGCCGACCGTACCGGCGGCAAAGGTCCGGGGTGCCTCGGCGGTCTCTTCGACGGTGACGGGACCTGCGGCGCGGGCTCGCTCGACGAACTCTTGGACATCGTTGTCGGCACGCTGTGCGCCGACGACGTTCACGACGACCGCGCTGGTCCTGGGATCGACATGCCAGCCGCTGACGCCGTCCGGCGCGGGCAGCTTGTCGATACGCGTCTTGACCGCGTCGAGCTGTCGGGCGCTGTGCTTGACGGTGACGGTACGGACGTTCGCGCCGCTCTCTCGTACGGCGTCGACGGTGGCGTCGGGGGCGGCGGCCGTCACGGCGACGGTCAACTTGCCGCTCTCGGCGTCGAACCAGGAGCCTCCGTAGGCCGCTCCCGCTGCTCGCCGTGCCTTCGTTTCGACGGCTGCCGCCGCCTTCTCGTCGGCCAGCCGTGCCTTGGCCTGGGACTTGGTCAGGCCCAGGTCGCGTTGCATGGCGGAGAGGAGGGCGGGGGAGGCCGGGGTTTCGGAGGAGCGGACGGCTCCGGAGGGGTCGGAGGCATCGTCGGCGGAGGCGGGCATGGTGCCCGCGCCGGCCCAGGTGCCGAGCAGGAGGAGTGTGGCCAGGCCGGTACGCATGACTGTGGTGCGTCTCAAGGCAGTAGCCCTTCGTTGTTCCAGCAAGGTGGGGGTGGAACAGCAGAACGGTGAGAGCGCTCTCGGTGCGTGCCGGGGCAGAGCCTAACCGGTGATCATGGGCAGGTCCACACCAATGACGTGACGGGTGAACGAGTGGGCGTGCGGGGCGAGTTGGCGGCTTGCCGGTCGTCCGCACCGGCCCTCAGGGGGCCCGACTCCGGAGAAGTCTTCAGTGGGCCGGACTCCGGAGCGGTCTTTGGCGGACCGGACCGATATCACGGCTCAGGAGGCGCTCGCCCGGTGATCTCCCGTGAGCGCGGCCTCCTCCAGGGGGAAGTGGCAGGCCGCCGTATGGTCCGGTGCCGCGGGCGTCGGCGTCGGCGTCGGAACGAGCTCGGCGCATACGTCCTCCGCGCGCCAGCACCGGGTCCTGAACCGGCACCCGGACGGTGGGTCGGCCGGTGACGGGATCTCGCCGCTGAGCAGGATGCGCTGCCTCTTCGCCTTGCCCCCGGTCACCGGGGATGGGGCCGCCGACAACAGCGCAGCCGTATAAGGGTGGCGCGGCTGCTCAAAGACCTCCTCCGCCGGGCCCGTCTCCACGATCCTGCCCAGATACATCACGGCGACGCGGTCGGCGACGTGGCGCACCACGGACAGGTCGTGCGAGATGAACACGTACGACAGGCCCAACTCGTCCCGCAGATCGCCCAGGAGGTTGAGCACCTGGGCCTGTACCGACAGGTCCAGTGCGGAGACCGGCTCGTCGCAGACGATGACCTCGGGCTCCAGTGCCAGGGCGCGGGCGATCCCGATCCGCTGCCGTTGGCCTCCGGAGAACTCCTGTGGGTAGCGGCGTGCGTCGGACGCGCGCAGCCCGACCATCTCCAGCAACTCGGCGACGCGCGCCGCACGCTTCGGGGCAGGCACGAGGTCGCGGTGGGTGTGCCAGGGCTCGCCGATCAGATCCGCCGCGCACAGGCGGGGGTTGAGCGAGCCGAACGGGTCCTGGAAGACCATCTGCACCTTGCGGCGCCAGGCGAGCAGCTCCGCACCCGACAACGAGAACGGGTCCACGCCCTCGAAACGCACGGTGCCCTCGTCGGGACGCTCCAGCATCAGCAGCATCCTGGCCAGCGTGGACTTGCCGCAGCCGGACTCGCCGACGAGGCCGAGGGTCTCACCGCGCCCCAGGGTGAGGTCCACCCCGTCGACCGCGCGCAGTCTGGTGCTGCCCTTCGCGGTGCGCGGCACCCTGAAGCTCTTGGCCAGGCCGGTGGCCTCCAGCAGTGTCCCGGACTCAGGCATCGGCCAGCTCCTTCCCGAAGTGGCAGGCGGCGGCGCGGTCGGCTCCGGTTGCGGACAGCGTGGGCCGGTGGGTGGCGCACAGGTCGCGGGCCATCGGACAGCGCGTACGGAAGGCGCAGCCGGAGGGCACGGCGCGTGGGTCGGGCGGGCCTCCGGGGATGGAGCTCAGCCGAGAGCCCTTGTGCTGCTCGGCCGGTACCGACTCCAACAGGCCTCGGGTGTAAGGGTGGTTGGGCTTGGCGAACACTTCGGCCACCGGTCCGGTCTCCACGACCGTACCCGCGTACATGACGGCGACCCGGTCCGCGTGCTCGGCCACGAGCCCGAGGTCGTGCGTGATGAGGACCAGAGCCATCTGCTGCTCGCTGCGCAACTCCTGCAGGAGGTCCATGATCTGGGCCTGCACGGTGACGTCCAACGCCGTCGTCGGCTCGTCGGCGAGCAGCACCTTCGGCCGCAGCGCGACGGCCATCGCGATCAGCAGTCGCTGGCGCATGCCTCCGGAGAACTGGTGCGGGTACGCGTCCGCGCGCGACCGTGCCTCCGGGATGCCGACGCGTTCCATGAGCTCGACGGCTTTGGCTCGCGCGGCGCGCCGCGACAGCCGCTCGTGGATACGGAACGGTTCCGCGAGTTGCGCGCCGACGGTGTGAACGGGGTTGAGTGCGCTGAGCGCGTCCTGAAAGACGATGGCGAGCCCCGGCCCGGCGAGCCGACGCCGCGCCCGCGCGCCCAGCGCGAGCACGTCCTCACCCTCCAACCGCACCTGCCCACCCACGACTTCTGCGGCCGGATCGAGCAGCCCCGCGACCGCGTGCGCGGTCATGCTCTTGCCGCACCCGGACTCGCCCAGGAGGGCCAGCGTCTCGCCGGAGCGCACGGCGAAACTCACGCCGTGCACGACGGGGATGGGCCCGGCGGAGGTGCGGATGTCGACCGACAGGTCGTCAACGGCCAGGGTGGCGGGTTGAGTTGAGGGCGGCACGGCACCGACGGTGGATTCAGCCTTTGCCACTTCGGGGGTGGGGACCGATTCGGCCGTCGTCCCCGGAGAGGCGAGGGCCGGTTCTGCCCTCATCCCCGGCACGGCCGAGGTCGGCTCGACTTCCGTTCCTGGCGGGGCGGGGGTCGGTTCGGTTCCTGTCGGCGGGGCGGTCGGCGCCGGTTGGCCCGTTGCCCCTGTGGTGGCGAGGGTCGGTTCGGCCCTCGTCCCCGGGAGGGCCGGGGTCGCTGCGTCTGTCGTCCCCGGGACAGCCGGGATCGGTTCGTCTGTCGTCCCCGGCGCGGTCGCGCCGTGCTCGACCCCCGGACCGGGCCGCGTACCCGTGCCGCCGACGGGAGCCGGGCGAGGACGCCGCAGGCGCCGTCCTCCAACCCGCAGCCCCCGCCGCCACCGTTGCCCCGGGTCGGTGGCGAGGCGGGCCCAGGCGGCGAGGATGGTTGCCGAGACCGTCGTGATGACGATGGCCAGGCCGGGGAAGACCGCGATCCACCAGGAGCTCTGCAACTCCTGGCGGCCCTGGGCCACCATCAGACCCCAGCTCACGTCCGGCGGCTGGATGCCGATCCCCAGGAAGCTCAGCGAGGACTCGGTCAGCATCACGAAGCAGAAGTCGAGGGCGGCGACGGTGAGCAGCGTGGGCAGCACGCTGGGTGCGACATGGCGCCGGATGGTGGCCCAGCCGCTGGTGCCGAAGGTGCGGGCCGCGTCGATGAACAGCCGGCTGCGGAGTTCGGCGGCCTCGGCGCGCGCTGTGCGCAGATATACGGGGATCCGGGCGACGGCCAGAACCAGCACGATGTTCGCGGCGCTCGGCGAGAACACGTACAACACGACCACGGCCAGCAGCAGCGAGGGGAAGCTGAGGATCACATCGGCGATCCGCAGGGACACGTTCTCGCGCCAACCCCCGTGAAAACCCGCCCACATGCCCCACACCGAGCCGACGACGAGGGAACACACAACAGCGGGTACGGCCACCGACAAGGTCGTCCCGGCCGCGGCGATCAGCCGCGCGGCGACAGGGCGGCCGAGGGAGTCGCTGCCGAGTACGTACGCCCAGCCGTCATCGAGGCTGAACGGTGACCGGCCGGGGTCACGCAGGTTCTGACGCGTCGCCAGGTCCCCGATCAGGAGCGGGCCCAGTACGGCGCACAGCGCGACCAGCAGTAGAACCAGCGCCGCCGCGAAGGCGAACCGGTCCTGGAGCAGCAGAGCCGGCCATTTCCTCCATAACCCCGCCACGCGGCCGGTCCCGGAACCCGGACCACTCTCCGCACCCTTGTCCCTGTCCTGCCCCTTGTCCGCGTCCATCCGGAGCACGTCGTCCTTCGGGAGCATGTCACCTCCTTGACTCACGCCGCCGCCTGCTGCCGGACCCGTGGGTCGAGGAGCGCGTGACAGATGTCCACCAGGATGTTGAGCGCGAAGATCACCAGCGCGGTCAGCAGCACTGCGGCCTGCAGGACCGCGAAGTCGCGCTGCAGCACCGAGTCGATCATGAGCTTGCCGATGCCGGGCCAGCCGAAGATCGTCTCGACGACGACGGCCCCGTTGACCAGCCCGACGGCGAGGTCGCCCGCGACGGTGAGCGCCGGTGCCGCCGCATTGCGCAGGGCGTGCCCGAAGACCACCCGCGGCTCGCTCGCGCCCTTGCTGCGAGCCACCTTGACGTACGGGGCGGACAGCGCGGAGACCATGGCGCCGCGTACCACCTGCACCAGCACCCCGAACGGGCGGATCAGCAGCGTCACCACGGGCAGCACCCACGCCGCCGCGCCGCTCGTGCCGGAGGTCGGCAGCCAGCCGAGCGTCACCGCGAACACCAGCACGCCCATGATCGCGAACCAGAAGTCGGGGACGCTGGCGGCCGTGGAGGAGAGGAAGCTCGCGAACCGGTCGGTCGCCGAGTTGGGCCGGTACGCCGCCAGGCTGCCGATCACCACGGCGCCCAGGATGGCGAGCAGCATCGTCCAGCCGGCCAGCTGAAGCGTGGCGGGGAAGGCCCGCAGCACCGCCTCACCCGCCGGCTGAGCGGTGCGCAGCGATTCACCGAAGTCCAGGTGGAAGACCTGGCCGAGGTAGTCGCCGAACTGGGCGACCAGAGGGTCGTCGAGCCCGTTGCGGGCCGCGAACTCGGCCCGCTGCTCGGGCGTCGCGCTGAGCGGCAGATACAGATTGGCGGGGTCCCCGGTGAGGCGAGCGAGGAAGAACACCCCGAGAACCACGACCAGCAAGGGGATCACGCTGGAGACCGCGCGACGGCGCAGCATGGTGAGCATGGGCGTGCCCCTCCCTCAGTCCGTACGGTGCATGTCGGCGAGCCGCATCTCGTCATTGGTGGCCGAGTCGGGCTCGTAACGGACGTTCGGGGAAAGGGCCATGATGCCGGTCATGTTGGCCATGACGGCGTCCCGTACGACCTCGTCGTTCTGGTACGCGAAGGTGTCCGCGAACGCCTTCTGCCTCGCCTCGCCCCCGGCGAGCTGGGCCTCGTCGATCAACGCGTCCAGCTCCGGGGTGCCGTAACTGCTCTGCGCGCCCTTGCTGCCGTAGATCTGCCCCATCGTGAACGCGGCGTCCCCCGCCTGGTTGCCGTGCTGCGCCTGGAGGAGGGTGGGACCGATGTCCTTGGGGAAGGGCCGCAGCAGGTACTCCAGCCAGGCGTTGACGTCGAGCATCTTGATCTCGACCTTCAGCCCGGCCTTGAGTAGACCGTCCTGGACGACCTCCATCGCCTCGGCGGCCTTCGGGTAGATCGCGTTGCGGCCGATGATCGTGATGGTCCGGTCGGTCGGGACTCCGTCGGCGCGGGCCTCGGCCACGAGTTTCTTCGCGCGCTCCGGGTCGTACGGCCATGGCCGCACCCGGGGGTTGTGTCCGGTGACGCCCTTCGCGACGAGCTGGCCGCTCGGTCGGCCCGCGAAGACCGCCGTGACCAGGCCTTCGCGGTCGATGGCGTAGTTGATGGCCCGGCGGATCCGGATGTCGTCGAGCGGTGGCCTGTCGGCGTCCATTCGCAGGAACGAGACCTCGTTGGTGGCGAACTCCACCGCCCGGTCGCCCGCGCCGTCCTCGGGAGCGAGCCCGATCGCGACATCCGCCTCGTCGTTGGTGACCATGGCCGCGCGTACGCTGCCCTCCGCCCGCCATACGTACTTCGCCGCGGCGTACTCGGGGGCCTTGCCCCAGTAGCCGGGGTAGCGCTTCAGGCGAAGGAAGCGGCCCTGGCTCCATTCGTCGACCCGGTACGGGCCGGTGCCGACCGGCTCGCGCACCCTGGCACTCGGGTTCGTGTTCGTCGGCACGATCTCGACGAAGGACAGGCGCAGCGGAAGGATCGGGTCCGGCTTCGCCGTCTTGACCTCAAGTGTCGTGTCATCGACGGGAGTTGCCGTGACCTCGCTGTCGGTGAAGATATAGCCGTCGACGTTGCAGTCGATGTCCGAGTCCGTGGCGCGCTTGATCGAGAACGCGGCTGCTTCGGCCGTGAACGGTGTGCCGTCATGGAAGGTGACGCCCTCGCGCAGCGTGAAAGTCCATGAAGTGGCCGAGGTACGGGTCCACTTGGTGGCCAGCGCCTGTTCCAGTTGCCCGGTGGACGGCTCGCGCTCGGTCAGCGCCTCCGTGATGTTGGCCCGCGTCACCCGTCCCGTCGCGGTGAGCGAGGCATCGCAGGGCTCGAGGGTCGGCGGCTCCTCGGGCAGGACGACACGCAACGTGTCCGGGCCTTCACCGATGGGGTCGGCACCCGCCACCGAACACCCCGAGGCGGCGAGCAGCAGCACGCATACGGACATGAACGCACCCGCCGCCCGCCCCCGGCGAGAACGAGCCGCCGAACGCGTACGTAATAAGCCTGGACCGGTCACTGATCCTCCGTGCTGTTCGCGCTGTGTCCACAAGAAGAAACGACGTTTAGATATGTGGACGCGCCATTATGAGGTCGACCGCGCCGAACGCGTCAAGACATGTGGCGGAAAGAGACTGAACTCGTCGGCGAACAGGCGTTTCTCAGGGGTCTGTTGGCTGTGAACGCTGGGGTGTCCTTGTAACAAGTACGCCACGTCCGGACATGCCCGATCGAATCCTGTTCGGATGTTGACTCGGGCATGGCAGTCTCTGCGTGTCCACAGACGCGGACGCACCTCCCTGCGCACTGACAACGTTGCCTTGCGGATGCCGACGCCGCCGCCGAGATCGCCGCCGGCCTCACCAAGGCACTCCGAGACCACCTGCCCGCTGAGCGAGAACCAACATGACCTACGTCAATGTCTCTCTCGACCGATCCCGTAGCGGACCCCTCCTGCGCGCCCTGCGCGGGGCGCGATTACTGCCTCCGCTCGTCCACCTGTGGGGTTCGCACCACGCCTACGAAGAGCTGCTGACCGAACCCCGGTCGCTCGCGATCCTCGACGTACCGGACGAGCGGTGGAGACCCGGCCTCGAACAACGCATCGGCCTGCTGCGCCGACTGGCGCCCGTGATCGTCCTCGTACCGCCGGGCACCGACGCCGCCGATCTCCTCGACGCCGGAGCCGACAACGTCCTGACCCGCAGCATGCCGGTCCAGGAACTGGCCGCACGACTGGCGACGGAGCGGCGCTCTCTGGCCTCGGCGCCGCCCGTACCCCACGGTCAGTGCTCCCCGCCGGCCTCGATGCTTCCCCGCCACGGTTCGCAGAGACTGCTTCTGCGCCTGCTGCTCAGCGACCCAAGACCGTGGTGCTGCCACGATCTGAGCCGACTGCTCGGCACCGCCGAACAGCCCCTGAACCGTGCGGCCCTGCGCGCCCGCCTCGACAGGCTCAATGCCGCTCTGGAGCCGCTGGGACTGGCCCTGACCAGATCCGGGGCGTGGAAGAAGCTCTTCTACACGGTGGCGCCTTCGGCGGGAGGCCGGGCCGTAACTGGGTCATGACGGTTCGTCAGCGCTGCCGTGCCCAGCCGTGCCGTGCCTAGCCGTGGTGACGGTGCTCCGCCTGGTGTCGGGTGGCGTGGAGGGAGCCGAGGAGGCCCAGGGCGTGGGCGCTGGGGCTGCCTGGTTCGGCGTGGTAGATGACGAGTTGTTGGCCGGGAGCATCGCGTACGTCGAACGCCTGGTACGTGAGGGCGAGTTGACCGACGTCCGGGTGGAGGAAACGCTTGGCGTCCTGGGTCTTGCCGCGCACGGTGTGGGCGTTCCACAGGCGGGTGAAGTCCTCGCTGTGCTTGGTGAGGGTGCGGACGAGTTCCCGTAGCCGGGGGTTGTCCGGGTCGAGTCCTGCTGCTTGGCGCAGATTGGCCACGGTGGCCTGGGCCGTCCCGTTCCAGTCCGGGTAGAAGGTGCGGTGGGCGGGATCGAGGAACGCCATCCGGGCCAGGTTGTCCGCCGGCTCGAAGGGGGAGTACAGGGCATCGGTCAGGGCGTTGGTGGCGATGATGTCCAGCGTCGGGTTGATCACGAACGCCGGGGTGTTGGGGTATCCGTCCATCAGCTGGCGCAGCGCCGGACCGACCCTGTCGGGGGCGTGGACGGACGGCTGGTCGCTCGGAGTGGTCCCGGCCAGCCGGAACAGGTGGGCGCGGGCGTCCGCGTCGAGGCGCAGCGCTCGGCTGAGGGCGTCCAGCACTTGGGGGGAGGGGTGGCGTTCGCGGCCCTGTTCCAGGCGGGTGTAGTAGTCGGCGTTCACCCCGGCGAGAACGGCGACCTCCTCACGGCGCAGCCCGGCGACGCGTCTGACCCCGTAGCTCGCCATGCCGACGTCCTCCGGCTGCAGGCCCGCCCGCCGCGCGCGCAGGAAGTCTCCCAAGTGGTTGTCAGCCATGGCCTCAGGCTAGGCGCCGGATCGGCGTGCTGCCTGGGTGTGCCGCACCCAGGCAGCACTCGTCCTGGTTGACGGTCGCCGACCTGCCCAGACTCGGTGGCGCAGGGCAGAACCGCACCGACGGACGAGAGGAGTTCGCCATGGCCAGGACCGCTGACGACGACAGCGTCGACGTGGTCGGGATGTGGGTGACCGCGGACGGTCACATACGCCAGGAGCTGCTGCCCGACGGCCGCTACGACGAAGCCCGCGGCGACCGGCGCAGCGCGTACACCGGCCGGTACACGGTGACCGGCAGCCACTTGGACTACGTCGACGACACCGGGTTCACCGCGACGGGCGACATCCGCGACGGCGTGCTCTACCACGAGCACCTCGTCCTCCACCGGCAGGAGAAGCAGGCATGACGAACGAAGACGCAGGCATGACGAACACGGCCAAGGTGGTACTGGTCACCGGCGCGAGCAGCGGCATCGGTGAGGCGACTGCCCTGCGGCTGGCCGCCGACGGCCACCGACTCTTCCTGGGCGCGCGGCGCACCGATCGTCTGGAAGGGCTGGTCTCGAAGATCGCCGCCGAGGGCGGCAGTGCGGCGTACGAGCCGCTGGATGTCACGGACGCCGCCGATGTACGCGCCTTCGTGGCCGCTGCCCGGGAACGCTGGGGCCGGGTGGACGTGATGGTCAACAACGCCGGGGTGATGCCGCTCTCGCCGCTCGCGGCACTGAAGATCGACGAGTGGGACCGGATGATCGACGTGAACATCCGTGGCGTCCTCCACGGCATCGCCGCCGCCCTCCCCGTGATGCGGGAACAGGGCGGCGGCCAGTTCGTGAACGTCGCGTCGGTCGGCGCGTACGAGGTGGTGCCCACCGCCGCGGTGTACTGCGCCACCAAGTTCGCCGTACGCGCCATCTCCGAGGGGCTGCGCCAGGAGTCGCCCGGTGACATCCGGGTCAGCGTCGTCTCCCCGGGCGTAACCGAGTCCGAACTCGCCGACTCCATCTCCGACCCGCGGGCCCGTGACGACATGAAGGCCTACCGCGCGGTGGCCATCCCCGCCTCCGCGATCGCGGACGCCATCGCCTTCGCCATCAGCCGGCCCCCCGAGGTCGACGTGAACGAGATCGTGGTGCGGCCTGCGGCGAGTGTGCACTAGGTCCGGAGGGGGGCAGGTCCGGGCCGTCCGCCGGTGTGGACGCGGCGGTAGCTGATCGACGGCGAACTCGGTCGTCAGGGCCGTCAGGCAGGTGGCCAGCTGCGCAGGGCCATGTCGGCCACCTGCTGGAGGTCGTCGCGGGTGGCGCCGCTGGCGGCCTGGACGGCGATGCCGTTGGCCACGGTCATGAGGTAGCGGGCGAGCAGCTCGGGAGCGGTGCCGGCGGGCAGGTCGCCTTCGTCGACGGCTTGCTTGAACCGGTCGCGGAGGAGGGAGGTGTGCTCGTTGCGCCAGGCGATGAGGGCGTCGCGGGCACTGCTCCCCGGGTCGCCGGCGGCGAGGGATCCTTCTGCCGTGCCGGACCATCCAGCCCGTTCTCGACTTCTACACCGCCCTCGGAATCGAGGTGACCTTCCAGCAGACGAGCCCCAATCCGTACGCGGTCGTCGAGCGTGGCGACATCGAGCTGCAGTTCTTCGGCTTGAAGCAGCACGAGCCGACCGAGTCGTACAGCACGTGCTACGTACTGACGGATGACGTCGACGGGTTGCACGAGTCCTTCCGGGCCGGACTCAAGGCGGCGTACGGGAAGATCCCGACCCGAGGACTGCCGCGCATCGGGGCGCTGAAGGACATGTCGTACGGCATGCGGCAGTTCCTCATGACCGATCCGGGCGGCAACTGCATCCGGATCGGGCAGCCGACGAGTGAGGACCAGCACCACCGGCCCGCACCCAAGGAGACCTTCGCGCGGGCCCTGCACCACGCGTCACTCCTCGCGGACTCGAAGGAGGATCCGGCGGCCGCCGCGAAGGTCATCGACCGGGTGCTGCGTCTCGAGGATGAGCGCCCCACGCCCGCGCAACTGCTGCGCCTACTCGTACTGCGTGCGGATGTCGCCGGGCGCCTGGGTGACGTGGATACTGCGGCATCCGCACTCGCCGAGGCCGCCGCAGTCGCGGCCCAACTCGGCGCGCAGGAGCGGGAGTCGGTCCAGGACGACCTCGAGCGCCTCGCGGAGCTGCAGGCCTAGGAATCGCCGGCATGAGGTACGCCGCTGCCCAACTGGTCGGACAGGCAGGCCAGGTACAAAGCCATGGTCGTCCGGTGATCACGCAGCGGACGGCCGGTGATCTGCTCGATCTTGTTCATCCGGTAGACGACGGTGTTGCGGTGGATGTGCAGGGCCGCGGAGGCCCGTACGAGGTTGAAGCCGCTCTCGCACCAGGCGGTGATCGTGTCGCGGAGTACCGGCCAGTCCGGCTGGGTGCGCAGGTCCGCGGCGGTGAGTGCCAGCAGGCGGTTGCGGGCGGGCTGGCCCACCGCCGCCAGGACCTGGTGGACGCGGAGGTCGGTGATCAGGTGGACGGGGGAGCCTCCCGTCACCCGGGCGCCGAGGCGGAGCGCGTCGCAGGCGTCCTGGTAGGAGTCGTGCAGGTCGCCGACCGAGGAGGCGGGTTCGCCGATCCCGGCGCGGGCGGCGAGGCCGTCCTGGGCGGCGATGACGTCGGTGACCCGGCGGCAGTCGCCGGCCAGCGACGTCAGCGGACGGCGGGCCGGCAGCCGGTGCAGTACGCCGATCCAGCCGGGCGCCGTGGTGGCGACGATGTCCTGGGGGTCGGCGAAGACCTCGCGCACCGTGCGGAGCAGTTCCGAGCGGATCAGCGCCATGTCCCGGGTCGGCGCCCCCTGGCGGCGGGCGCCCGCGTCGGGCACGGTCACCTCGAACGCCACCGCCACCCGCCGAAGCCGCAGGTCGAAACCCAGCTCGGCGGCCCGGAACAGCAGGAACTCGCCTTCCACGACATGAGGGTCGTACGAGGCGATGTCGGCGAGCAGTTTCTCGGCCGCCCGCTCGGCGAGCAGCCGGGAGCGCAGCATCACCGACTCCCGCAGGAGAATCTCCGTCTGGCGCTTCACCAGGAGTCCGAAGCGGCGCACCTGGGCTGGCGTACCCGTGATCCCGACCGTGCCCACCGCCTGCCCGTCAGTGACCAGCGGCAGGGTGACTCCGGGGCGTACTCCCCGCAGTTGGAGCGCCTGCGAGGTGTTGTGCGTGGCGGGCTCCTTCGTACGGATCACCTCGACGGACGCCTCGTGAAAGGTGCCGACCCGGCTGCTGTCGCCGCTGCCGATGACCGTGCCCTCCGCATCGGTGATCAGCACGTTGAAGCCGATGACCGCGGAGGTGTCCCCGGCGATCTCCTGCGCGAGTGACGGGCTCAGCATCAAGGCTCCTCCCGCCGCGGGGCCGCTGCCCGGATTGGACGCACCGTACAGTGCATCGAGCGATTTCAGCCATAAGTTCGGACGAAGTGACCGGTGACGTACCGCGAGCCGGTCCATAGCGTTTGGGCCCTGTCACATCCCCCGCCGGGGCACAGCGAGGTGAACGGCGGACCCCTTCAGTGCCAGATGGGAAGGCCATGCCGATGACCCGTGTGCGCTCACTTGTCGCCGCTTTGTCCGCGACACTCCTGCTTTCGGCCACCGCCGCCTGCGGCTCGGACAGCGACGACGAACCGACCAACGTGTCCGCGAAGGCCGCCGGGCTCGGCACCCTCGCCCCGGGCGTGCTCAAGGTGGCCGTCCAGCCGTACGCCCCGTACACCAGTGTCCAGGGCGACAAGATCGTCGGGCTGGACGGCGACATCCTCAGCTACGCGGCGGACAAGCTGGGCTTGAAGGTCGAGCCCGAGGTGACGGACTTCGCCGGCATGCTCGCCGGAGTGCAGTCCCGCCGGGTGGACATCACCATCGGCGGCGTCGCCTGGTCCGAGGAGCGGCAGAAGCAGGGGCTGTTCACCGATCCGCCGTACTACTCACCCCCGGCGATGGCCGTCAGGAACGGCAAGACGTACAAGACCGTCGACGACCTGAAGGGCCTGGAACTGGGCACGGTCGAGGGCTATGTCTGGGTCAAGTCGATCCAGGCCGTGCCCGACGCCAAGCTGCACGCCTACCCCGACGCCAACGGCGTCTTCGACGACCTCGGCGCCGGCCGCGTCGACGTCGGCTTCCTCGACCCGCTGATCATCATCGCGGCGCAGAAGGAACGGCCGGAACTGAAGATCGAGACCCAGTACATGACGCCGCCGACCGCCGAGCAGGTGAAGGCGAAGCCCGCGTACGAGTACTTCCAGCCGTACCAGACCGGCTTCTACCTCCCCAAGAAGGCCACCAAGCTGGAGAAGGCGATCTCGGAGCAGATCGACGCCATGTACGAGAACGGCGAGATGGCCAAGCTCGTCAAGAAGTACGGCGGTGACCCGGAGCAGTTCCTCACACCCGACGCCGCTGTCGCCCCGGCGCGCAAAGGCGTGGACCGGCCCGCCGACTGGACGCCCCCGTCCCTCGCGAAGTGAGGGGCTGACATGTCCGGTCTCTTCCAAGTCCCTTGGTCCGACTACCAATCCGACCTCGTCGACGCACTCTGGCGCACCATCTCCTACACCGTCGTGAGCTTCGTCGGCGCCGTACTGCTCGGCCTGGCCGTGGCCCTGCTCAGGCTGAGCAAGATGTGGGCCGCGCGCGCCGTCGCCGCCGTCTACACCGAGGTCTTCAAGAACATCCCGCTCCTGGCCATCATCTTCCTGGCCTACTTCGGCCTGGCCTCCGCCGGACTCAAGCTGGACGTGTTCACGGCCGGCTGCGTCAGCCTCATCGTCTTCTACGCCGCCTACCTGTCCGAGATCTTCCGCTCCGCGATCAGCGGGGTGCACGCCGGACAGACGGAGGCGGGGGAGGCGCTGGGACTGGGCAAGGCAGGCATCTTCGGCCAGGTGATCCTGCCGCAGGCCGTCCGGCAGGCACTGCCCGGCACCAACACCTTCCTCGTCGACCTGCTGAAGTCCACATCACTGCTGGTCACCATCTCCGCCGCCGAGCTGATGTCGGAGGGGCGGCTGATCACCTCGTCCACCTTCCGGGCACTGGAGGTGTACCTGGTCATCTCCGCCATCTACTTCGCCCTCTGCTACCCGCTCTCCCAACTCCTCCTGCTGCTGGAGCGGAAGGTCCGCGCAGGCGTCCCCCTGTCCCCATGGCGAAGGCGCCGGGTGCGGGCCGCCCGCGCCCTGCTCGCGGCCGACCTCCCAGCCGCCACCGACCGCAAGGCCGACCGGAAGGAGGCGACGGTATGACCGAGCCCGTCACCACAGCGAAGACCGTCGCACCGGCCGCCACCACCGAGGCCGTCGTACGGATCCAGGGCCTCAGCAAGTCCTTCGACGGCCGTCTCGTCCTCGACAACGTGAACCTGGAGGTCGACCGCGGCCGGATCGTCAGCGTCATCGGGCAGAGCGGCGGCGGCAAGACGACCCTGATGCGCTGCGTCAACCTGCTGGAACGGCCGGACGGCGGCACGGTCGAGGTCGCCGGTGAAGTGGTGCACGACGGCGGCAGGATGGTCTGCCGCGACCTGCCCCGGCTGCGTCGTACGGTCGGCATGGTCTTCCAGCGGTTCAACCTGTTCCCGCATCTCACCGCCGTCGAGAACGTCGTCCTGGCCCAGCGCAAGGCGGGCGTCCCCGAACAGGAGGCATTGGAGCGGGCCGTCGCGCTCCTGCGCCGGGTCGGGGTGGCCCACCGCGGCCTCGCCCAGCCCGAGCAGCTCTCCGGCGGTGAGCAGCAGCGCGTCGCCATCGCACGGGCCCTCGCCCTCAAGCCCGAGGTACTGCTCTTCGACGAGCCCACCTCCTCCCTGGACCCCGAGGCCACCAGGGAGGTACTGAGCGTGATGCGGGAACTCGCCGCGGACGGAATGACGATGCTGCTGGTCACCCATGAACTGCCGTTCGCCCGCGAGGTGGCCGACCATGTCGTCTTCGTCGACGGCGGCCGCATCGTGGAGGAGGGCAGGCCCGAGGACGTCATCGACCACCCCGCCCAAGCTCGGACCCGCGAGTTCCTCGCCTCGTACGGACCCACGTCATGACCGGTGCATCCCCTGTGTCCGGTGCGGCGGGGCCACTCGGCGACAGTCCCGTCGTGGTCGTCGGGGGCGGCGTCGTGGGACTGTGCACGGCGTACTACCTGGCCGCGGCCGGTCTTCCGGTGGAGGTCGTCGAGCGGCGCGGACTGGGCTCCGGGGCCTCCCGGGGCAACGCGGGATGGGTCTGCCTCAGCCACTCCACGCCCGTCCCGGCGCCCGGCGTGGTGCGCTACGCCTTCCGCTCGCTGGGTCAGCCCGACTCGCCGCTCTATCTGCGGCCCCTGCCGGATCCGGCATTCGTACGGTGGCTGTGGCGGTTCTGGCGCAGCAGCACACCGGCCGCCTTCCGGCGCGGTTACGCGGCGATCGCCGAGCTGAACCGCGACACCTTCGACCTCTTCGACGGCCTGCGCGAGAACGGCGTCGCCACGACGCTGACCCGGCCCGGCATGGTGCACGCCTTCCTGTCGCCGGCCGAGGCCCGCCACCATCTCGCGATCCAGCGGCAGATGGCGGACGGCCGCTACCCCATGCCCGACGACGTCACCACCGGCCCCGAGGCACATCTGCTGGACGAGGCACTGTCGCCCGGGGTGCGCGCGGCCTACCTCGTCGAGGGGGAGGGCGTGGTCGATCCGGAGGCATTCGCACAAGGGCTGGGGGAGGCTCTGGCCGACGCGGGGGTGAAGGTCCACGAGAACGCGGAGGCCACCGGATTCCGGTCTACTGCCGGCCGCATCGCCGCGCTGCGCACCACCCAGGGCGAGATTCCCTGCGCGGCCGTCGTCGTCGCGGCCGGTATGCGCTCCCCGCACCTGCTGCGCTCTCTGGGACAACCGCTGCCCCTCCAAGCGGGCAAGGGCTACAGCTTCTCGGTGGAGCTGGACCGGGCGCCCCGGCACACGCTGTACTTCGGCGAGCGCAGGGCCGTCGCCTCACCGATCGGCGGCACCACGCGGATCGGCGGCACGATGGAGCTGAGCGGCAACAACAACCGGCTCGACTGGCGCCGTATCGTCGCCGTCGCCCTCGCCAGCCGGCACTACCTGGGCCGCTGGTTCGACGATCCGGACGACCTGGTCGGCCTGATCCGCGACCCCTGGGTCGGCGGGCGGCCGTTCCTCCCCGACGGGCTCCCGGTGATCGACCGCGTCCCCGGCCACCGCAACGCCTTCGCGGCCACCGGCCACGGCATGCTCGGCGTCACGCTCGGCCCCGCCACCGGGCGCCGGCTCGCCGAGTACATCCGTACCGGCCGACGGCCAGAGGCCCTCGCACCCTTCCGCTTCGACCGGCTGACCCGCTGAGCCGTATCGAACCTCGGGGCGTGGTCGAGGACGTCACCCTCCCCCATGAAGACGACGTCCTCGACCGCTCCCCCGGGTGCCGGAACATGGCCTGTGGCCCGCGCACAAAGGATGCCGTCGGCCGACCGCCGGGCGCCTGAGTCGAGGGGTACTCAAGTCACCCTGTATCAGGGATGAGTAGCCCGACTCTTCTTGTACGTGATGACTTACGAACGGGACGCGAAGACCCTGGAACTGCCCTGGCCGTTCACCGGACGCGAAGCCGAACTGGACCTGATCCGCAGGTCACTGACCGCCGGAAGGCGCGGCATCGTGGTGACGGGCCGCGCGGGCTGCGGCAAGACCCGGCTCGTCACCGAGGCCGTACGCGACTCCGGTTGCACGAAGGTGACCGGGACGCCCGGGACCCGGCAGCTGCCCTTCGCCGCGTTCGCGCACCTGCTGCCGGAGACGGTCTCCCTGCACCGTGCGGTCCAACTCCTCGCAAACATCCGCCTGTTGATCGTCGACGACGCGCATCTGCTGGACGACGCCTCGGCCGCGCTGGTCCACCAGTTGGCCGTGCACGGCCGTACCCGCCTGATCGTCGTCGTGACGGACGGCGAACCGGTCCCCGACGCGATCTCCCGCCTGTGGACCGGAGAACTGCTGCCACGCCTCGCCCTGGAACCGCTGCCACGGGAGGACCTGGCCCAGCTCGTGACAGCGGGCGCCGGCGGTACCGCGGAGCCGCTCACCGTGAACCGGCTGCACCGGCTGTGCCAGGGAGACCTGCGCCTGCTGCGCGCCTTGCTCGACGCGCTGCGCGAGCGCGGATCGCTGACGCGGGGTTCCGACGCGTGGTCCTGGCGGGGCCCGGTACCGGTGACCGCGCCCCTCCGCGAACGGACTGCGGGGGCTCTCGCAGGGCTCAGCCCGGACGAACGGGCTGTCCTCGAAGAGCTCGCTTTCAGCGAACCACTGCCCCTCGATGCCGGCGAGCTGGACCTGCGGGTCCTCGAACTCCTGGAAGCGCAAGGGTTGGTGGCCATCGACGACCACTCCTCCGTCCGCCTCGCTCACCCTCTGCACGGCCCGGTGCTCCGCTCGGAGGCCGGACAACTGCGGGCCAGGCGGCTGTCCCGTACACCGTCCCGGTGCGGCCCGGCCCTCGAAGCGGAGGGTGCCACTCTGGCGCGACGGATCGAGCAGGCAGACGTACGGGACGTGCCGACGCCGATCGGTGACTGGCTGGCTGGGGAGGGCGCGGGCCCGGACAGCGCGGTCCCCGCCGGGTACGCGGTGGTGCGTGCACGGTACGCACGGCTGCGCGGAGAGCTGCGCGAGGCGGTGGCGTGGGCGCGGGAGGGTATGCGGGCGGTCCCGGGCGACCTGGGCTGCCGTGCCGAACTGGCTGTGGCAGAGGCGCGGGAGGGTATGCGGGAGGTTCCGGACGTCGTGGGCTGTCGTGTCGAACTTGCCGTGGCTCAGGCGCAGTTGGGCAACGCGTCGGCGGGCGCGCGCGAGATGCTGGCGGCGGGTCCGGCGTCCGGCCGGGCGGACACGTGGCTGAGGGCCGCCCGAGGTGACATCGCCGGAGCACTGGAGTCGATCACGGGGGACGACGCCTACGCTCTGAACAGCGGCGCCGTCACCCTCGCCCTGCCGCAGGACGTCCATGCCGAGGCCAGCCGCGTCGGCGGCCAGGTCGCCTACGCTCTGCACGACGCGGTGCGCCTTGGCGAACCCGCCCTGGTCGCGGACCGGTTGGCCCAGCTTCCCGGGGAACCCGCGGCTCTCCTCTCCCTGCACGCGGACGCTCTCGCCCGTGGTGACGGCCCGGCCCTGGACCGAGCCGCCGAACGCCTTGAGCAGCGCGGCTTCCTGCTGTTCGCCGCCGAAGCACACGCGCACGCCGCGTCGGCGCACGATGACCCGCGGGCCGCCCGCATGTCCCGTACGCGGGCCGTCACTCTGGCCCGGCGCTGTCAGGGTGCCCGCACGCCAGCCCTCTCGGGCCTGGTCCTGGGCGAACTCACGGCCCGCCAGCGGCAGATCGTCACCCTCGCCGCGGCCGGTCTGAGCAACCGTGAGATAGCGGAGCAACTGACTCTGTCGGTCCGCACCGTCGGTAATCACCTCCACAGCGCGTATACCCGACTCGGCGGTACCGATCGCGGCTCTCTGCCGCGGCTCGTGGACGACGCGGATGGAGCGCCATTGCCGGACGCATGGTCGGCGTGATGCGGCACGTTTTGCGCGGCGGGGGAGGACGACTGACCTGGCGGTTCGGTCCGGCGCCCACGGGGGGTGGTGGGTTCAGTCCGTGGGCGACTGCGGCCCGTCGTTGGCGGTTCCTTTCCCCAGCCCCGCCCCTTCCCGAAACTGGGGCTGCGCCCCAGACCCCCTGCCTCCGGCGGGGTGGCTGGTGGCGCCTACCGCGGGTGGGTGGGTTCATAGGGTGTGTGGGGTGCCTAGCGGGGTGGGGGTGACACGTTGTGTCGCGGCTGCGGGTGCGTTGTGGCTTGTCGCGCAGTTCCCCGCGCCCCTAAAGGCAAAAGCCTGCGACTGCCCGCACCCCGACGAGCAAGCGACCCGAAAAAGCCCTCGCCCCGGAAGGCGCCCGCACCCGGGCAGCCTGTGCCGGGAAGGCGCCCGCACCCGGGCAGCCTGTGCCGGGAAGGCGCCCGCACCCGGGCAGCCTGTGCCGGGAAGGCGCCCGCACCCGGGCAGCCTGTGCCGGGAAGGCGCCCGCACCCGGGCAGCCCGTGCCGGGAAGGCGCCCGCACCCGGGCAGCCCGTGCCGGGAAGGCGCCCGCACCCGGGCAGCCCGTGCCGGGAAGGCGCCCGCACCCGGGCAGCCCGTGCCGGGAAGGCGCCCGCACCCGGGCAGCCCGTGCCGGGAAGGCGCCCGCACCCGGGCAGCCCGTGCCGGGAAGGCGCCCGCACCCGGGCAGCCCGTGCCCGGAAGGCGCCCGCACCCGGGCAGCCCGTGCCCGGAAGGCGCCCGCACCCGGGCAGCCCGTGCCGGGAAGGCGCCCGCACCCGGGCAGCCCGTGCCGGGAAGGCGCCCGCACCCGAGCAGCCCGTGCCCGGAAGGAGCCCGCGCCCCGGGCAAGCCCGCGGTCCGGACAGCCCGCCCGGAGGGAGCCCGCACCCCCATGGCCCCGCAGCCGCCCACGGCGGCAAGGGGACGGGGCGGGGGTGTGCGCCCGCAGCGGCCGGCGCGCCAACACCGGCACCCCCTACCAGCCGACAGCAACGCGCGCCGGTCCGAGGACGGACACCCCCGACGCGGCCCCGCACCCACCACCCACCCAAGCGGCGCGAGGCTGTGACATATGCGGCTCCGCCGCGCGGGCGCGAGCAACCACAACGAACCCGCACCCGGCAACCGAACCCAACCCCTACGAACCCACCCGCCCAACCGCCGGAGGCAACCGCCTACGCCGCCCCAAACGCCGTAAACGACCACCCCGTAACCTGATGCACCGCATCACCCGGCAGCCCCGCTCGCGCATCCCGCAGGGCCTCGGCCAAGGACAGGCCGGAGCTCAGGCCCTTGTGCAGCGCGAGCATCAACGGCACCACCGTGGCGTCGTTGACAGGAACACCGCTCGCCACGACACCCGCAGTGCCCAGCGGCAACAGGGCCGAGACCAGGCCGAGCACCTCATCGGCGCCGACCGACGCGAGTCGGCCCGTGTCGCAGCTGGACAAGATGATGCGATACGGGCTGCGACGCAGGCGCTCGAAGTCGTGCACGATCAGCGGCCCGTCGGCCATCCGCAGGGACGAGAAGAGCGGACTGTCCGCACGAAACGTACCGTGCGCGGCGATATGCGCCAGCACGGCGCCGTCCAGCGAGTCCAGTACGCGCGGCACCCGCGCCTCATCACCTTCCAGCACGGTCGTATCGCCGTAGCGGCCGGCGAGTTCGGGCACCTCCGCGCCACCGGTCGCCAGGCCAGGCCCCCGGACCAGCACATGCCCCCCGTCCGGCGGCGGCTCCGTCTCAACAGCCCGCAGCCAACTGCTCGCCGACGGCGAGACGCTCACCACCCGCTCGCGAAGCGAAGGCAACAGCGCCCACGGCACACGATGCAGCCTGGCCGGCGGCACCACCACAAGCGGCCCCGGGCCCAGCTGGGACACGGCCGCGGCCAACAACAGCTCCTCCAGCCGCCGCCCCGCAGCCTCCAGCACCGGCAGCCGACCCTCCGCCCCAGGATGGGCAAGCCGCCGCAGCCCGGCCTGCACATGCTCGGCCTCGGCCAACGCGTCCGCGAGCGACCCGCCCTCAAACCGCCGTACGCGGCCCTCACCGCAGAGCAGCACCTGAACCCGGCCGCCCAGCTCGGCGATCTCCACCAACTGCCCGCCGCCCAGCCGCTCCAGCAGCCGACCCGGTTCGAACCGATGCCCATCGTCCGGCACCTCACCACGCATCCGCAGCGTCCGCGACCGTATCTCCCGCTCCAGCCGCCGCTGTTCCCGCTCCAGCGCCGGCACCGGACGCCCGTCGACGCGGGCCTCCTCCGCCCGCGCGGCGATCTCCCGGAACGCGGTGAGATTCCGCAACAGGGCCGGATCGGCGGGCGGCCGCGTGGGCGGAGCCGACAGCGCCGTGGCCCGCCAGCGCTCGCTCCACACCAGCAGCCGCCGCGGCCCGCCCGAGACCAGGCTGGCCCGCTGAGCCATCGCGGCCAGCTCCGCGCCCTGCGCGGTCGCCCGGGCGCGCAACTCGGAGGCACCGAGCGTCATCCGGTGATCGTCGAGCACATCGAGCCCGCGTCGGCAGGCCTCCAGTACGCCCCGGCTGGAACTGGCGGCCTCGGCCCGCAACGCCTGCGCGGCCCACCCCGTCATCCGTGCCAACGGCGGCCCGCTCCGCCGACTGCGCGCGGCCACCCCCAGATGCCGCTCGGCCTCCGCCCGCCGACCCAGCCGCAACGCGATCCGCCCCGCAAGCAGCGACGCCTCGGGCGCGGCCGGCGAGCCGCATTCCTCCAACCGCCCGGCCACGGCCGCCGCATCGGCCACCATCCGCCCCGAGGCGCGCCCGGTCGCCAACCGCGCCTCGATCAGCACCAGTTGGGCATGCGTCTCCCACCAGTCGCGACGCTGCCCCGCGAAGAGCCGTACGGCATCGCCCGCCCGCGCGATAGCGGTGTCCGGATCGCCCGCGAGCCGAGCGGCACGTGCCGCGACCAGCAGCAGCTCAGCCTTACGGGTCGTCTGCCCGCCGATACGGTCGAGCACCTGGACCGCTGCGTCAGCCTCCGCCAGCGCCTCGGGCGCGAGCCCGGCCGCCATCAGCACCTCACAGCGCCGGATGTGGAACACGAACTGCGGCGTGCCGAGCTTCGCGTACCGCTCCTCGGCCTCGTCGAACAGCCGCAGCGCCGCCGGAATGTCACCCGACCGGAAGGCCGCCAGCGCCCGGCTCTCCACGACATCGGCCTTGTCGTGCTCCTGGCCGGTGGTGTCCCACAGCCGCTCCGCCGCCGTGAAGTCGGCCTCCGCCCGCTCCACCGCGCCCAGCGCCAGATGCACCGTGGCACGCAGCGTCAGGGCGCGCGCCGTCCAGATCACATCGCCGGCCTGCCGCAGCACGGGCGTCGCCCGGCGCACATCGTCCAGCGCCTCCCGATGGTGCCCCAGCACCCACCACACGTACGCCCGCCGGTACAGGACACGGGCGCGGGTGTGCCCCGTGCCCCGCTCGACTCCCCGCTCGAGCGCGGCAAGACCCTGCCGCGTACGACCGTCGTGAACCAGCGCCACCCCCAGCGTGCCGAGGACATCCGCCTCCCGCTCGGCCGACCCCGACCGCGCCGCGAGATCGCGAGCCCGCCGCAGATACCGCAGCGCGACCCGCAGATCACCGAAGTCCCGCTGCCACATACCGATCACGTGATGGGCGACAGCGGCGTGCAACGGCGAGGGATCGCCGTCGAGCACCGCCTCCGCTCTCGCCAGCGCCTCGCCAGGGCGGGCGAACACCATCGGGAGCAGCTCGAAAATCGGGTCGCTTCCACCTGTCACTCAAAGGATGCTAGGGCCGCGGGCAGTGCCGTAGACAGGCCCAACGCCCGAATCGACCACCACCGCTGCCGAATCAGCCATCAGCGCCGGTGTATCAATCAGCCATCACCCGGCTCTGATTGACGACGCGTTGACCAACGGGGAGGGGACACGCCATGGCACCACAGCGATTCCAGGAGCAGTTCGACCAGGTCCGGCGCGCGATGCCGGACGTCCCCCTGGCGATGGGGCCGGACGACTCCGCCGAGTTCTTCTACGAGCAGGGGGTCGTCCTGGCCCGTGACGGCGAGGACGCACGGATCGTCGAGGACACCCTGCGGGCTCGGTCCGCCGACATCCCGGGCCTGACCGCGGACACCGTCCGCAGGGCAGGACCGGAGACGAACCGGTCGGGCATCACCCGTATCCAGGTGGGCGACCCGGCACCAGGCATCCGATCGGGATCGGGGGACCGCGCCGTCGCGGGGGCGTTGCGGGCCATGCGCGAGGCGGAGGGCCGGGCCGGGCGCCGCCTGGTGAGCCGTAACCACGTGGTGACGATCGCGGTCAACGCCTGCCCCGGCGACGAACCCGTGCCCGCCCAGCCCACCGTCACCGCCAACCCCGCGCCGGCGGAAGTCGCGTACGTCCCGGAGACCGCCGTCGGCGTCCTGGTGATCGACACCGGACTCATGCACGACTACCGGTCGTACCCCCTGCTCGCGCACACCCAGGGCGACGGCGCGCTCGCCGAGACCGACGAGCAGGGTTTCCTCAAGCAGTACGTCGGCCACGGCACGTTCATCGCGGGCCTCGTCGCGGCGGTCGCGCCGAACACCGACATCACGGTACGGGGGACCCTCGGCGACGTCGGCGCCATCCTGGAGTCCGAGTTCGGCGACAAGCTCTTCGAGGCCGTCGACCAGGACGGCTGGCCCGACCTCATCAGCCTCTCCGCCGGCACGTCGAACGGCAGCACCGACGGCCTGCTCGGCCTGGAGCGCTTCATGGAGGAACTGCGCGACCAGCCCCGTACGCTGCTGATCGCGGCGGCCGGCAACAACGCAAGCGCCACCCCCTTCTGGCCCGCCGCCTACTCAGACGTCCCCGGCTACGAGGACGTGGTGCTGTCGGTCGGAGCGCTGCGCGGCGACGGCGAGTTCGGCGCCTGCTTCAGCAACCACGGCCCCTGGGTGAAGATCTACGCGCCGGGGGAGCGGCTGACCAGTTCGCTCACCGGCTTCGACGTCCCCGTCCCGTACCTGTACCAGCACTCGACGTACGACGCTTGCCGGCACGGTTTCGCGTACGTCTGCACCTGCCAACACCCCCAGCACATCGGCGTGTTGAGCGAGGAGCAGCAGCCCACGCCCGCCAAGCCGGAGCAGGTGATGTTCGAGGGGCTCGCGCAGTGGAGCGGAACCTCGTTCGCGACCCCGGTGACGGCGGCGATGATCGCCGCCCATATGATGGCGCACAAGGAGAGCGACCCCCGGGCCGCCTGTAGGCAACTGCTGTCGGTGAACCGCGACCACGCGGAGGTACGGGGCGCAATGGTGCCCGCACTGCTCCCGCCGACCTGGACCCCCGTCCCGGTCGCCACGCCCTCCGCGATGGCATGACCTCCTGCTCGGGCACGGTGCTCTTGTCCCGGATCACGGTCGGAATCCCTCACTCCGCGGCGTACGATGACTTGCCGTACACGAGGGGTGAGGCCGTGGATCGTGATGCTGTCGGTGCGCTCGTCCAGTCCGCCGCCGACGGGGACGCGGCGGCCTGGAAAGCGCTGGTGGACGGGTTGAGCCCGCTGGTGTGGTCCGTCGTACGCGCCCACCGGCTCTCCGACGCCGACGGTCACGAGGTGTACCAGACCGCCTGGTTCCGCTTCGCCCAGCACCTCGGGCGGATCCGCGAACCGCACAAGGCCGGCTCCTGGCTCGCGAGCACCGCGCGGCACGAGTGCCTGAAGGTCATCAAGAGCAGCCGGCGGCTGACTCCCACGGACGATGCCCGCGTGCTCGACCGGATCAGTGAGGACCGTACGCCCGAACAGTCGCTGATCGAGTCCGAGGAGGCCGCCGCGGAGGCGGAACGTATTCGCCGGATGTGGCAGGAGTTCGAGGAACTGGGCGACCGCTGCCGGGAGTTGCTCCGCGTCCTGATGGCCTCCCCGCCGCCCAGTTACCAGGAGGTGGCCGCCGCGCTGGGCATCGCCGTGGGCAGCATCGGACCCCTGCGCCAGCGCTGCCTGGGCCGCCTGCGCGCGCGTCTCGTCGCCCGGGGGGTGCTGTGAACGACAACGATGGCAACGACACCTTCGACAGCTTCGATGGGGCCGCTGCTGAGGACGACGCGCTGGAGGAGGCGCTGCGCCAGGCCGCCGCCATCCTGGACCCGGTGCCCGCCGACCTGCGGCACATCGCCGTCGAGGCCTACGCCCTGCACGCGCTGCGCGATATGGACGCCCATCTCGCCGAGTTGACGTTCGACTCGGTCGTCGACGCCGCCCCGGTCCGGGGCGAGGACGTGCCCAGGATGCTGACCTTCAGCACGTCCGCCCTCACCGTCGACGTAGAGGTGACCGCCCAGGGGATGACGGGCCAGCTGCTGCCGCCGCAGGCGGCCCGTATCGAGATCCTGGGTGCCGCGCAGCCGGCGACGGCCGCCACGGTGACGGCCGACGCGATGGGCCGCTTCCTCTGTGAAGGGCTTCTCACTGGTCCGTTCGCCCTGAGGCTGCGGACCGACGAGGAAGTCGTGGTGACGGAGTGGCTGCGCGTCTAACACCCACCGGCTGACACCCACCGTCTGAAACCCGCGACGTGCCCAGGTCCTGAGGCTGATGCCGGTGCCGGTGCCGGTGCCGGATCCCGTCAGGCGAACCAGCCCTGCTGCGAACCGGCCTGCGAACCCGACTGCGAACCAGACCCCGAACCGGCCTGCGAACCCGACTGCGAACCAGCCCCCTGGCCGGACTGTGAACTAGGTGGCTGAGGAGGGGAGTTGGGAGCCGGAACCGGCGCCGGAGCAGTGGGGGAGCGGGCCGGCCGTCCGGCGGGCGACGGTTCCGCCTCGGCGATCCAGCCGAGTTCGCTCTGGAGCCGGCGGGCCTCGCTGCGGACCTGGAGCGGAATGTCGCCGCGTTCGGAGATCAGTTGGTCGTAGATCGGTGCGTCGGGCACGAGCGGTGCTCTCCTCAGGTCAGGTACATCCACCTCGACCTTAAGGCCGCCCGTTCTTCGCGTCGGACGTGCCCCCGGCTCGGACAGAACCCGAACCCGCGCGACCATGGACGGACATCGACGCGAACAGATGCAGACACAGGCGGACGGAGGCTCCTCATGCCGGTCATGGACGAGGCCGAGGCGCGGCGGAGATTCGCCGAGGCCCGAGTGGCGCGACTGGCGACCTCGGACGCGGAGGGGCACCCGCACTTGGTCCCGCTCGTGTTCGCCGTGCGCGGCGACGAGATCGTCACCGCCATCGACTGGAAGCCGAAGCGACCGGGGCGCATGAAGCGCCTGGACAACATCGCCGTCCACCCGGAGGTCTGCCTGCTGGTGGACGCGTACGACGAGGACTGGGACCGGCTGTGGTGGGTACGGGTGGACGGCACCGCCCACGTCGTACAGCCGGACGCGTCGGAACAGGACGCGCGGGACGAGTACGCCGCCGCGATCGAACTGCTGCGGCAGAAATACGCCCAGTATCGTCAACGGCCCCCAGGCGGACCGGTGGTCGTCATCTCCGTACGACGCCGGCACGGCTGGCGCGCCCACTCCGAAGAGGAAACCGGCCGATGACATGGCACGGGAGCGTGCTTGGAGCCACATCCTGCGGGTACTGGGACGGTCCAGCGGCGGCTGGGGAGGTCGCCGCCCGTTCATCGGAGGACAGTGATGGCTCAGAAGGTCCGCGAGATCATGACGAGTGCCCCCGTCGCGGTGGGCACGCGTACCGCGGTGAGCGAGGTCGCGCACCGGATGCGTGACGAGGACATCGGCGCCGTGCTGGTCGCCGAAGGGGACGAACTGCGCGGCCTGGTCACCGACCGCGACCTCGTGGTGCGCGTCCTCGCCGAGGACAAGAACCCCGCCGACACGACCGTACAGTCCGCATGCAGCCCGGAACTCGTCACCGTCACCCCTGACGACGAGGTGGGCCGCGCCGTCCAGTTGATGCGCGAACACTCCCTGCGCCGGCTTCCCGTCGTCGAGGGCAAGACGCCCGTGGGCATCGTCGCTCTGGGCGACCTCGCCATCGAGCGCGACCCGGAGTCCGCGCTGGGCGACATCAGCGCGGCCACTCCCAACGAGTGAGGCGACACCGTCTCCGGGCGGTGGCGCTGCGGTAGAACCGGGGCATGCGTCCACGACCCGGAGAGGTCCTGCACTTCTCGGAAGACCCGACGATCACCGAGTTCCGTCCGCACGTCGCCGCCACCGCCCAGCAGCCGGAGGCCTATGTATGGGCCGTCGACCACGGCCGGGCGCCGGACTACTGGTTCCCCCGGCAGTGTCCGCGGGCCATGGCCTGGACCGAGCCGGGCACCTCGGCGTCCGACCGGGAACGCATCCTCGGCCCGGGCGGCGGCGAGCGCGTGCACGCCATCGAGTACGGCTGGGTGGAACAGTTCCTGAACGTCCGGCTGTTCGCCTACCGGTTCTCCGCCGACGCCTTCCGGCCGTTCGGCGAACCGGTACCGCACGCCGTCGTGGCGAGCGAACCCGTCCAACCGCTCGGCCCGCCCGAGCCGGTCGGCGACCTGCTCGGGCTCCACCGGGACGCCGGAATCCAGCTGCGCGTACTCGACAACCTCTGGGCGTTCTGGGACGCCGTGACCACCAGCACGCTGGGGTTCAGCGGCATCCGCCTGCGCAACGCGACGGCCAGGGACGTACGTAATCCCCTGCATCCGCCTGCGTAACGCGATGGCCAGAGACGTACGTGACTAATCCATCCGTACGCGAGTGATCCGCGACCTGCGTCGCGCGCGCTGTCAGCCCTTCGCCTTCGCGTACTCCTGCGCCATGCCACCGGCGAAGTCGTACGCGATCACGGCTTCGTCGCCCACGACCCAGGCGTCATGCCCGGGCGGGACCACGAAGACGTCGCCGGGACCGACCTCGCTCTCGGCGCCGTCGTCCATGCGGACGCGGAGCCGTCCCTGGACGACATAGCCGTTGTGATGGACCTGGCAACTCTCGGTCCCCGCGATCGGAGCCACGGACTCGGACCAGCGCCAGCCGGGCTCGAAGGTCGCCACCGCGAAGTCCAGCCCGGTGAGGTGGACGGCTTCGAGGTGGCCCCTGGGGAAATCGCGTCGCTCGTCCGGCTTTTCGACCGTCTTGACCTCGATCATCGTGCTTCCCTCCGCTGTGGCCATGGCCAGCAATCTCGCAGGCCCTCCACTCCATCGTCTGCCTGTCAACCGGGGACCGCCATTTGAGGGAAATGCCAGGTCAGTCCTCGGTGACGTTCGCGGTGAGCAGGCGGAGCAACTGCTTGGCCATGGCGTCCTGTTCGCGGGTCAGGCCCATGGCGTCGCCGATGGCCACCGGCACGGTACGGGCCCGTTCCCGAAGGCGCGCGCCGGTCTCGGTGAGACGAATGGCGACGGAACGCTCGTCCTCCGCGCGGCGCTCGCGGCGGACCAGGTCGTGCGCCTCCAGGCGCTTGAGGAGCGGGGAGAGGGTGCTGGATTCCAGCTGGAGCGCGGTGCCCAGGTCGCGTACGGACACCGAATCCTGTTCCCAGAGCACGAGCATCACGAGGTACTGCGGGTAGGTGAGCCCGAGCTCGTCCAGCAGGGGCCGATAGCGCGCCGTGACCGCCCGCGAGGCCGCGTAGAGGGCGAAGCAGAGCTGGTCGTCGAGGAGCAGGGAGCCCTCCTGCCTCGGTTCTGCCCCGGTTGCGGTCATGGTCTCGCTGCCTTCCTCTGGTCCTGTGCCCCTGCATGAGGCTTCTGTGCCCTGCACGAGGACGTCCACCTTATCTTTCACGTCCTCTCGATTGTATCGACCACTAATAAGTTGCGCACGACTAAATGGCGCGCTACTGTCGCACCGTGCCGCCGCTCCCCAGCGCAGACCGCCCCGGAGTGTGTCCGCGGCATCCGATCCGAGGAGACCGCCATGACCGAGAACGCCACCCCCCGCCCGGTCCTCGAGCCCGCCGCACTGTCCTTCGCGGAGGCGACCGCGAACCCGCCGTACCTGTTCGACCTAGGACCGGCCGACGGCCGCAAGCTTGTCGACGAGGTGCAGTCGGCCGAGGCCGTCATGCCCGCCGTCGATGAGGAGTGGGTCGTCGTGCCGGGCGGCCCCACCGGCCAGGTCCGGACGCGCATCGTGCGGCCCGCGGGAGCGGAGGGCGTTCTCCCGGTGATCGTGTACATCCACGGCGCCGGCTGGGTCTTCGGCAACGCCCACACCCACGACCGCCTGGTACGCGAACTCGCCGTCGGTACCGGCGCCGCGGTGGTCTTCCCCGAGTACGACCTGTCGCCCGAGGCCCGCTACCCCGTCGCCATCGAGCAGAACTACACCGTCGCCCGCTGGATCGTCACCGACGGCGCCGGCCACAACCTCGACGCCACCCGCATCGCGGTCGCCGGCGACTCGGTGGGCGGCAACATGAGCGCCGCACTGACCCTGATGGCCAAGGAACGCGGCGACGTGCCCCTCGTCCAGCAGGTCCTCTTCTACCCGGTCACCGACGCCGCATTCGACACCGGCTCCTACCACCAGTTCGCCGAGGGCTACTTCCTGCGCCGCGACGCCATGCAGTGGTTCTGGGACCAGTACACGACGGACGAGGTCCAGCGCGCCGAGATCACCGCATCGCCGCTGCGCGCCAGCACCGAGCAACTCACCGGTCTGCCCCCGGCGTTGGTCATCACCGCCGAGGCCGACGTGCTGCGCGACGAGGGCGAGGCCTACGCCAACAAGCTCCGCAAGGCCGGCGTCCCGGTCACCGCCGTCCGCTACCAGGGCATCATCCACGACTTCGTGATGCTCAACGCCCTCCGCGAGACCCACGCGGCGGAAGCCGCCATCGCCCAGGCGGTCAGCACGCTGCGTACGGCCTTCGGGACTTCCTGACGCCACACCACTCGGGCCTCGAGAGCGGGGCCCGAAGTGTGCCGCGGGGGGTGAAGGTGTTTGGATGAAGCCATGAGCAACAACGTGTACTTCGACATCACCATCAACGACCAGCCCGCCGGGCGGATCGTCTTCAAGCTGTACGACGACGTGGTCCCCAAGACCGCGCGCAACTTCCGTGAGCTGGCCACAGGCGAGCACGGCTTCGGCTACGAGGGCTCCGTCTTCCACCGGGTCATCCCCGACTTCATGCTCCAGGGCGGTGACTTCACCCGCGGCGACGGCACCGGCGGCAAGAGCATCTACGGCGAGAAGTTCGCCGACGAGAACTTCCAGCTGAAGCACACCAAGCCGGGACTGCTGTCCATGGCCAACGCCGGGCCGAACTCCAACGGCTCGCAGTTCTTCATCACGACGATCATCACGGACTGGCTGGACGGCAAGCATGTCGTCTTCGGCGAGGTCGTCGAGGGCATGGACGTCGTCAAGGCCGTCGAGGCCCAGGGCTCCCGCTCCGGCGCGACCAGGGTGCCGATCAAGATCGCGAAGTCCGGCATCGTCGCGTAACTGCTAAAGCGCCGCGGTGACCTCCGCCGACTCGACTTCGAGGGTCGGCGGGGGCGGGGTGTTGTGCTCCAACTGCCGGACGGCACAAGGGACTTGACGCCGTAGGCGGGTGCGCGGCAGCGCCTGCCCTCCCGTAGCGTGGCGCCGTATCCACGCGCGCTGTATCCACGCGCGCTGTATCCACGACTACGGAGACACGATGGCCCCCTCCCGCCGCTCCCCGCTCATACTCGCCGGTCTCCTCGCCACCGCCGGCGTGACGCATTTCGTCGCACCGAAGCCGTACGACGCGACCATCCCGCGCATGCTGCCGGGCTCCCCCCGGACGTGGACCTACGCCAGCGGCGCCGCCGAACTCGCTCTGGCGGCCGGGCTCGCGCATCCCCGCACACGGCAGGCCGCGGCCCGCGCCACGGCGGCGTTCTTCGTCGGGGTGTTCCCGGCCAATGTGCAGATGGCGCTCGACTGGCGGCACCGCTCCACCGCCGTCAAGACCGCGGCATTCGGCCGCCTGCCCCTCCAGATCCCCCTCGTGCTGTGGGCCCGGGGCGTCGCACGCGCCTCCGGAAACGGATAACCCGGCCGCCGTTGCGCGGCGCGAGGACTCGCCCACCGCTGCCGCTACCGCTGTGGGCAGTCGTTCCGCAGGGCGATGGGGGTCCCCCCGCTCGAGCGAAGCCGAGAGTGGGGGAGGGTGGGCACACCCTGCAGCGGAGGGCGCCTCGCGCCGCACGCCCCTGATCAACCGTCAGCGGCGCTGCCACAGAGCCGGAGTGCCCGCGGGCTGCCACGGCGTCTGCGCCTGATGCGCCTGAAGGCACTCGTAGGTGACGCCGCCGTAGGTCACCGTGCTACCGACGCCGTAGACCTGGCCCGGGGCCCAGGTGCCGCCGGCCGGCTCCTGAGGGGCGCCGCCCGGAGCGGCCGTACCGCTCGTGCTGGTCGTCAGGACGAGTCCGTACGCCTGGAGCAGCGGGTTGATCGGCTGGTAGTAGGTCGTTCCTCCGGTCGTGCAGTCTCCGGAGCCGCCGGACAGGACACCTTGCGCCTGGGTGCTCGCGACGACGGGGCCGCCGGAGTCGCCCGACTCGGCGCATACCGTCGTCTCGGTCACACCGTGGATGGTGCCCTCGTCGTAGCTGACGCTGGTGTCGTGCTGCTCGATCCTTCCGCAGCGCCAGCCGCTGGTGGAGCCGGACCGGCAGACCGCGGCGCCGACCAGGGCCTGCACGGAGCCGTTGATCTGGAGGTTGTTTCCTCCCGCGGCCTTGATGTTGGGGGTCGCCGTCCAGTCGTTGTTGACCCGCACCCAGGCCATGTCGCGGCCCGGGAACGTGGAGGCTCTGAAGGTTCCCTGGTCGACCCGGTTGTAGCCGGCGGTCCTGTTGCCCGGTCTCCCGCAGTGGCCCGCGGTGGCGAAGCCCTGCTCCTGGCCCGAGGTGACGGAGAAGCCGACGGAGCAGCGGGCCTGCTCGTCGAGGTTGTGGAACGCGTCGCCGCCCCGGATGTCGTACAGGGCATGCGGCCGGTTCGCCGACACCTTGACTCGCACGAGCTTCCGGTCGACTCCGGAAGCGGCGACCAGCGCGTTCCCGGCGGACCGGCTGGTCGCCTGCACCGTCACCCGGTTCGCCCGGATGTCGACGTACCGGACGGGTGTGCCGAGGCCGTCGGGACGGGCCGCGGCGTCCAACTTCGCCCTGACGGCCCTGAGTTCGGCCAGTGCGTTCTTGGCGACCGCGGCCTTGGCGCCGCCGGCCTCGATGACCGGGACGTCCGCGACGTCGGTGGTGGCGACGGTGAGGTCGGCGGAGGTCGCGCCGTGCAGCCAGGCGCCCGCGAAGCGCTCGCCCAGAGCGTTCTGGAGCCGGCCTGCGCGCGTGCCGGCCTCCGCCTCGTTCACCAGCCGCGTCCTGGCCTGCGCCTCGGTCAGGCCCAGATCGCGCCGCAGCGCGCGCAGTACGTCGGCCGACGGCTGGTGCGCGCCCAGCGTCTCGGCGGCGGAGGTCGCGGTCGTCGGTACGGGGGGCTCGGCGGCGACGGCCGCGGGCGGCCCCGCCAGCACGAGTGCGCCGAGTACGGTCAGGGCCACGCAGCCTGCTCCGGCGGATCGATGGACCATCAGGATCTCTCCTCGGGTTCGACGATGAAAGGGCCTCGAACCCGTAGGTTTTGCCGCAAGCAGGGCAAATGATGTGCAGGCCTTCGCCTCTTCAGCCGAACAGGGAAGGAGAGTTACGCGACGCAGCCGCACGGTCCTGGAGGCCAGGTCGTCGAAGGCCTCCTCGATGTCGAAGACCTAGCCCACGTGGGCGTCACCCGCCAGGACCATCAGGTTCTGGACCCCGGGCGACGTCGCCCCGGTCGGCACCCGCTCGCGCAGCACCGCACCCCTCGTGCCGGCCAGCGCGGAAGCCCCGGCTCGCCCATAGGGCGGCGCGTCACTCGAAGCGCGCCGTGTCGCCCGCTCCCTTGCGTACGATCTCGGCCTCGCCGCCCGAGAAGTCGATGACCGTGGTCGGTTCGGTGCCGCAGTCCCCGGAGTCGACCACCGCGTCCACGACGTGGTCGAGGCGTTCCTTGATCTCCCAGCCCACGGTCATGGGCTCTTCCTCGTCCGGCAGCAGCAGGGTGCTGGAGAGCAGCGGCTCGCCCAGTTCGGCGAGCAGGGCCTGGGCGACGGTGTGATCGGGGATACGGACGCCGACCGTCTTCTTCTTCGGGTGCAGCATCCTGCGCGGCACGTCCTTCGTCGCGGGCAGGATGAAGGTGTAACTGCCGGGCGTGGAGGCCTTGATGGCGCGGAACACGTCCTTGTCGATATGTACGAACTGGCCCAGCTGCGCGAAGTTCTGGCAGACGAGCGTGAAGTGGTGCCGGTCGTCGAGCTGCCGGATGGACCGGATCCGGTCGATGCCGTCACGGCTGCCGAGCTGGCAGCCCAGCGCGAAACAGGAGTCCGTCGGATAGACGACCAGGGCGCCTGAGCGGATGCTCTCGGCCACCTGGCCGATGGTGCGCTGCTGGGGATTGTCGGGGTGCACGTCGAAGTACTTGGCCATCTGCCGAGCTTATGCGCTTGTCCGCTGAAGCTCGCGCAGACCGGTGTCCCGCCGGACGCGCTGCGTCCGCTACGTCCGGCGGGACGGCGGGACGGGGATGTGTCAGCGGAAGTTCACGTCACTGCACAGGAAGTACGTCTGGTCCATGTGCGAGGCCTGCCAGATCGTGTAGACGACATGGCGGCCGGTGAGACCCGAGGTGCTCACGTCGATCGAGTAGTTCTGGCTCGGGGCGTACCTGCCGGTCCGGGCGACCAGTTGGAGGTCGCCCCAGGTCAGGGGCTGGGTGGTGGGGTCGAAGCCCTGGCGGGTGACGTAGACCAGGAAGTAGTCCGCGCCATGGCTGGCCTGGTCGTACAGCTTGACGGTGAAGTCGCTGCCGATGTCCGTGGTCTTCCAGGCGCCCACGGTGTCCAGGGAGTTGTAGCGGCCGCCCTCGGTCCGGCCGCCGCTGCACAGCTGACCGTCGGGGACGTGCGCCTGGAAGTCGCCGGCGGAGCCGTTGCGGTACAGGCCGTTCCAGTTCCACATGGCGTTCGGATCGTCCTGCCAGGCCTGCCAGCACATCGGGTCTTCCTGCGCCATGTCCGGGTTCTGGAAGTCGTCGCCCCAGCGGTCCCAGCAGCCGTAGTTACGGGACGCCGGGTCGATGACGGAACCGTGGGCCACGGCGGTGCCGCTCCAGGGGATCAGGCAGAGCAGGGCCGCGGTGACCATGCTCAGGACGAGAGTTGCCCGAGGTCGGACCGATAACTTGGTGCGATCATGACAATCGGACACGGGTCTCCTTCTTTCCGATTCTTTCCGAGATGGTGAATTCCGGTATGGGAGCGCTCCCGCATCCTCCAGATTCTTCCTCGGGCCACAGGGCCGCAACGCACGATCGCGCCACTTCCAGGCCCACTTCCACGTCCTGGATGGCGCGTTCGATGCGTTCGACGTACGACGGTCAGTCCTTCCGCGTCGCTCCGGCGAGTTCGCCGCGCAGCCGTACCGTCTCGGCGGGATCCCAGCCCTCGCGTGGCACGGAGGAGAGCAGGAGCCGGGTGTACGGGTCCGCCGGAGCGTCCAGGACGCGGGCCGTCGGGCCGGTCTCGACCGTGCGGCCGCGGCGCATCACCAGCGTGTCGTCGGTGATGTGCCGTACGACGGCCAGGTCGTGGCTGACGAAGACCAGGGCCACCCCGGTCTCCCGGCGGATATCGGCGAGAAGCTGGAGGATCTGCGCCTGGATCGACACGTCCAGCGCCGCCACCGCCTCGTCCAGAACCAGCACCTGAGGATCCACGGCCAGCGCACGGGCGATGGCCAGCCGCTGACGCTGCCCGCCCGACAGCCCGCATGGCCGGGCATCGGCCTCGCGCTTGCCCAGGCCCACCTGATCGAGCAGTTCGCCGACCCGCGTCACGGCGGCCTCACCCTCGTACCGGCCGTGCAGCCGCAAGGCGCCGTGCAGGCACTGACGCGCTGTCAGGCGGGGGTCCAGGGAGACATACGGATCCTGGAAGACGATCTGGATCTCGCGGGCACGGCGCAGACGTGCCGTTCTGCCCCCGCCCGGCCGCCTCCGCCCGGGCCCGGGCAGCTTTCCGCCGCGTTCCCGGGGTGTCCGCTCCCGCCCGTTCACGGCGATCGTTCCCGCGTCCGGCCGTACGAGGCCCACCAGCATCCGGGCCACCGTGGTCTTTCCGGAGCCGGACTCGCCGACGACGCCCAGCGAGCAGCCGGCCGCCACGGAGAACGAGACGTCGTCCACGGCCGCCGTACGGCCGCCGCCCGGGAGCGGATAGCTCTTGCACAGGCCCCGTACGACGAGTGCGGGTTCGGCCTTGGTCATGCGCTGCTCCTCGCTGCGAGTTCCAGACGGCGGCAGGCGGCCGACCCGCCGTCCACGGATTCACTGTCCGCCGGTCCGCCGTCGCCGCCGAACGGCACCGTCACCGGCGTCCAGCTCTCGCACTCCTCCTCGGCGCGCGGGCAGCGCGGGGCGAACGGGCAGCCGGTGAAGGTGTCGGACAGGGACGGCGGGCGGCCGGGGATGGGGCGCAGTTCGCGCTTGTCGCCCAGCGAGGGCGAGCAGTCCAGCAGACCGCGGGTGTAGGGATGCCGGGGGTCGGCGAACAGTCCGCGGGCGGGCTGGTGTTCCACCACGCGGCCCGCGTACATCACGTACACGCGGTCGCAGTAGGCGGCGGCGAGCGGCAGATCGTGCGTGATGAACAGGGTGCCGAGGCCGCTGCCGGCCTGCCGCCGCTCCTCCTGGATGCCGCGCAGCAGGGCCAGCACCTCCGCCTGGGTGGTCGCGTCCAGCGCGCTCGTCGCCTCGTCGGCGAGCAGGAGGCCGGGGTCCGTGGCGAGCGCGGCGGCGATCACGACCCGTTGCAGCATGCCGCCGGACAGCTCGTGCGGGCGCTGCCGCATCCGGCGCTCCGGATCGGGCAGCCCCACGGCGGCCAGCAGCTCCACGGCCTTCGCCGCCGCCTTGCGCTTCGGCAGCCCCAGGACGCGTACGAGCGGCTCGGTGAGGAAGTCGCCGATCCTGCGGACCGGGTTCATCGCCGAGCGGGGGTCCTGGAAGACCATGGAGACGGTACGGGACCGGTGGGCGCGCAGGCGGCCGGGTTCCATGGCGAGTACGTCCTCGCCGTCCACCCGCACGGCGCCGGAGACCGACGCTCCCGCGGGCAGCATTCCCAGCACCGCCCGCGCCGTGGTCGACTTCCCGGAGCCCGACTCGCCGACCAGGCCGACCACTTCGCTCCGGCCGACGGTCAGCGACACCTCGGCGAGCAGGGGCCGGGCGGCGGCCCCGGAGGGCAGCCGGAGGGTGAGATTCTCGATGTCCAGCAGCATGGACGGTTACCTTCCTTGGCCCAGCCGGTCCGAGACCCAGACCCCGACGATGTTGAAGGCCACCACCACGGCGGCGATGGCCGTGCCCGGTACGAGGGCCGGCAGCAGCGCTCCCTGCACCACGGCGTCCTGGCCCTCCTGCACCATCAATCCCCAGTCGATACTGGGCGATCCGGCGCCGAAGCCCAGATAGCTGAGCGTGGCCAGGCTCATCAGTCCCTCGCCGAACAGCACCACGAGGTAGCCGACGAGCGCACCGGACAGATTGGGCACGAGATGACGTACGCAGATCCGCGCCCCGCCCATGCCCTGGACCCGATAGGCGTCGATGTAGGGCTTGGACCGCTCGGACAGGGCGAGACTGCGGGTGTACCGGGCGATGGTGGGCGCGTACGCGAGCCCCATGGCGACGACGGAGGTGGTGAGGCCGTCGCCGAACACCGCGATCACCAGGACGACGAACAGCAGGCCCGGGAAGGCGTACATCACATCCGTCACCCGTGACAACAGGGTGTCCACCCAGCCGCCGTACCAGGCGGCGACCGTGCCCATGGTGATGCCGAGCAGGGCGGCCAGCGCGAGCAGGGCCAGGGGAGCGAGCAGGCTCGAGCGGGCTCCGTACAGCACCCGGGAGAGCAGGTCCTGTCCCGAGGTGTCGGTGCCCAGCAGGTGGTCGGGGCTCGTCCCGGCGAGTGAGGCGGACAGGTCGACGGCGTCGGGTGCGTACGGCGCGAGCAGGGGTGCGAACAAGGCCGCCACCACGACCAGGGCGAGGAAGCCGCCCGCCAGCATCACCGGTACCGGCCGCCGGGCCCGCACTTTGACCGGGAGCAGTGCCCCGGCTGCTGTCAGAGTCGTCATGCGGCCTTCCCTCCGAGCGAGACCCGGGGGTCGATCAGCGGATGGACGAGGTCGACCAGCGTCGTGACGACGACATAGCCGATGACCATCAGCAGCAGCACCGCCTGCGTGACGGGGAAGTCGTGCGTGGTGATCGCGCTCACCAGCAGCGAGCCGACGCCGCTGAGGCCGAAGGCGGTCTCGACGACCACCGTTCCGGCGAGCATGCCCGCCATGACGAGGCCGCACATGGTGACGATCGGGCCGAGCGCGTTGCGCAGCACATGCCGCAGGACGATCTCACGCTCCGTCAGACCGGCGGCGCGGGCGGCCTCCACATGATCGGAGGCGTACGCCTCGGCCATCGCCTGCCGGGTCACCCGGCTGATCACCGCGAGCGCCCCCAGTGCCAGCGCGAAGGCCGGGAGTGTCAGATGGTGCAGTCGGCCGGCGAATCCCTCGCCCTGGCCGGTCACCGGGAACCAGCCGAGCTGCACACCGAACAGCGAGACCAGCGCGATCGCGGCGACGAACGAGGGGATGGACGCGGCGAGGGTGGTGCCCCCGACGACCGCCGAGTCCACCCAGCCGCGGCGCAGCGCCGCAAGGACCCCGGAGCCGACGCCCAGGACCACGAAGAACACCGTGGCGTAGGCGACGAGTTCGAGGGTGGTCGGCAGTCGGGCCCCGATCAGGTCCGCCACCTGGTCGCGGTACTGGAACGACCGGCCCAGGTCGCCCTGCGCGCTCTCCCACAGCCATCGCCCGTACTGGACGACGAGCGGCTCGTCGAGGTGGTACTCGGCGCGGACCGCCGCGAGCTTCTCGGGAGTGAGTTCCTGCCTGCTGCCGGCGAGCAGGACGGCGGGGTCGCCCGGAGCCGCGTAGACGGCGGAGAAGATGACGAACGAGGCGGCGAGCAGCGTCGCGAGCAGGCCGGCGATCCGGCGCGGCAGTCCGCGCAGCATGGCGTCAGCCCTTCGTTCCGAGGTCGGCGGCCCAGGGGTAGTACAGCGACACCATGGACGCGGGCGGGCCGGTGTACTTCTCGCCGAGCACCAGCACCGACGGCACCTGCACCAGGGGAATCCACACGGCGGCGTCGGCGAACTTCGACTGCGCCTCGATGACGAGCTTCGCCCGCTCCTTGTCGTCGATCGTCTGCTGGGCCTTCTTGACGAGGGCGTCGTAGCCGCTGTCCGCGTAGCCGAGCCAGTTGTTGGCGCTGCCGGACATGCCGTTGTCGTAGAAGCCCACCGGGTCGGCCTTGGAGATGTACCAGTCGACCGCGATCAGGTCGAAGCCCTCCCGCGCCTTCGGGTCGGCGAAGAACTCGTCGTACTGACTCGGCGGCACGGTCTTCACAGTCACCTCGAGACCGATCTTCTGGGCCGCGCCGCGCACCGCGTTGGTGATGACCGTCTGGCTCTCGCCGCCGTCACTGGCCACGACGATCGGCTGCGCGGGCGCCCCGGCCTCCTCGACCAGCCTCTTGGCCTCGTCGATGTCGTCGGACGACGGCGACGCCGCGTACGCGGTCGACTTCTCCAGGTCCGTCTGCGCCTTCTGGAATGCGGCCTTTTCGTAACCCCATGCGCCGGGGCCGACGGGCGTCGCCCAGGGCTGGGCGAGTCCGCTGAATCCGGACTTGGCGATGCCCTCACGGTCCAGCGCCAGCGAGAGCGCCTTGCGCAGCCGGGTGTCCTTCAGCGCGCCGCTGTCGGTGGGGCTCAGCGACCAGGCGGTGGTGCTCTGCCCGTAGTAGGCGCGTACGCCCTTCTTCTCGGCCAGTACGGCGGCCGGACCCGTCGCGGTCAGATACGAGCCGTCGGCGGCGCCGGTGGAGACGGCGTTGACCAGCGCGCTGCCGGTCGCCCAGCGGAAGAGGACGTTCTTCGTCAGCGCCGGGCTGCTGTCGTCCCAGTAGTCCTCGTACCGCTCGATGGCGATGGAGGACCCGGAGTCCCAGCTCTTCAGCCGGTACGGTCCCGTGCAGGCGTCCGGCTGCCCAGGGGTGCCATAGTCGTCGCCCTGCTTCTCCACCGTCTCGCGGTCCATGATGATCCCGGCGTCGCCGGCCAGCGCCTTCATGAACAGGGCGCTGGGCTCCTTGAAGGTGACGGTGACCTCGGATGCGCCGGTCTTGGTGATCTCGTCGACGTCCTCGTACTCGTCCGACTCCGACATCTCCGGCTGCGCGTGCCGCTGCAGGCTCCACACCACGTCGTCGGCCGTCATGGGGGAGCCGTCGTGGAAGGTGACGCCGTCGCGGAGGGTGAGGACGAGCGTCCTGTCGTCGGTGTACTCGGCCTTCGACGCGAGCTGCGGCTGGGTGGTGAGGTCGGGCTGGAGCTGGAACAGCCGCTCGCAGACGTTGGCCAGCACCGTCCGTCCGCTGGTGGTGCCCTGCCGGTCCAGGTCCAGCGAACCGGGCTCCTGCTCCACCAGCCAGTTCACCGAGGCGGCCTCGCCGGACGCCTTGGCTGTGGTGTTGGTGAGCTTGAGTTCGGCGGCGTCGGCGGTCGCGCCGCCCGTCCCGGTGGAGGCGCCGGAGCATCCCGCGGTGAACAGCAGTGCTCCCGCGAGGCCGGCTGCGGCGGTACAGAGCTTGGTTCTCATAGCAGGCTCTTCCTGGTGGTTCGAGGGGTGAGGAGGCGGCGTCAGCGCGGTGGGGGAGCGTTATGCGTCGCGGGGTTGAGGGTGCGTCAGTTCGGTGCGTGCGGGCCGTCGTAGAGGTTCCAGGGCAGGTACTGGTACTCGTGGTCGCAGGGGGTGCCCGGGGTTACGTGGTAGTCGCCGGTGGTCAGGTCCACGCAGGAGGACAGCAGCGTCGTCCACCGCTTGACCTCCGCCTGGCGCGGATCGGGATGGGTGCACAGGCCCTCGGGGTGACCGAGGTGGTCGGACATGGCCTGGCGGATCAGCTTGCGGGAGTCGTCGGGGGCGGTGGCTGTACGCAGTTGGCGCAGTCCGGCCTCGGCGCGGGGGACGCGGATCAGTGAATCGGAGGACGCGGGGCGGTAGCTGGCGGCGAGCTGGACGGGTACGTCGGCCTGGTAGTGGTTGCCGTGCACGAGCAGGCCGTCGGCCGGATACAGCCAGCCGTGCGCGCCGGGGGTGGTCTCCAGGTCGACGGCGAAGCCTTCGCGGCAGGTCAGCAGGGCGTTGCTGGCGATATGGCCGCGGGTGCGGCACAGCACCTCGACTGCCTCGCTGATCGACTCGCTGTCCAGGACGCGGCGGCGGATCACGGTCTGGGGGAGGCCCACGGCGTCGTCGAAACGGCCGCCGAGACCGTTGGCGTTGAGGGCGATACCCGCGGAGTTGGCGCCCTGGCGGCCGATCTGGCCCGCCTCGACCTGCATGATCACCGTGGGGCGCGGAGGCTGGACGATCCGCAGCATCACGAGGGTGTCCGCGGTGCCCGCCCGCCAGTCCCAGTTCTGGCCGCAGTACACGTGCCCGTCACCGCTGGCCTCGCCCATGACAGCGAAGGACGTACAGCCGTCGGCCGTGCCCTTCTCTTCCACGGCGTCCTCCGTGGAGTCGTCCCGGCCGCGCATCCTGGCGAAGGTCTCGTCGTAGATGATCTCGCCCCGGGCGTTCAACGCGAGCACGTCCAGCAGCCCGACCCCGGCGCCCTCGGCGATCCCGCTCATCTCCTCGACGAGATCGGGGGCGTACGCGCGCACCGGCTCCAGCCAGCGCTCGGCCCGCGCGGTGACCTGCTCCCAGGTGAGCCCCGACGACTGGCCGAAGGCTTCCTGGTAGTAGGCGAGCGCGGCGCCGAGTCTGCCGCGCACGGCCTCGCCGTACTGACGGCCGCGCTCGACGGGCGTACCGGAGATCTCGACGATCGGGATGGCGCTGGCTGTCATGCCTCTCCTGTGCTCTGCGACTGACGCTCTGGGCTGTCGTTCTGGGACTGTGCTCTGCGACGTGAGTGATCCAAGGGCCCGGGCCCACGGCGGCCTGTAATGTGCGTTTCAGGATCCGGAGCTTCTGAAATGATGGCACCAGGTTAGTAATGGACGCTACGAGGAAGTCAATAGCTGTAATGAGCGAAACAGAAGACGTAACCGGAGCGACACGACTCCACGCCACGATTCGCGACCTGTGGGGGGAGTTGTCCGCCTCCGAGCGCGTGGTGGCCCAGTACCTGGCGAGCACGCCGCCGGAGCACCTGCTGTTCGCCAGCGCGCAGGAGCTGGGCACGGCGAGCGGCACCAGCAACGCCACCGTCGTACGGGCCCTGCAGCGCCTCGGCTACACCGGACTGCCCGCGCTCAAGCGGGAACTCGCCGCCGACTTCACCTCCGCGACCGCCCCCGAGGAGCGGCTCAAGCAGCGCATCGCCCATGTCGGCCACGACCTGGAGCAGATCAAGGACCGCGTCTTCGACGAGGCAGCCGAGCGTCTCGAACAGTGCCGCAGGCTGCTGGAGACGGACGTATTCAAGCAGGCGGTCCAGATTCTGGCCGACGCGCGCGAAGTGGTCGCGTACGGCGTCGGCGCCTCCGAACTCGCCGCCCGCCACCTGGTGTTGAAGCTGCGCCGGGCCGGCCGTCGGGCACGCTTCGTCGGCGCCACCGGCTTCACGATGGCCGACGAACTGCTGGACCTCGGCCGCGGCGACGCCGTGGTGATCCTCCAACCCGGCAGACTGCTACGGGAGTTCACCGTCCTCACCGAGCGGGCCCGGGCGGTAGGCGCGAGCGTCCTACTCGTCACCGACGAACCCACCAGCCCCCTCGCCGCCCGCGCCGACGTGGTGATCAGCGCGCCCCACACCCCGACTGGCATCACCGCCGAGTCCCTGACCGGCACGGTCATCATGGACACCCTCGTCCTGGCCCTCGCCTCACTGGACGAACACCGGGCCGTCGAGACCTCCCACCAACTCACCGTCCTGCGCGGCCAGTTGCTCGACCCCACCGAGCCACGGCCGCGCAAGAACTGACGTCGAACTCACGCGAATCGGAACCGCCCATGCATCAAGCACCGCCGCCCGCCTGGCCGGGCGGCGCACATTGCGCCGCCATGCTCAGCTTCGACCTGGACGGCCCCACCCTGTGGCTCGACCGCGTTGTCGCGTCGATCGCCCCGTGATGGGCGCCGCGAGGTACGCCTGCCGACGGCCGAGTGCCATCAGCTCAGGGCGCCGTCAGCCTCGCCGCTCTTCTCCCGGCCCCGGGCGCCCTCCTCCACCGGAGGCATGAAGGCACGCAGCCACCGCTCCGTCTGGGTGACGTGGGCCTCGGCCGCGCCCGCGGCGGAGCCAGGGTCGCGGTCGGCGATCGCGGTGGCCAGTACGCGGTGGTCCGCGTCGCTCTTGCGCCGCAGCTCGGGGCCCTCGGGGAGGGTGAAGACCTGGTACTTGCGGGAGCGGGCGCGGAAGACCGCGAGCAGGGAGGCGAGGGTGGGGTTTTCGGCGGCCCGGGCGATCTCCGCGTGGAAGCGGTGGTCGAGCTCCGAGGCCTCGGCGGGGTCGTCGGTGGCCTCCATGGCCTCGATGAGCGAGAAGAGCGTCCGCACGGTCTCGGGGGTTCGGCGCGCGGCGGCCTTGGCCGCGACATGAGCCTCCAGGACCCGCCGGATCTCGTACACCTCCAACAGGCCGGGCAGCGGCAGAAGTTCGAGGGTCAGCGAAAGGCTGCCGATGATGTCCTCCGGCCTGAGCTGGGAGACGTAGGTACCCGAGCCGTGCCGCGGCTCGACCACTCCCAGGGCCGCGAGCATCCGCACGGCCTCACGCAACGATCCCCGCGAGACGCCGAGTTCCTCGCCGAGCTCGGCCTCGGGCGGAATGCGCTCGCCCGCACCGAGACGTCCCGTCGCGATCATGTGTCGTAGGCCGTGGAACGCCTTGTCGACTGCGGACATTCGACTCCTCCCTGACGGGCCGGCGGCATCACCGAAGCCCTCGTGCACTGTACCGAGTCATCCCGAGTCATCAGATGTCTTGTATGTATCGGCCAGGATTCATCTGATGACTTTCCCTTGCATTGGCCTTGCAGGCGCGAAAATGCCATGCCAGGATGCCGAGTCATCATACGTCTCTGGAAGAAATTCAGACACTGTCTGATGTCTCGGGCACTCAGGCCGGGCAGATATGGAGTGATGTGAGCGAGACCGAGGTCACCACCGCCCCGCGCCCCCTCCTGCTGGCCGACGGCCGACCCGCCGCCCGGGCGTGGTCGCTGGACCCCGCGATGAAGCACCTGAACCATGGCTCGTTCGGGGCGGTCCCCTCGGTGGCGCAGGAGCGGCAGAACCAGCTGCGTGCGGAAATGGAGCGCTCCCCGGTGGTGTGGTTCCCGGCGCTGCCGCAGCGGATCGCCGCCACCCGGGTCGAACTCGCCGCCTTCCTGCGGGTCGCCCCGGACGACCTCGCCCTGGTGCCGAACGCGAGTGCCGGTGCCAGCGTCGTGTTCGCCGGCCTCTCCCGCCGCCGCGGTGGCGAGATCGTCGTCACCGATCACGGCTACGGGGCTGTGACCATGGGCGCCGAGCGGTTGGCACGCCGCTGGGGCGGCCGGGTCCGCACCGCCCGGGTGCCGCTGGACGCGGACGAGGAGCAGGCGTACGAGGCCGTGGCCGCCGAGATCGGCGAGGCCACAGATCTGGTCGTCCTCGACCACATCACCTCGGCGACCGCACGCCGGATGCCGGTGGAGCGGATCGGCGCGGAGGCCCGGCGGCGCGACATCCCGCTTCTCGTCGACGGCGCCCATGCCCCCGGTCTGATCGCCGCCCCCCTCGACGGTGTCACGTGCGACTTCTGGGCCGGAAACCTGCACAAGTGGGGCTGCGCACCGCGCGGCACCGCCGCGCTGGTCGCCCGCGGCCCGCGGCGCGAGCAGCTCTACCCCCTGATCGACTCGTGGGGCGTCGCCGATCCGTATCCCGACCGCTTCGACCAGCAGGGAACCGTGGACCTCACCAGCTATCTGGCGGCGCCGACGGCTCTGGACCTCATCGAGCGCACCTGGGGCTGGGGGACCGCCCGCCAGTACATGGACGACCTGGTCGGCTACGCCGAGCGCGTCGTCGGCGCCGCCTTCGCCGAGCTCACCGGCGAACCCAGCGCCGTCGACGTGGGCATGCCGGTGCCCGGAATGCGTCTGGTGCGGCTGCCGGCGGGGCTGGGCGCCAGCCGCGTCGAGGCCGACGCGCTGCGCGACCGGGCCGCCCGGGAGCTGGGCGTGGAGACGGCCTTCACCAGCTTCGGCGGCACCGGTTACCTGCGGCTGTCCGCGCACGTCTACAACACCGCCGCCGACTACGAGTACTTCGCCGAGGACTGCGTCCCCGTCCTTTGCGAGTGGGCCCGCGCGGCCCGCGAACACCCCGCCGCGCCGTAGCGGCGCGGCACCGCGAAACCCCCGCCCCGAAGCCGCCGCCGGCGCGGCCGCATCCAAGGAAGAGGTCGGCACGATGAGAAGAAGGACGGTAGCTCTCGCCCTCGGCACAGTCGCCACGATGATACTGACTGGCTGCTCCGCCATGAGCGGCGATGGTGGTGGCGGAACGGTCACCCTCAACATGGTCGAGAGCCTGACGAACCCCGCCCGCACGGATCTGCTGAAGGACCTCATAGCGGACTTCGAACAGCAGAACCCCAAGATCAAGGTCAATCTGGTCTCGCCGCCCACCGAGCAGGCCGACCAGAAGATCCAGCAGATGCTCCAGTCCGGCAGTGGCGTGGACACCCTCGAAGTGCGGGACACCACCGTGGGCCCGTGGTCGAACAACGGCTGGCTCTACGACATGAAGAAGGACCTCACCGGCTGGAAGGGCTGGGAGGCCATGACGGAGAACGCCGTCAAGGCCTCCCAGGACGCCGACGGCGAGACCTACTTCGTCCCGTACGGCTTCTACGGCCTGAGCGTCTTCTACCGCACCGACCTGATCAAGGAGGCCGGCTTCAGCGCGCCGCCGGCCACCTGGGACGAGCTGCTGAAGCAGGCCTCCGCCATCCACGACCCGGGGAAGCGCCGCTACGGGTATGCCTTCCGCGGCGGGGCCAACGCCAACGGCAACGCCACCGCCGTCATCGAGGCGTACGTCGCCGACGAGATCGACCCCGCCAACGGCTTCAAGCTGAAGGACGGCAGCACGATCTTCTCCGTGCCCGAAGCCCTCGACGCCATGGAGACCTACCTCAAGCTCTTCAAGCAGGCGTCCCCGAAGTCGTCCGTGTCCTGGGGCTATCCGGAGATGGTCGAGGGCTTCGCCAACGGCTCCACGGCCTTCCTGCTCCAGGATCCCGAAGTGATCGCCACCGTCTCGGAGTCCAAGGCGATCGCGAAGGACCAGTGGGACACCGCCCCGCTGGTGGCAGGCCCCAGCGGCAAGACCGTCCAGCCGCTGGCCACCGCGGGATGGGGCGTCGCGGACGGCAGCAAGAACAAGGCCGAGGCCGTCAAGCTGGTCGAGTTCCTCTCCGAGGGCGAGGCGTCGACGACCTTCACCAAGAAGAACAGCCTGGTGCCGATCCTCAAGTCGGCCACCGAGGATCCGTTCTACAAGACCGGCCCCTGGTCCAGTTACGTCACCATGACGGAGCAGCCGGAGAAGTACCTCAACGTCAGTCAGCCGCGCGGCGTCGCCTGGTGGACCGAGTGGCAGCAGAAGGCCGACGCCGACGTGCAGAAGATGGTGCTCGGCAAGCTGACGCCCAAGGCGCTGCTGGCCGGCTGGGACGCGTACTGGACCGAGAAGTGGCAGCAGGAGGGCTAGGCAAAATGCCGTCCGCGTCCGAAACGACGAGTTCGAGTACGAGTACAAGTGCGACGGAAACGGTGAAAACGGCGTCGGCGGGCTCCTCCCGGAACCGGAAGAGGGGAGGCCCGCCCGCCCGAGGCACCGAACGGGGCCGCCGCAAGCCGGAGTTCACCTCCCGGCGCGGGCTGCTCATCGCCGCCTTCATGGCCCCGGCCGCGATCTTCGTGGCGGTCTTCACGTACTACCCGATGATCGCCGGCAGCCAGATGGCCTTCCGCAACTGGAATCTGACGGACCTGAGCGACACCTCCTGGGTGGGCCTGAAGAACTTCCGTGACGTCTTCGCCGACCCCGCCTGGGGCACCGTCCTCACCAACACCGCCGTGTGGGTGTTCGGTTCGATCGTGCCCCAGTTGGTGATCGGCTTCGCCCTCGCCCTGTGGCTGCGCCGGAAGTTCCGCTTCCGGGGCCTCTACCAGGCGCTGGTCTTCTTCCCCTGGGCGATCTCCGGATTCCTCATCGGCATCCTGTTCCGCTGGCTGTTCAACAGCGAGTTCGGCGTCGTCAACGACCTGCTCCAGAAGGCCGGGCTGATCGACGAGCCGGTCGCCTGGCTGGCCGACCCGAAGACCGCGATGTTCGCCGTCGTGGTCGCCAACGTCTGGTACGGGGTCACCTTCTTCACGATCATGATCCTGGCCGCGCTGCAGTCCGTCCCCGAGGAGCTGTACGAGGCGGCGGCGCTCGACGGAGCCGGCAAGGTGCGCACGCTGTTCCAGATCACGATCCCGTACATCAGGGTCACCCTCGCGCTGACCGTGCTGCTGCGGGTCATCTGGATCTTCAACTTCCCCGACCTGATCTTCGGAATGACCGGCGGCGGACCCAACAACGAGACGCACATCGTGACCACCTGGATGATCAAGATCACCCAGCAGGGCGACTACGGCAGGGCCTCCGCGCTCGGCCTCATCGTGGTCGCCACGCTGCTGGTGTTCGCGGTCTTCTTCCTCCTGGCCACGCGCGAGAAGCGGGACGACAAGCGAGAGGTGAAGCCGTGATCGGCAAGGAGTCCACGGCCGGCCGGGCCACCAAGTTCACCGTCCTGGGGCTGTGGCTGGTCTTCACCGTCTTCCCGCTCTACTGGATCACCATCACGTCGCTGAAGGCACCCGGCGACATCTTCACCTTCCCGATCGCCTACTGGCCCGAGCGCTTCTCGCTGGAGAACTACAGCGGGCTGTTCGGCAAGGCCGACTTCGGCGTCTACCTCACCAACAGCCTCATCGTGGCGACCGTCGCGGGCGCGGTCGCCACGGCGATCTCGATGCTGTCGGCGTACGTACTGGCCCGCTTCGAGTTCCGTACCAAGTCCGCCCTGCTGATGGCCGCCCTGGTCACCCAGATGATCCCGACCTTCATCGCGCTGGGACCGCTGTACCTGCTGATGACCGATCTCAAGCTGGTCGACAACCGGCTCGGGCTGATCCTCGTCTACATCGCCGTCTGCATCCCGTTCTGCACGGTGATGCTCCGCGGCTTCTTCGAGAACATCCCCGACGCGCTGGAGGAGGCCGCCATGATCGACGGCCTGTCCCGGTTCGGGGCGCTGTTCCGGGTGCTGCTGCCGGTGATGCGTCCCGGGATCGTGGCCGCGTTCATCTTCAACTTCGTCAACTGCTGGAACGAACTCTTCCTGTCCGTGACGCTGATGAACAGCGACACCAACAAGACCGTCCCCACGGCCCTGAACGGATTCATCTCCAGCTTCAACATCGACTGGGGCTCCATGTCCGCGGCGGCGGTCCTCACCATCCTGCCCACGATGCTGCTGTTCGCCTTCGCCAGCCGCCACATCGTCCAAGGGCTCACGTCCGGCGCGGTGAAGGGCTGAGAGAGGCGGCGCGCAGCCGGTGGTCGGCTGCAACAACTGGTACTACGCCTTATCAGGGGAGGATCAGGGGTGCCCGCTCCCCGACCGGCTCCGCGGCTCTACCAGCCAGGGGCGGAGCCTGGCGTTCAGGTCGTCGCGGGTGCCTCGTCCCGGACGAGACCGGCGACGTGGTCGGTGATCGTGTCGAGAATGTCCGCCCAGGCCGCGTCATCGCCGAGGACGAGGAAGTTCAGAGTCAGGCCGTCGGTCATGGCGGCCAGATAGCGGGCCAACACGGGGACGGGTACGCGGAGTTCGAAGTTCATGCTGTGCCGGAGCTGTTCGATGAGTTCGGCGTAGGTGTCGGAGTACAGCTCGTACTGCCGTCGTGCCAGATGCTCGAACCCGGGTTGGCGCAGGGCGTACTGAGTCAGTTCATACGTGAGCATGTGCTCGCCCGGATTGGCGGACACATGGTCCCAGTAGGCCTGGAAGCCGGCCCCGATGGTCTCCCGCAGGGTGGCTTTCGGCCGGATCGCTTCCTTCACCACCGTGACGTAATGACCGGTGATCGTCTCGATGACGGACTCGATCAAGGCCTGCTTGGAGTCGAAGCAGTAGTGGAAGACGCTCAGTGACACGCCCGCCTCGGCGGCGATGGACCGGGTCGTCGTCCGGGGGACACCGTCTCGGGTCATCGCACGGATCGCCGCCTCGGTGAGCTGTCGGCGCCGCTCGGCCGACGGCATCCGTGCCATGTGGAATCCCTTTGCTCTCGTGTCTCGGCTCTTGTGTCTCGGCTCTTGTGTTCCGCCGGGGAAAGCGGCCCGCGGCCGGCCGGATCAGGCGAGCTGATCCGGCCGGCCGCGGCCCTGGACACCGACTCGGTGCCGTCACTTGCTGTAGACGCCGACTTCGCGGAGGGAGTATCCCCATTCGGTGCCCCGCTCGAGCCCTTGGACGCGCACATAGCGGGCCGGCACGCCGCTGAACCGGGCCGTGTCCAGGCCGCCGTCGCCGGCGGTGGTGGACCATACGGACTGCCAGTTCGTGCCGTCGGTGGAGAGCTGGATGCGGTACGCCTTCCCGTAGGCACGCTCCCAGTCGAGGGTGACGCGCTTGACGAGGGTCGCGGACCCGAGGTCGAGCCGGAGCCACTGGTCGCCGCTCCAGTCGCTCGCCCAGCGGGTGTTCGGCTTGCCGTCCACGGCCCTGGAGGGTGCGTAACTCGTGAACGGGTTCGACTCCGAGGAACTGGCCGAGGCGGTCGAGCCCGAGGCGAGATTGACCCCGGCCTTGTGGTCCTCGGACGCTCCCCAGGTGCCGAGATAGGACTCGGCGCCCCGCAGGAGGTCGTCCACGACGTCCTGGCCGCCGACCTTCCGGATGTCCTCGATCCAGTCCGGGATCATGCCGGCGTGGGCGCCGCCGTCGGTGTTGTAGTCCCAAGTGCGTTCGCCGGTGGTCTGTTTGGCGATGACGGAGCCGCCGTCGACGCTCTTGAAGGGGTACGTGACCGGGTTCGAGGTGTCCGCGCCGCGCGGGGCGGGATGGTCTCCGATGCCGTTGAAGTCGGTGCCGTAGCCGTAGCCCACGCCGTACTTCTCGCGCAGCGCGTCCGTGCGCTTCGCCTCCGCGCTGAACTCCTCGGAGCCGTGCATGTACTGGGCGACGAAGCCGCCGAGGGAGTAGACCCGCTCGGTCCAGTTGAGGTCCATCCAGCTGTGCGAGGACAGGACACCCGGGTACTGCTCGGCCTCGAAGATGTCGAGCACCCGGCCGGTGGCCTTGACGCTCATGTGGTCGATCTCGAGCATCATCTTGCGTTTCATCATGCCGCGCACGGCGTACTCGCCGAGACCGGTGAGACCGCGGACGTTGCACTGTGCGTCCTCGTCGTACTCCGGGACCTCCACGCCGTCCGGGAGGTCCTCCTCGGCGTCGGACGCCTCGGGCTCCCCGATGGGGTTGTCCTTCTGCGGGCCGGTGCACTTCTCCGTCTGCCAGAAGGTGCCCGTCGACAGGAACTGGCCGACGTTGATGGCCGTACCGAGCCCGTGCTCGTCGAAGCGGACCCCGCACAGCGCGTTGTCGAACTTGTGGCACAGGAACATGCTGCGCACGCCCAGGTCGTACAGCTCGTCGAGGCCCTTGTCGATGTCCTCCTTGTCGCACTGCGCGATGTCGAGGACCTGCTTGCAGCCGAACGGCTCGGAGGTCTCGACGCCCAGGATGACGGCGAGCTTGCCCTGCTCGATGACCTCGCGGGCTTGCGCGCTGTCGGTGACGATCCGGAACCAGCCCTTGCCGGTGCCGCCGTACATCTTGTCGATGTGGTCCTGCATGTCGTACGTCAGCTTCGCCTGGAGCCGGATCGAGGTCATCTCGTCGCAACTGCGGTCCTTGAAGGGGTAGACCGAGCAGATCATGCCGTTGGTGACGAGGTCGTTGACGAGGACCCGCTGACCGCCGCGCCAGGCGCGCTCGATCCAGGCGTAGTAGTTCGCCTGATGGGTCATTGAGTCGTACGCCGGCCAGTCCTTGAACGTCGGCCAGCCGACCGGGTCGTGCTTGCCGTCACCGCCGTGGGTGATGTAGTCGAAGATCGCGAGCGAGCCGTCGGGATAGTGCTCGGGACAGTCCTTGAGCGCGTCGGCGATCCCTTTCTCGGAGAAGGGCTTGCCGCAGATGAGCCGGCCGCCGAAGGCCTCGTTGGAGAACAGGTGGTTGTGCGCGTCGACGAGACCCCGTACCTCCCCCTGGGAGTCGGTTCCCTTGAAGGGCTCGCCCGTGACATTGATCTGGGAGTCCGGCGCGGGCCGCGCGACCGGGTTCCACCAGTCCGTCTCGGCCGCGGAACTGGACGTGGGGCCGAGCGTCATGGTCATCACGATGAAGAGCAGCGAGAGAAGCGTGATGGGGGTACGCCTGCGGTGTGGCTGTCGAGTCATGGTCATCACTCACGTCTCCGGTCGGCGGATGGCGCTGTCGATGAGCCAGACAGATGGTTATGGGCATGACTAGATCAATGCCTGGCTGTCATGACTCGTACAAGCGGATGCCATGAGAATCGCGACTGTGGTTAACCGAGTCAAGAGTCCGGGACAGATGACCTGATGGCTCGTCGGTCGCCCTGAGCTTCCGGGCGCTGTTGCGTGACCGTCGAAGGACGCTGAACGGGCAGTCCTAGAGGGGGCGCGGGGCGGTGTCGATATGCGACTCCGTCGCGTGGGCGCGACAAGCCGCAGCGCACCCGCACTCGCACCCAAGAACCAACCAGTGACCCGTTGGGCGTTGGGCGTTGGGTCATCCGACTCAGGCCACTAGGGGGCTTCTGCCCCCGTCTCCAGGCCCGTGGGCCGGCCAAGTGCCCCCTGGGGCGGAAGGCTGGTGGGCCGGGTGCGGAGCACCTCTTCGACGGAGGAGAGGGCGAAGCGGACGGCGCCGGTGATCACGGCCTCGTCGCCCAGGGCGGACAACCGCCACTGCGGCAGGTCGACGAGGAGGCTGCCGGCCTCCTCCTCGGCGGCGTTCAGGAGGAGTTCAGCCGCCGGAAGCAGGCCGGGGTTGGGGAAGAGGCTGGTGCCGAGCACGACCAGCGCAGGGTCGAGGGCCAGCAGCACGGGGGCGATTCCGGCGGCCAGCCTTCGTCCGTACGACGTGATGGCCGCGACCGCTTTGGGATCCCCTGAAGCGGCACCGCGGACGATGTCGGTGCCGGTGCCACGCGCAGGATCCGGAGGATCCGAGGCGACGGCGTCCGGTACCAGGGGTTCGAGGCCGGGCTGCGACGAGGTGCTGCCGGGGAACCGGATGAAGCCGATCTCACCGGCCGCACCGCGGTGTCCGCGCAGCAGGCGCCCCCCGGTGATGACACCCGCGCCGAGGCGTTCGCCGAGCAGGACGAAGACCATCTCGTCGGCCGCGCCGCCGACCCCGCGCCACTGCTCGCCGAGCGCGGCGAGGTTGGCGTCGTTCTCTACGGCGACCGGGCAGCCGAGGGCGTCGCGGAGGGTGGTGACGATGTCCGCCTCGGCCCAGCCCTTGAGGTTGTCGGCCTGCCGGACACGGGTGTTGCTCCGGTCCACCAGGCCGGGGGTGCCCACCGTCGCGGCCCACACCCGCCCGGCGTCGGCTCCGGAGCGCTCGATCGTGCGCCGCACCACCCCGGTCACGGCGCGGGCGCGGGCCCGGCCACCCAAGTCGGCGCGCACCGCCTTGCGTTCGACGGCCACCGGTTGGCCGTCGAGGTCGGCCAGACAGGCGCTCACCGAGCGGGCCCGTACATCCACGCCGATGACATAGCCCGCGTGCGGGCAGAAGCGGAACCGGCGGGCCGGGCGGCCCGGCGAACGCTGGCCACGGGCGGAGACGGCCGGGGCGACCTCGATGAGGCCGCGGTCCATGAGTTCCTCGACGATCGCCTCAACTGTGGGACGGGAGAGCTTGGTTGCCTCGGCCAGCGTGGAGAGCCGGGGGTGCGGATCGGTCGAGCGTACGGCGGCGAGAATGGCCGCGGCGTTCGTGGCACGCAGGTCCGCGACGCCCACCACCGCGGGCAGTTCGCGCCCGGGGGAGTACGGCTCGGGCTGTCCGCCGAGCGGCCACGGCGCCTGCGCGGCGGGTGCCCGGGACGGGGAGCGGTCCCTGGACGTGGCCAATGATCAACCTCCTGTGGAGCGGCCCAACAGCGGTACAGCCGGGGACCGGTGCGGACCGCCCCGACGATAACAATCCAGCCATGACTCCTTGACGCCTGCCAGACTCGCTCCGATTATAAAACGCAACTGCGTTATCGAACCAGTCGAACTCCACGGCGACTCGACGGCGTCTTCTCACCCTCCTCCGCCGCCTCCGCCGCGCCGCGTCCCGTCACGCCCAGGAGACCCCATGAGCCCCAGCCCGTCGTCCCCGTCGTCCCTGTCCAGACGTACGTTCCTCACAGTCACCGGCGCGGTCGGCGCCGCGGCGCTCACCGCGTGCAGCGAACTGACCCCAGGCGCATCGTCGTCCGACAAGAGCAGTACCGGCCCCGTCTCCACGGCGATCCCGGCCGACGAGAAGATCACGCTGGTGGTCGCCGACGCCGACGACACCACCATGACCCCGGGGCTGATCGCGGCCTTCCGCAAGAAGCACCCGAACATCACCGTCAAGCGCAACTACACCGGCTGGGACGACTACCTCAAGAGCATCAACACCACCATGTCGGCCGACAGCGCCCCCGACATCGCCCAGTTCACCTCCGGCATGCAGAACCTCGTCCCGGGGCGGCTGTTGCTCAAGGTCGGCGAGTACGGCAAGGCGTACGGCTGGGCCAAGAAGTTCCCCGGCCTGGACCAGATCACCCTCACCCCGGACGGCAAGACCGTCGGTACCGGCCATCTGTACGGGGTGGGCGCGGGCCTGTCGTTCGAAGGCGTCTACTACAACAAGTCCAAGGCGCAGAAGCTCGGCCTGACCGTCCCTCCGGCCACCCTGGAAGAGCTGGAGGCCCTCTTCGCCAAGGCCAAGGCGGCCGGTGAGACCGCACTCGTCGCCGGCAACCTCGACGGCGGCCTCAACCACGCCTTCAACGTGCTGCTCTCGGCCCATCTGACGCCGAAGGACCGCGAGGCGTGGGCCTACGGCCACCAGAGCGCCACCATCGTGCTGCCGGAGGCCGAGAAGGCGGCCGAGACGCTCAAGCGGTGGGTGGACGAGGGGTATGTCACCCCCAAGGTCAACGGCGTCAGCGACAACGACGCCACCGCCGCGTTCGCCAAGGGCGACGGCGTCTTCCGCATCAGCGGCAACTGGGCCGCGGCGGCGGTCGCCGAGGGCCTGGGCGAAGGGGCCGGCTACTTCAACATGCCGCCCGTCACCTCCGGCGGGAAGGTACGCACCACCGGCGCCGGGGTGTACTACTGCGTGTCCAGCAAGTCGAAGAACGCTGCCGCGGCCGCCGCCTTCCTCGACTTCACCGCCGGCGCGGAGGCCGCGGCCATCACCGCCAAGGCGGGCTTCATGGCTCCCGACGCGGGCGCCATGCCGAGCCAGAGCGGACTGCTGGGCGATGTCCAGAAGGGCTGGCAGGCGGTCGTCAAGGACGCCGGTCTGCAGCCGTTCATCCAGAACTCCTCCAGCCCGACGATGGCCGACACCCTCACCACCCAGCTGCAGTTGCTCGCCGGAGGCAAGACCACCACCGAGAAGTTCCTCGCCGGTCTCCAGACGGACTTCGAGAACTACCACAAATGACCACGGCCGACCGACTGACCGATCCCGCCCCTGCTGCCGGCGCCCAGAGCCCGGTGCAGCTCGCGGCCGACAGCAGCGTGCGCAAGCAGCCCCGCCCGGCGCGGTCCGGCCGCCGCCGACGCCGGGCCGTGGCCTTGCTGTACCTGCTGCCGGCCCTGCTGCCCTACACGCTCTTCGCCGTACTACCGCTGCTGCACACCGCGTACCTCTCACTGTTCGACTGGGACGGGGTGACCCTCCCGTCCTTCGTCGGCCTCGACAACTACGGCCGTATCGCCACCGACCCACAACTGCGCGCCGCCGCCTGGCATGCCGGTGCGCTGATCCTGTTCTTCTCCGTCCTGCCCATCTGCCTGGGGCTGGTCTCGGCGGCGATCGTGTCCCGGCGTGCCGGGCGCCGGGGCACCACTCTGGTCCGCACGGTGCTGTTCCTGCCCCAGGTCATCCCGCTGGTCGCGGTCGGCATCCTCTGGCGCTGGGTGTACGCCGAGGACGGCACCCTCAACCAGGCGCTGCGGGCGATCGGCCTGGGCGGCCTCACCGACGCCTGGCTGGGCAGCTTCACCTGGGCCCTGCCGGCCGTCGGACTGATCGGCAGCTGGGTCGTCTCGGGCCTGTGCATGGTGCTGTTCCTGTCCGGGACCCAGCGCATCGACCCGGAGATCTACGAGGCGGCACGGATGGACGGGGCGGGCCCCGTCCGCGAGTTCACGGCGATCACCGTTCCGCTGCTGCGGCCGGAGTTCGCGGTGGCACTGTCCATCACCGTGATCGCCGCACTGTCCAGCTTCGACCTCATCTACATCACGACCGGGGGAGGCCCGGGCAACAGCACCGTCGTCCCCGGAATCCTCATCTACCGCCTGGCCTTCGGGGGCGGCGCCGTCGGTGTCGCCAGCGCGCTGGCGATCGTGCTGACGGTGGTCATCTCCCTCGCCGTCCTGGTGATCAACCGGCTGTCCAGGGAGGCGCCGTGACCTCACCGACCTCGACGATCTCACCGACCTCCACGACTAGAGCGGTCACCGGGCGGCTGGCGGCTCCCGTCGTGCTCGCGTTGTTCATGGCCGCCGTGCTGGTGCCGTTCGCCTCCCTGCTGCTGGCAGCACTCCAGCCGGCGGGCGCCCCGCTGACCGGCTTCGCCCTGCCGGACGGCCTGCACTTCGAGAACTTCTCCCGCGCCTGGTCCGCGGCCGGCTTCGGCACACTGCTGCGGTCGAGCGTGGTCATCGCGCTGTGCGTGGTGCCGGCCGCGGTGGTGTGCGCGACCCTCGCCGGGTACGCGCTCGCGACCCTGGACGTCCCCGGCCGGGGAAGGCTCTACGCGTATCTGCTGCTCGGCCTGTCCATCCCCACCGAGGGCACCATCATCCCGCTCTACTACGACCTGCGCGCCATCGGGCTGACCAACACCGTGCCGGGGCTGGCACTTGCGGAGATCGCCGCGTTCATGCCGTTCGGGGTCTTCTGGATGCGCGCCCACTTCGCGACCATGCCACGCAGCCTGATGGAAGCCGCACGGCTGGACGGCGCCTCGTCGTGGGCGACGCTCTGGCGGATCCTGCTGCCCAACTCCCGCCCGGCGATTACGACGTTGGGCGTTCTGTACTTCGTCTGGAGCTGGAACCAATTCCTGCTGCCGCTCATCCTGATCCAGGACCCGGCCCGCCGTACCGCACCCGCCGGACTGGGCTTCTTCACCGGGCAGTTCGGCGTCGACGTGCCGCTGCTCGCCGCGGCCACCCTGATCGTGATCGCCCCGGTCGTGCTCGTCTACCTGTTCTTCCAGCGGCACTTCATCAGCGGCGTACTCAGCGGCGCCCTCAAGGGCTGAACACAGCTGACCACACAAGGCCTGAACCCACAGGAGGTCGGAGAACTCCATGGCAGAACTCGAAGTCGCGCTGATCGGCGCGGGCGGCATCGCCCGCACGCATCTGCCCGCGTGGGCCGCCCTCGGCGCGCGCGTACGCCTGTACGCACCCGACGCCCGCGCCCCCGCCCTCGCTCGCGAGTTCGGCGCGACGTCAGTGGGCTCCTTGGGCGAGGCGATCACCGGGGCGGCCGTGGTGGATGTGTGCACCCCGACCGACACCCACCGGCAGATCACGCTGGCCGCCGTCGCGGCGGGGGCCCATGTCCTGTGCGAGAAGCCGCTGGCGCTCAGCGCGGCCGAGGCCGAGGAGATGGCCGACGCGGCGCAAGCGGCCGGGGTGAGGCTGTACCCGGGACATGTCGTGCGCTTCTTCCCCGCCTACGCCCGGCTTCGGGACCTGGTCGCCGGAGGCGGTCTGGGCCGGGTGGCGGTCGCGCGGTTCACCCGTACCGGCCGCTATCCCACCTGGAGCGGCTGGTTCGCCGACCCGGCCCGTTCCGGCGGGATTCTGACGGACCAGATGATCCACGACATGGACATCGCCCGCTGGCTCTTCGGCGAGGTCGTACGGGTTCACGCCCGGCACCAGGGGCATCTCACCACCCCGGCCCCGGAAGGGGCGGTCGCCACCGGCACCGCCGTACTCACTCACGCGGGAGGCGCCATCACACAGGTCGTAGGGGTGTGGGGGCCGCCGGCAACGCCGTTCCGCACCACGTTCCATGTGTCGGGCACCGGCGGGACCGTCCAGCACGACTCGCAGGCCCACCTCGACCTGCGGATCACCGGTGCCGTGTCCGGCGGCCCGGCGGACGGCATACCCGGCGGAGAGTTCGGTCCGTCGCCCTACCTCACCCAGATCCGCGAGTTCGCCGAGGCGTTCGCGGGCGGTCCGGAACCACGGGTGAGCGGCCGGGACGGCGTGGCCGCCGTCCGCATCGCCGAGGCCGCGGCGGAGTCCGCCCGTACCGGCCGGACCGTAGAGCTCGCCGCGCGGCCAACCACCGTACCCACAGGGGGAATCGACCAGTGAGAGTCGCCGTACTGTCCTTCGCCCATGTGCACGCAGCGACCTACATCGGGCTGCTGCGCGACCGCGACGGCATCGAACTGATCACCTCGGATCCGGACGCCCCGCCGGACGACCCCACCCGGGGCCGTCAACTCGCCGAAAGCCTGGGTGCCGCCTACGCCGACACCTGGGACGAGGTGTTCGCCCTCCGTCCCGACGCCGTGGTGGTCACCAGCGAGAACGCCCGGCACCGGCACCTGGTCGAGCGGGCCGCCGCGGCCGGGGCCCATGTGCTCTGCGAGAAGCCCCTCGCGACCACGGAGGCGGACGCACGAGCCATGATCGACGCCTGTGAGCGCGCCGGGGTCGGGCTGATGACCGCCTATCCCGTACGGTTCAGCCCCGCCTTCACCGCCCTGCGCCGCGCGCTGGCCAACGGCTCGCTCGGCGGCCTGATCAGCGTCCACGGAGCCAACAACGGCTCCAACCCGGCCCGTACGCGCCCCTGGTTCGCCGACCCGGAACTGGCGGGCGGCGGAGCTCTGGCCGACCACACCGTCCATATCGCCGACCTCGTTGACGCGTTGCTGGACGGCGAGCAGGCGGCAGAGGTGTACGCCCAGGCCAACAGCATCCTGGACGACGACGGCCCCGCTCCGGACGTCGAGACCGCGGCGCTTGTCACCGTCCGGTACCCCAGCGGGTTGGTCGCCGCCGTGGACGCCAGCTGGAGCCATCCGCCGGACCACCCCACCTGGGGCGGGCTCGCCATGACCTGCGTCGGCGAGAAGGCGATCGTGGAGTTCGACGCCTTCCCCCCGCTGCTCGGCGGGTTCGACTCCACCACCGGTCGCGACCGTTGGGAGGCGGGCGGAGCAGACCTGGACGCCGCCATGCTCGAGGAGTTCCTCGACACCGTACGCACCGGACGGCGGCCGTCTCCCGACGGCGAGACGGGCCTGCGCACCCTCCGGATCGTGCTGGCCGCCTACGAGTCGCTGCGCACCGGACAACCGGTCGCACTGACGGATCCCCTTGGCGCGACCGGCGGCTGAACTCCCAGCAGATGGCCGTCGACGTCAGGACTGGGCGGTACGTCCCGCGGTGCGCGCCCGGTCCCAGGTGCCGGCGGTGACGCCGCGTTCCCGCAGGGCCGCTTTGCGGACCTTGCCGGTCTCGGTCAGCGGCAGGGACGGGACCGTCTCGATGTAGCGGGGCACGGCGAACGCGGGCAGCTCCAGCGCGCAGTGCCGGGTCAGGTCCTCCGGGTCCAGATCGGTGCCGGGCCGGACGACGATCGCGACCATCACCTCGTCCTCGGCCAGTTCGGAGGAGACCGGGAACGCGGCGGCCTCGGCGACCGCCGGATGGGTGCGGACCGCCGACTCCACCTCGGACGAGGAGATGTTCTCGCCGCGGCGCCGGATGACGTCCTTGATCCGGTCGACGAAACGGAACCAGCCGTCCGGCTCGCGGATCACGCGGTCGCCGGTCCGGCGCCAGGAGTCGGAGGGCTCCATCGCGTCGCCCACATAGCCGGTCGAGAAGGCGTGCTCCCGGTGGCTGCGGACGACGAGTTCACCGGGCGTCCCGTCCGCAACAGGAGCGAGGCCTTCGTCGACCACCCGGGCGGAGAAGCCCGCGCGTACGGTGCCGAGGTAGCCGGGACGGGTCTCCTCGGGTGTGGAGCCGGTGACGAGGTTCGTCTCGGTGGAACCGAACCCGTCGACGAGACGGATGCCGAAGCGCTCGCGGAACGGCTCCCACGCGGCGGCAGGGGTCGCCGGCGACAGCCCGCGCCACGCCCGGTGGGCCCGGTCCTGAGGGCCCGGCGGCTGCGCCAGCAGCATGGGCGCCATCGCACCGAGCAGGTACACCGCGGTCGCGCCGGTCTGAGCGACCTGCGCCCAGTGCCGCGTTGCGGAGAACCGCCCGCCGACGACGCAGCTCGCGCCCACCGTCATGGCGTGCGCGAGCGTGTTGAGGGCGTTCGTGTGGAACAGCGGCAGACAGGTGAAGAGCACGTCGTCGGAGGTGAGGCGCAGGGAGTCCGCGACGTTGCGGCCCCACCACACGAACTGGGCCTGCGGACAGCGGACACCGCGCGACGCGCCCGTGGTTCCCGAGGTGAAGAGAACGGCGGCGGTGTCCTGTGGACGTACCGGGGCGGGCGGGAGCGCTCCGGTCGTGCCGGGCGCGGGGACGTCCTCCTCGCCCGCCACCCACACCGTGCCCTGATGGCCCGCCTCGACGGCACGTTCCGCCAACTCGCCCTCGGCGTAGAGGAATCGCGGCTGCGCTTCGTGCAGCACATGTCGCAGCGACCGGCCGCACAGAGCGGTGTTCAACGGCACCACGACCGCGCCGAGCCAGGCGCAGCCCAGGGTCAGATCGACGAGTTCGATCCGGTTGGGCAACAGGGCCGCGATCCGGTCGCCCGGTCGGCAGCCCCGTGCCGCGAGTGCCCCGGCCATGGTGGCGGCGGCCTCGCGGGTCTCCGCGTACGTCCGCGTCGTGCCGCCCACCCGCAGAAAGGTCCGGTCGCCGAACTTCTCGGCGGCGTCGACCAGTTGCGGCACGGTCAGCGCATCCGCGATGCCACCCACCGCAGAACTCCGGCCTCGTGAAGTCGCCGAAGCCGCTCAGGACTGATGCCTGCCACCTCGCTCAGCACCTCGTCGGTGTCGGCACCGAGCAGGGGCGCGGGTTTGCGTACTCCGCCCGGTGTGCCGCTGAGGCGGATGGGCACACCCTCGTGGAGGAAGGCGCCCGCCGCCGGGTGCTCAAGACGGACGTAGAAGCCGCGGGCCCTCAACTGCGGGTCGTGCTCGAGGAGTTCGCGACCGTCCTGCACCGCACCGGCCGGAATCCCGCGCTCCTGCAACAGCTCGGCAGCGGCATCGGCGGGCATCCCGCGCGCCCAGTCGCCGAGTACGCCCATCGATCAGCGCGCTCTCCCGCCTGCGCCCCTCAGCGGTCGACAGCCGTTCGTCATCGGCCAGTTCGGGGCGTCCGATCGTATGGCAGAGGGCAGTCCACTCCTCGTCCGAGCGGACGCTGACGGCGAGCCAGCGGTCGGCACCCAGACACCGGTACACCCCCTGAGGGCTCCACCGCGGGTCTGCGTTGCCCGTCGGCGACCGTGCCGAGGTCGCGGAGAGGTTCATCGTCAGGTGAGTCAGGTCAGCAGGTACATCGATTCCGTCACCGTCGGACACCCGGTACCGCCCGTCGAGTTCACGCCCGACGCGGTCGCCCTGCTGCGCTTCGGCGCCGTCACACGCAACACCCATCGCATCCACTACGACACCGCCTTCGCCCGGTCCGAAGGGCTGGCCGGCCCGGTCGTCATGGCGCGGTTGCACGGCTGCCTCTTCCATCGGCCGCGGCGGGATTCGCCGACGAGACCGGACGGGTACGCGAGGTCGCCTGGCAGAACCGGCGCCCGCCCACGCGGGAGACCGGCTCGTGGTCACCGGCACGGTACGAGAGGTCGATCCCGCAAGCGGAGAGGTCACCCTCCACCTCGTGGAGCGCTGTGAAGCCCCGGACGGGGAAGACCCCGGCACCATCTGCTGCCGGGGCCATGCCGCGGTGGTGCTCGCCCGACACCGACCACTGCTGACCAACCGGACATCAGCCGGCACGAGTGCCTCCGGAGTACGCAGCCGCGGAGCTGCCGAGGATCCCCGCCGACTCCGCCGACCGGAGTGCAGGTTGCCTGCTGCTCGCGTCCCGCGGCGAGAAACGAGGTGGTGTCCACCTCTTCATGACAATGGCCGGCGTGGCCGCACGTCACCGTGTCGGTAGCGTCAGGCGGGGTCCGCAAGCCCAAACCGCCTCCAATCCGCCTTGCCTTGAAAGAGGTTGTTAGCCTTGGCTGTGATCGGTTTCCTTCTGCCCGGCCAAGGTTCGCGATGAACCGCGTCGACTCCTTCCCGCTGGGTGCCGCGACCACACTCGCCGAACTCGCGCGGGATCCGCACCCGCGACTGGCGTTGCTGCGTGCGCATGAGCCCGTCTCCTGGCTGCCCGAGCTGGACGGCTGGTTGGTGACGCGTCGCGACCTCGCGTTGAGCGTGATGCGGGACGCCGCGACCTTCACCGTCGACGACCCTCGGTTCTCCACCGCACAGGTCGTCGGGCCGAGCATGCTGTCCCTGGACGGTGACCAGCACACCCGCCACCGTGAGACCTTCACCTCTGCTTTCCGGCCTCGGACGGTGCGTGACGGTTTCGCTTCGTTCATCGAGCGGGAGACCGACCGGCTCATCACCACATTGCAGCCGACGGGCGCCGTCGAACTGCGACGTGCCTTCGCGGGCCCGCTCGCGGTCGCCGTCGTGACCGAGGCACTCGGGCTGGTCGGCACCACCCCGGTTACGGTGCTCTCCTGGTACGACTCCATCGTGCGGTCGGTCTCGGCCATCACCGCAGGGCATGAGGTGGAGCCCGCCGGTGCCGCGGCGTACGCGCGACTACGAGCCGCTGTGGAAGCCACCGTCGCCGACGGCGGAGGTTCTTCGCTCCTTGTCTCCGCTGCCGGGCGGCTGGCGCTGCCCGAGGTGGCGTCCAATGCCGCGGTGCTGATGTTCGGAGGCATCGAGACCACCGAGGCGATGATCAACAACGCGCTGCTGCTCCTGCTGCGACACCCGGATCAACTCGCCCCGGTCCGGGCCGACTTCGACCTGCTGGACGGAGCGATAGAGGAATCCCTGCGCCTGGAACCCGGCGCGGCGGTCGTGGACCGCTACGCCACCCGTGACATCGTCCTCGGCCCGGCCGCGATCCGCCGGGGTGACTTGGTCACCGTCTCCCTGACGGGTGCCAACCGCGACCCGGCCGTCTTCCCCGACCCCGATCGGTTCGATGTCCGACGCGAGAACGCGCGTCTCCAACTGGCCTTCGCACACGGCCCCCACTACTGCCTTGCCGCGCACCTCGCCCGCCTGGAGACCCGTATCGCCCTCCAGCGCCTGCTCGAACGCCTCCCCGCCCTGCGGCTCGACCCGGACCGCCCGGCCACTCCGCACGGTCTGGTCTTCCGCAAGCCCCCCACCCTGCATGTGCTCTGGGACAGCAGGGCCTTGGCATCAAGGGACCACCGGCCTCGCTGACGCACCAGGGCATCACGTTCTGGCGGTGCCGACCTGGAAGCGCAAGATCCGCGTTCTGACCATGTGGCTCACTGCCATCCCGCTCGGCCGGGATCTGGTCTCCCTCGCCTCGGTCCGGCTCCCGCGGAACGCGTCCGCTGCGAACAGCGATCCACAGCGCTCCCGCGGCAGCCGGGCGAGTGGACTCCCGGTCGCGAGCACGCCGGAAGGGCTCAGCGGCCGCGCGTGCGCCGGCAGTCGGCCGGACGCTCGGTGCCGGCCGGCTCGATGCGCCGATAAGGCCGGCGGCCGTCGACCCGCGGGACAACTCCAGCGGGGCGAGCGGAGGAGGTGCCGCACCCGGCTCCGGCTGGACATGTGTTCGCCTCCTTCGCTCAGCGGTGCGGAGTACCCGGCAAGTCGACCTGGGAACGGGTGACTTCGGACGGTGCAGGTGTGCGGCCCGGATACCCGGGCACTCCGGTCGGCGGTGTGTCCGCTCGCGGACCGTCCGGCCTGCCCCGTAATGTCCGCATGGCCTCGGTCTCGAACAGTATGACGGGAGCGATCGGACTGGTTGTCGGGGACTTCCGCCGGACGGCAGGGACCAGGGCGTGCCTGCGCAGAGGCGTTCGAAAGGGCGCCGACAAACACGGGGAAAGGGTGGCGCAGTGAAGCAACGTCATATCTTCGGCGACGTCTTCGCTCTGGAGTCGATCGTCGCGGGCGTGGTATTCCTCGTCGTCCTTGCCCTGCTCGGCTACGCGCTTCTCAGGCGGCGGGCAGCGCGGCAGGTGACCGCCTCCGAACGTGCGGAGCGTCCACGGCTGGAGGCCTACTACGTAGGCGTCCTGACCGCGTTCGCCGTGTTCCTGGTGGCGTGGACGGCATGGCAGAACCACCGGGAGCACCAGGCGGCCGAGCGCCCGCCCGTGCGCGTCGACGTCTCCTCGTTCCAGTGGTGCTGGAACTTCAGCTACCCGCAGGCACCCGCACCGCGCAGTGTCACCGGGACGTGCCGGGGCGACGACCTGCCGACCCTGGTCGTGCCGACCGGCCGCCCCGTGCAACTCCGGCTGACGTCCCGTGACGTCATCCACTCGCTGTGGGTACCGCACCTGCGGTACAAGATGGATGCCTTCCCCAACCACGTGAACACCTTCACCGTCACCCTGGACCGGGAGGGCCGCTGGATGGGCAAGTGCGCGATGTGCGCTGACAGCCGCCCCGGTGTCCTCGTCTTTGACGTCGACGAAACGCTCACCGACATGTCCCCGCTCGCCGACCCCGGGTTCCAGGCTCGCGCCCGTCGCCGGGGCGCTGGTCTGCGGGCCCAACAGCAGGTTGCCGTGGAGTGGCTCCTCGCGCGTCCCTGTCGCTTGCGCGGCGGTGTCATCCGTCATGCCCGTACCTACTCGCTCACGTGTCGTCGGCCTCCTCCGCCTCATCCGGGGCGGCACGCACCAGCTCGATGCGGCGCCGCTGCCAGTCGGTGACGGGCAGCTCCACCCGCTTGCCGAAGTACCACCGGCTGAGCCCGTTGCGGATGCGGTGCTTGTGGAACCAGCGCCATACCTCCGTACCGTGTGCCCGTGGCCGTGGCTCGGCGCGCACGAGGATGCGGTAGGCCCCGGCCGGGGGCAGCAGTGTCCGTGCCTGCTCGTAGCCGCCGGCCGCGCTCTGCCGTACCTCGGCGGCCGCCTGACCCTCCAGCAGACGTCGGCGGTCGGCCGCCTGCAGTCCCAGGCACGCCCGTTTGGTCGCGTGGTAGGCCAGGAACGGCAGCACGAACAGCGCGGTGCGGAAGGTCCATGTCACCAGTTCCAGCGGGATGTCGAAGACGAGCGCGATGACGTCCTGTCCGCCGGCCATGAGCAGCACGGCGTAGGCGCATACCGCGGCGACGCCCAGGGCGGTGCGGGTGGGCTGGTTGCGCGGGCGGTCGCACAGATGCTGCTCGGGCATGGGCCCGGTGATCCACCGCTCGAAGTACGGATAGCTGTACAGGATGAGGAACAGGGTGACGGGCAGGACCACGCCCGGCAGGAACACGTCCCACACGACGGTGTGCCCGGCGACGTCGGTCTCCGCAGCGGGGATCAGGCGCAGTGCGCCCTCCAGAAAGCCCACGTACCAGTCCGGCTGGGAATCGATGGACACCTGATCGGTTCGGTAGGGGCCGAACGCCCAGATCGGGTTGATCTGCAGCAGTGCCCCGAGGAAGGTCAGCACGCCCGCCACGGTGAAGAACAGGCCGATGGACTTGGTCGCGTACTGCGGGTAGAGCGGCTTGCCGATCACGTTGCGGTTGGTGCGGCCCGGCCGGGCCCACTGGGTGTGCTTGTGGTCGACGACGAACGTCAGGTGGACGGCGACGAGCGCCAGCAGAAGTCCCGGCACCAGCAGGATGTGGGCCACGTACAGGCGCGGGATGATCTCGTCCCCGGGGTACTCGCCGCCGAAGACGAAGAACGACAGGTAGGTGCCGACGACGGGAATCGAGAGCATGATGCCCTGGGCCGTGCGCAGGCCGGTCCCGGAGAGCAGGTCGTCGGGGAGCGAGTAGCCGCAGAAACCCTCCAGGATGGCCAGCAAGAACAGCGTCACGCCGATCGTCCAGTTCACCTCCCGGGGCTTTCGAAAGGCACCGGTGAAGAAGATCCGCAGCAGGTGCACGCCGATCGCGGCGACGAACACCAGGGCGCCCCAGTGGTGGATCTGCCGGATCAGCAGACCGCCGCGCACGTCGAAGCTGATGTGCAGCACCGAGGCGTACGCCTCCGACGTCAGCACACCCCGCAGCGGCTCGTAGGAGCCGGTGTACGGCTGCTTCGCCATGTCGGTCTGGAAGAAGAAGGTCAGGAAGACGCCCGTCAGCACAAGGACGAGCAGGCTGTACAGGGCGATCTCACCCAGCAGGAACGACCAGTGGTCGGGGAACGCCTTGCGCAGGAACTCCTTGCCCGCGGAAGAGAGCGGGAGACGCTTGTCGAGCGCGCTCACCACTCGTTCCCCACCCGCAGTCGACCGGGTCGGTCGGTTCTCGTCAGCCACCGCCACAGTGTGTTTCGCCCTCCTGCCGCCCACTTCGGCGACTGCGCTGCGTGCTCAGTCGCTGACTGCTGGTTTCGAGCCTGACACGGGTGTCCCCGGTACGCGCGGACCAAACAGGGGGTGCCTCCATGTCCTTCGTCAAGGCGCCCCTGTCGGGTTTGGGATGATTCGGTCTTGCCGGGGTTATGCGGCGAGCTCGACGTCCTTGGGGGTGCGGGGTTCGTAGAAGGTGCCGTCGCGGAGCATGGCGAACAGGACGCTGATGCGTTGGCGGGCGAGGCGGAGGAGAGCCTGGGTGTGGGTTTTGCCGCGGGCGCGTTGCTTGTCGTAGTAGGCGCGGGAGGCGGGATCGGCGTTCATGCAGGCGAAGGCGGAGAGGAACATGGCGCGCTTGAGCCGGCGGTTGCCGCCTCGGGGCGCGTGTTCGCCGTGGATCGAGGTCCCCGACGACTTCGTGGTCGGGGCGAGTTCGGCGTAGGAGGCCAGGTGGGCGGCGCTCGGGAAGCTGGAGCCGTCGCCGACGGTGACCAGCAGGACGGCGGCGGTCCTGACGCCGACGCCGGGCATCGACGTCAGGACCGAGAGCCGGACCGGGTGGTGGCCGGACCTCTGATCAGAGTCTCCGACGGCACCTCCCGGGCCCGGTGACACCATCCCCCAGGTCATCCGTTCGACAGGAGGAACAGTCATGCCGGGCCCGGAGGCCAGCGGCCCTCTTGCAGGACCGCGAAGAACATAACGGAGGGACCGGAAGAGCGACACCGGAGAGCGATGCGGGCGGCGGGTGAAGCAACGGCGCGGCGCCGGCCGTCGGCCGGCGCGCGACAGCGATCATGTCTCTGTTTGCGGTCCGGACCGTGGGCTACCCGGTCGGCCTACGGTGCGGGAGGTCCACGTGGCCAGCGTCTCCGAATTCGTTGCGGCACGTCTGCGGGCGTGGGGTGTGGACCGGGTGTTCGGCTTCCCCGGCCGGGACGTGGACGCTCTGGTCACCGCGCTGACGGGCAGGCGGAAAACCCCGGAGTTCGTGCACGTGCGGCACGAGGAGTCGGCCGCTCTCATGGCGTGCGCCCATGCCAAGCTGACCGGGCGGCTGGGCTGCTGCCTCGCTTCCTCGGGCCCCGGCGCGCTGCGTCTCCTCAGCGGCCTGTACGACGCGGCACTCGACCGCCGGCCGGTGGTGGCCGTGGTCGGCCAGGAAGCACCATCCGGCGGCGGCCGACGGCCGTCCATCCATGCGACCCACCACTTCGCCGAGGCATCCGTGTACTGCGAGCTGGTCTCCAACCCGGCTCTGGTGGGGAGCGCGCTGGACCGTGCCGTTCGAGCGGCGCTGTCCGAGCGAGGAGTGGCCACGCTGGTCGTTCCCCGTTCAGTTCTGGAAGCCCAGGCGCCCCGAGCACCGCGCGGGAACGAAGAGGTGCCCGTCCCCGCGCGCCACCGCCCGTCGGTGTGGTCGCCGGAGAAGCGGGACGTACACCAGGCGGCCGACGTCCTGAACGCGGGCCGCAGGGTGGCGGTCGTCGTCGGGCCGGGTGCTGCGGACGCATCCGGCCAGGTCGTGGGCGTTGCCGAGCTGCTTGCCGCCGGCGTCGCCAAGACATACCTGGCCCGCGACGTCCTCCCGGACGACCTGCCTTACGTCGCCGGCGTGGCGGGTCCGTACGGCAGTGTGATCGCCGCCGCCCTGCTCCGCGACTGCGACACCTTGCTGCTGGTCGGGGCGGAGGACTTCGACACCGCTCTGGTGCCCGAGTCCGGTGCGCGCAGGGTCGTCACCGTCGACGTGGACGCCGAGGCCTCTCCGGTGGGCCGTGAGGCGTCCCCTGCCGCGCGGGTGACAGGCGATGTGGCCGCGGCACTGGAGATGCTCATCCCCCTGCTGCACCGCACATCCGGCCGCAGATGGCGCACGAACGTCGAGCGCGCGATCCGGGAATGGCGAGCCGATGGCCATGCGAAAGCCCACCGGTTCTTCGGCATGGCGATCAACCCCCGCTCCGTGGTCACCGAGCTGTCCGCGCGGCTGCCGGACCGCGCCGTCGTCGTCACCGACTCGGGTTCCGCTCTGGACTGGTGGACCCGGCACCTGGAGCTGCGCAGCGGAATGCGCACGACCCTGTCGGGACGCCTGGCCACGCCCGGAGCGGCCGTGCCTTACGCCGTCGCCGCCCGTCTGGCGTTTCCCGAACGCCCGGTGATCGCCCTGGTCGGCGACGGAGCCCTGCAAGCAGGCGGCATGAACGAGCTGATCACCGTGCGGCGGCACCTGGAACGACTCGCCGGCCTCCCACCGACGATCTTCTGCGTCTTCAACAACGAGGACCTCAGCCGGCTGACCTGGGAGCGTCGGAAAGAGGCCGGGAACCCGCGTATCCCGGCGACCGGCGAGGTCCCCGCCGTGTCATACACCCAGTACGCCCGGCTGCTCGGCTTGCCCGGTGTCCGCTGTGACCGGCAGGGTCAGGTGGGTGCCGTCTGGGAGGGCGCGCTGGCCGGGCAGGGGCCGATGCTGCTGGAGTTCATGGTGGACGGGGACACGCCGCCGGACTGGGCAGATTTCCGCGGCTCGGCGGGTGCGCGGGGCCCGTCACTCACGCACCGTGCCGGTGGCTCCTTGCGGCGGAGGATCACCGCGTCGATCGGTGGCCTGTTCGGCCTGACCTGAGCCCGTTGGGGCGCCGGTACGTCGGGCAGGGCAGCCACCGCGGCACATACCAGGGAGTGGGCCTCACCTTCTCGATGAGCAGGAAACGGCCGGCGAGCGTCATGAGCCGGTGACCGCCAGGACGAGGCTCCTCACCCCGCAATCCGCGGATGGGGCATGTGGTAATCCGCGGATGAGGCATGCGCATGAAGGCAGTTGTGTGGCACGGAGTCGGGGACATCCGTCTCGAAAGCGTGCCGGAGCCGAAGATCCAGGACCCGTACGACGCGATCATGCGGATCACGACCTCCGCCATATGCGGCACCGACCTGCTTTTCGTTCCCGGCACGATGTCCGGCCTGCGCGAGGGCCGCATCCTCGGGCACGAGGCTGTCGGCGTCGTAGTGGACGTCGGTTGCGGATCATCGTGGTCGACGGTGTGGCGGACCGGCTGGATGTGGCCCGCGACCGGCACGCCGAGACCATCGACTTCAACGCCGAAGACCCCGTCGAGGCGGTGCGCGAACTGACCGGCGGTATCGGTGTCGACCGCGTCATCGACGCGGTGGGCGTGGACGCCGCTGTGGCCCGGCTCGGTGTACCGGTCCGGCTCAGCAGGCCGTTGGTGGCGCGGCGAACGAAGCAGGGGCGTGTCAGCGAAGGAGAGGTCCTGTGACGAGGGGGAGGACTGCGCCGCCGGCGATGCCGAGGACGAGGGAGACCGAAGCAGCGGTGTAGGCCGTGGCGGCAGCCCAGCGGCCGAGTGCGGCGTGGGCTTCGGTGGGTGCGGGATCGGTGGTGGTGAAGAGGGGGGCGAGCCAGCGCAGGTAGTAGAAGAGGGAGGCGACGGTGTTGGCGACGGCGAGGGCGGTCAGCCAGGTGTAGCCGCCGTCGACGGCGGCGCTGAAGATCTCCAGCTTGCCGAGGAAGACGCCGGTGGGCGGGGTGCCGACCAGGCCCAGCAGGCACACGACCAGGACGGCGCCGAGACCGGGGTGGCGGCGGGCGAGGCCGCGGTAGTCGTCGAGGTCGCGGGCGTGCGGGAGTTCGGTCACGACGGCGAACGCGCCGAGATTGGTGGCGGCGTAAGCGGCGAGATAGAACAGCAGGCTCTTTTGGGCGAGGTCGGTGCGGGTGGCGACGGCCAGGGCCATCAGGAGGTAGCCGACCTGGCTGATGGTGGAGTACGCGAGCAAGCGTTTGACGGAGTTCTGGAAGAACGCGGCCAGGTTGCCCAGCGTCATCGTGACTGCGGCGATGACGGCCAGCAGCAGAGGCCAGTTGACGTCACTGTCGGGCAGGGCCTGGTGCAGCAGGCGATAGCCGGCGATCAGGCCGCCGATCTTGGGCAGGGTCGTGACGTAGGCGCCGACGGGGGTGCGCGCGCCCTCGGTGACGTCGGGGACCCAGAAGTGCGCCGGGACCGCCCCGGCCTTGAGCAGCAGGCCGGCCAGGACGCCGATGAGCCCGACGGCGACAAGTCCGTAGGCGGCGGTGGGCAGCGCCCTGTGCAGTTCGCGGTAGAGGGTGGCGTGGCCGGCCGCGTAGAGGAGAGCCGTGCCGGCGAGCATGGTGGTGCCGAGCAGGACGCCCATCAGGTAGTACTTCAGGGCTGCCTCGGTGCCGCGTTCGTCCTTGGCGAAGGCTGTGAGCGCGTAGCCGGGGATGCTCGCGAGCAGGTAGGCGGCGAAGAGCGTCAGCAGATCGTTCGCGCCGATCAGGACAAGGGTGCCGGCTCCGGTCAGCAGGAGCAGCACCCAGTACTCGGCCTCACGTTTGTGACCGCGGACGGTTTCCACGGACATGGCGATGATCAGCAGCAGGGCACCCAGAACGATCAGGCGGCCGACGTCGGTGGCCGCATCGACGGCGAACGCGTGGGAGAAGACGGTCTGTTCGCGGCCGGTGGCCATGGTGATGCCGGTGGCGACCAGGCCGGCCACGCAGGCGGCGGCCGCCAGCACCGCGACGGTCCACTGACGGCGGCGGGGCAGCCAGGCACCGGCGAGCAGGCCGATGACGGCGGCGCCGAGCAGGGAGAGTTCGGGGACGAGGGCGGCGAGGTTCTCGTTCATCGGGCCACCAGTCCGGTAACCGTGCGGCTGGCCGGTTCGATGACGTCCAGCAGCCAGCGCGGCGCGACGCCGATCACCAGCGCGACCGCCAGCAGCGCCACCGTGGAGACGGTCTCGGTGCCCTTGAGGTCGCCGACGCCGCCGGTGGGGGCGGTCTGCGGCAGGCGCGGGATGCCGAGGAACATGGAGCGCAAGGCGCGCAGGAACAGGGCAGCAGTGATCAGGATGCCGGTCAGGGCGATGGCGGTGGCGATCGTCTGGGAAGCCAGGGCGCCGGTGAAGATCTGGAACTCGGCGATGAACCCGGAGAAGCCGGGAATGCCGAGACTGGCGAACGCCGCAAGGGCTGTGACGCCGGCGAAGCGTGGAGTGTGCGCAGCCAGTCCGGAGTAGGCATCCATCGCGTATGTCTGCCCACGGTCGTACAGCACGCCGCTGAGCAGGAACAGGGCGCCGGTGATCAGGCCGTGGCTGACCATCTGGGTGACCGCCCCGGTGACCGCGAGGGAGCGGGCCTGGGCGTCGGTGCCGGCCAGCGTTCCGGCGGCACCGACGGCGAGGACGATGTAACCCATGTGGTTGACCGAGGTATAGGCGATCATGCGTTTGAAGTCGGTCTGCGCCAGGGCGACCAGCGCACCGTAGACGACGGAGACGGCGCCGATGACGACGATGACCAGGGCGTAGTGGCGCCAGCCGGCCGGCACCAGGGGCATGGCGATGCGGACGAAGCCGTAGGTGCCCATCTTCAGCAGAATGCCGGCCAGGATCGCCGAGCCGGCGGCGGGGGCGTCGGTGTGGGCGGGTGGCAGCCAGGTGTGGAACGGCACGGTCGGGGTCTTGATCGCCAGGCCGACGCCGATGGTCAGCAGCACCAGGCCGGCGTACAGGCCGCGGCCGGCGAGCGGATTGCTCTGGGTGAGGTCGACGAGGTCGAAGGTGTGGGGTTCGGCGGCGAGGTACAGGCCGATGAAGCCGAGCAGCAGGGCGAGGGAGCCGATGAAGGTGTAGAGGAAGAACTTCAACGCCGCAGCCCGGGCTCGCTCGCCGTGGCCCCACCCGGCGATGACGAAGAACATGCCGACGATCGACAGGTCGAAGAAGACGAAGAAGAGGATCAGGTCCAGGGCGACGAACAGGCCCAGGCTGACGGTCTGCAGGAACAGGAACAGGCACACGTACGAACGCGCCCGTCGCCGCTCCTTCAGCGAGTACACAGCGACGGTCAGGAACAGCAGACAGGTCAGCGCCACCAGGGGGAGGGACAGGCCGTCGACGCCGACGTGGTAACCCACCCCGGCACTGGGGATCCACCGCACCCGCTGCTGGAACTGCATTCCGCCGCCCGGGTCGAACTCGGTCCAGACGGCGACGACCAGGGCGAGGTCGACGGCGGCAGTGGCGATCCACACCCAGATGTACGCCCGGTCGGAGAGCGTGCGGGGCAGGAGCAGCAGTACCGCACAGACCAGCAGGGGCAGGAACGTGACGACGCTCAGCACAGGACTACCTCACCAACAGCACGATCAGGGTCAGAACGGCGAAGCCGACGGCGGCCTGGGCGTAGTACTGGTGCAGCAGCCCGGTCTGCGGACGCCGCGCCCACCGGCCCAGTCTCCGGGCGCCGGCGGCCACCGCGCCGACGGCGGCGTCGATGCCGCCGTCGTCCAGCCGGCCGGCAAGCCGGGCCGTGACGATCCCGCCGCGGGCGGCCTGCCGTACGGCACCGTCGGCGACGCGGTCGTCGAAGACGGCCAGCGCCCGAGCCAGCCCCAGTACGGGCCGCACCACCACGGCGTGCGCGGCCCGCTCCAGATACAGCCACCCATGCGCCCACCGCACCACAGCTCCCGGCGCCGGCGCGGGGCGGGGCGCCCACCACCAGGCCAGGCCCGCGGCGGTGAGTGCGACACCGGCGGACAGGCCCAGCTCCCACGGCTTGGGGGACGGCTCGCCCGGGGCACCGACCAGCCGCTTCAGCCAGGACGCCGGTCCGGGCAGGGTCAGCACGCCCAGCACGGCCGCGGCGAGGGTGAGGGCGAGCAGCGGTGCCGGCGTCGTGCGGGCGGTGCGCCGGGTGCCGCTCTGCTCGGTGTCGTACCCGGCATCCGGATCGTCGGGCAGCGGCCGGGTGACGTACCAGACGGCCTTGATGCTGTAGACGGCGGCGACGGCGGCCGCCGCGAGCCCCACAGCGTACAGCGCGGTGCTCTCGGCACGTGCGGAGGCGAGGACTTCGTCCTTGGCCGCCCACAGCGACAGTGGCGGCAGCCCGGCCAGCGTCAGCGCTCCGGCGGTGAAGGTGGTGCCGACCAGAGGGTGGGTGCGGGCGGCGCCGCGCAGCGCGGGCAGCTGCTTGGTGCCGAGCGTGGTCAGCCAGGCTCCGGCGGCGAGGAACAGTCCCGATTTCGTGGCGGCGTGCGCGACGAGCTGGGTGGTGCCCGCGGCGACCCCGCTACTGCCGGCGGCCAGCACCATGAACCCGATCTGCCCCGAGGTGGACGCCGCGAGCAGCTGTTTCAGATCGCGCTGGGCGACGGCGACCACGCCGAGGGCGAGAGCGGTGACGGCGCCGGCCCAGGCGACCAGCGGACCGGCCCAGCCGGTGGCGGCCAGCAGCGGATGCAGGCGTAACAGCAGGTAGGCGCCCGCGGCGACCATGGTCGCCGAGTGCAGCAGCGCCGAGACGGAACTGGGTCCCTGCATGGCCCGCGACAGCCAGAAGGAGAACGGCAGCTGCGCCGACTTGCCCAGGGCGGCTACGACCACACCTGCGGTGATCAGGTGCAGCCACGGTGAGGTGGCGTGCGGCAGGGTGTCCAGGTTCAGGGAACCGGCGCCGCCGGCCATCGCCGCGCCGGCGGCCAGGTACAGGCCGAGGTCGGCGGTGCGGGTGGTGAGGAACGCGGTGTCCGCCGCGCGTACCCGCTCGGGCCGGTGCCACCAGTAGCCGATCAGTGCCCAACTGGTGGCGCCCATCACCTCCCAGGCCATCAGCAGCAGCGGCAGCGTGGTCGCCGTGACGGTGACCAGCATGGATCCGGCGAAGATCAGCATCAGCCCGAAGTACCGCCCCCGGTTCTCCTCGTGGGCGAACTCCCCCGCCGCGAAGGCCAGGACGGCGGCGGTGACCGCGGCCACGAGGGTCACCATCACCGCGGACAGTCCGTCCACTGCCAGGCCCGCCCGCATTCCGGCGAACAGCGGCGCACTCGTCTCGGGCCGGGTCACCGCGGCGGCGACGGCCACGCCGAGCGTCGCCACGGCCACCGTCACGCCGATGGGGGCAACCAGCCGGTTGTAGCGAGCGCCCGTCAGACCGAGGGCCGTTCCCGCGCCGAGGGGAAGGGCGATCAGCAGCCAGATCAACGCGCTCATCCCTTCAGGTCGCCGGCCATGTCGGTCATGTCGACCCGGCGGGCGCGGTAGATCGCGGTGGTGACGGCGAAGCCCATCGCCATCTCCACCGCCATCGCGACCACGGCCGCCACAATCACCACCTGGCCGCTTGGGGCCCCGGGGGCGAGGAAGTGCCAGAAGTCGGCGGCCGCGACGATGATGCCGCCGATCATCAGCTCGATCCCCATCATGATCATGACGATGGACTGCTGGGACAGCGCGCCGAACAGGCCGGTGCAGAACAGGCCCGCGGCCAGCACCAGGATCAGTTCGAACGTCATCGGCCCACTCCTCCGCCGGCCGGGTCCTTCGCGGGCCGCTGGTCCAGGTCGTCGCCGAATCGGTCGTAGCGGCCGCGGTGGGTGGCCAGCACGGTGGCGGCGACCATGGTGGCCAGCAGCACGAACCCGAGGGTGACCATGGTCAGCATCTGTTCGGCCATCAGCGCCCTGCCGACCTGGAAGGTCGTGTCCCGGGGCTGCAGTGCGGCGCTGTCCCGCCAGGGCACCAGGAAGATCCCGGCGACCAGCGCGGCGAAGACAACGCCGCTGATGACGAGCGCGCCGCGCTTGTTGTGCAGCATCGACATCGGCATCAGTCCGGCCGGGTTCATCATGTAGGCGATCATGAACACGGCCATGACCACCATCTCCATGACCATCATCAGCACGATGACCACGCCCAGATAGGGCAGGCCGAGGACGGTCGTGACGCCGCCGACGCACACCAGGGCCGCCAGCAGCGAGAAGGTGACCCGTGCCATCGAGTTCAGCGTGAACACCAGCACGCCGAAGACCAGGGCAAGTACTCCCAGAACCACCAGCAGCACGGTGTTGGTCGTGCCCATGACGCGGTTCCCTTCCTTCTATCGGTTGAGGTTGACCACGGCTGGAACCAGGACTTGCACGATCGTCAGCGGGATGAGCACCACCCAGGCGAACTCCACGTACCGGTCGGCTCGGATCATCGGCAGCCGCCGCAGCACCCACACCAGCAGACCGAGCACCAGCAGCGTTTTGACCAGCGACCACACCGAGGCCGGCAAGCCCGGCCCGGCGCCGCCGCCCAGGAAGAGCGGGACCGCCATGGCCGAGCCGGATGCCAGCCACAGCCACCGGCCGGCCTGCAGCAACAGCCGGTCCACGCCGGACGTCTCGCCCAGGACACCGCCGGCGAGGTCGCGGCCGACTGGATAGGCGAAGGGGCCCAGAAAGCTGAACGCCAGCACACCGGCCAGGTAGGCGGCGAAGGCGACCGGCATCCACACCGCGTACCACAGCCCGTGCTGCGCGGCGGCGATGTCGCCCACCCGCAGCGACTCCGCCCCGGTGGCGGTGGAGATCAGCGCGAACATCAGCGGCAGCTCATAGGCCAAGCCCTGGGCGAGAAACCGGTACCCGCCGATCAGGGAGAACGCGGCGTTGGGACCCCAGCCGGCCAGCCACAGCCCGGCCCAGGTCAGCACCTCCATGGCGTTGAACCACACCACCCCGACGGACAGGTCGGCGACCGCGTGGTTTCCGAACGGGATGACCAGCGTGGACAGCACGGCGGCCACCGGCACGGTGATGACACCGGTCCGCCACAGCAGCCGGTCCGGGGCGGGCATCCGCCGCGGCTGCGCCACCAGCGCCCGCGGCACACCGAGAAACGGCCGCACCGCGGTGGCGAGGCTGACCGGCCGTCCCGCGCTCCGGGCGTCCAGCACCGCGTCGCCGGCCACCGCCAGCACCGCAAAGCCGAGCAGCAGCCCCGGGGCGGCCAGCAGCGTCCACCACGCCCCCGCCTCAACCATGCGTCACCTCCAGCGTGCGGGCGGCCAGTTCGTCCGGATCGGGGTCGAGGCTGGCCACGATGAGGCGGGCCGCGGCCAGCTCGGCGCCTTCCAGCAGCCGGGGCAGCAGCCCGATCAGGGCGGACGACGGCGGGTGTTCGGCACTCCAGTGGCCACGCGGGCTCTCCTCCACCGCCACCTCGAGCGGAGACGACTCCTCCAGCCGTCGCAGGTCGTGCCCGATATCGGTGAGCCACTGCCGGTAGCGGTCGGTCACGTCCCCACCGGCCCGCGCTGCCGGACCACTCACTCCTGCCTCCCCCGCGTCCTGTGCCGTCACGACGCCGATGCCGCGAGTCAGCCAGGCCAAGGTGCGCGAGAAGCCGACCCTGCGGGTGAAGCGTTCCAGTCGAGGCGCAACCGCGGCGCGGGGCGCGCCGGAGAGCAGGTCGTCCCGCAGCCGCCGGGCCGACAGAACCTCGCTCGGCCAACCCGCCACGGCCAGCAGCCGGCCCAGGCTGTCCATGTGCGCTGCCATGCGCCTACGCACCGCCTCGCCCACGGGCACCGGATCCCCAGCAGCCGCCCGCAGCCAGGGCCGCACCCAGAAAGGCTCAGCCGCCGCGTCGGCAACGGGCGTCGCCGGTTCTTCGAGAGTGGCGTGCTGGACGACGTCGCCCTGCAATACCAGACGGATCGTCAGGCCCGTGGGCCAGTCGGTCAGTAACGCCCCCAACGGCACATGCAACTGGTCCAGCGTCAGGCCGTCGCGGTCCTCACCCTGCTCGGCCATCGGCAGCCCGGCCGGCATCTCCATCTCCCCGCCCCCGTGGCCGCCGTTGCTGCCGTGCCCCTCGTCGTCGCGGTGACCGTCGGCCTCTTGGCCATCGTGGGCGTCCCCACGGGCGCCCTGCTCTGCCTCCGGTCGATGGCCGGCATCATGCTGGTCGCGTCCACCGCTGTGCCCGCCGTGGGCGTCATCGGCCTGGTCGTCCGCGGTGCGCCTGCCGCTTGCCCTGTCCCTGCCGTGGTGGTCTCGCTGCGCGTGTCCGGGAGCGTCCTGGTCGCCCTCTTGATGTTCCTGCGTTCTCTGTTCCCCGTCCTGCTGTTCGCCTTCCTCAGGGGCTGCCTGCTCGTGCTGGACGGTCGGTGAGCGGAGTCGGGCCCGGCCGGCCTCCAGCGCGTCCTCCACCTCGTCAGCACTGCGGGCGTGCACCCGGGCGCGCGGCGCGGGCAGGTCCTGCCACAGCCGGTCCAGCGCCGCCTGCAGGCTCACGCAGTGGGGACCGGCGACAAGGAGGAGATCGGCCTGCGCCGGAGTGGAGACCTGCGGCCAGTCCCGCAGCCGCAGCAGCCGCTCGGCGGCCAGTCGTACCGCTGTCCCACGCGGCAGAGTCGCCAGCAGCACGCGCGGTCGTGCCGCGGTGCCGCGCAGCGCCGGCCCGGTCACGTCCATCGCAGAGCGCCCTCCCGCCAGGCATAGGCGATCCCGGCGAGCAGGATCCCGAGGAACAAGAACATCTCGATCACCGCGCTGGGCCCCATGGCGGAGATCACGCGCGTCCACGGGTACATGAAGACCATCTCCATGTCGAAGGCGAGAAAGAGCATCGTCACCGTGTACCAGCGCACATGGAACCGGCTTACCGCGTGCTCCACCGGCTCCGATCCCGATCCGAACGGCGTCGCGGACAGCGCTGCCGAACCGATCCGCCCCGCCCACGCCGACGCATAGACGCTCGCAACGGCGACCAGGGCCATACCGAGCAGAGACAGCGCCGCAGCGGTGCCGCTCATACGTTCTCACCGTCCAGGCCGACGACCGACCGGCCAGACCATGCCGGCAGAACCCTCCCTCCGCGCACCGCGTACACCGATGCCTCCTCGCCCAGGAACATCCTTGCCTCCTTACCGGCCTGTTTGAATCCATTGGGGTACCCCCCGGAGGCAGGCGCAATCCGGGGTAGCGCCCGGCTGCCGGTGCTCCAAGGGCACGGGCCATCAGCTCCGCGGCCGCCGCAGGTCGGCCGCCACCCGCTGACCCGGAGCGACGCAGCAGCGACCCGCACTGAAGCGACCCACATGGACTGGCCACCAGCAATCCAGGGAGCGCGCAATGATCAACGTGGTGATAGGGACGGCGCCGCGGGGGTACTGAGTGTGGTCCGGAGTCGACCACCGAAGGGCCGGCGGTGGATTCGTGGAACGGCAGGCAGGAGAGGGCGATGCACACGCGAGGTGATGATTCGGCGTCGGACGGCGGCCGCATGGGGGATGCCGCGGCCCGGCTGGCGGAGGACACCGCTGAACTGGCCCGACGGGAGGTCAGGGCGATGCAGGACGAGGCCGTGACCGCGCTCAGGAGGTTCGGAGCGGGCGGACTGTTGCTCGCGGGCGCCGGTACCTGCGGTGTGCTCGCCCTGTGGTCGGCGCACGAGGCGCTGCTGCGGGCTGCCGAGTCCGTTCTGCCGAGGGCAAAGACGTCGGTGGTGCTGACGGGTGCGTACGCTTCCGGGGCCGCGGCGTTCGGCATGGCGGCCCGCAACCGGATCCGTGCCGGGGCGCACGCCACCGCCGGGGCCATGGAGAAGGAGGCAGGGCAGCTGGAGCAGGAGCATGCACCGATGCGGAGCGAGCCCGTCGAGCGCGGTGGGGAGGACATCGGCCCCGGCGGATCGGACGCTGGTTCCTGAGGCGAGGGAACGACGTACCATCGACGGCGGTGAGGTCACCCCCGCGGGTGTGCGCGCCGTTCCGGTCCTCGGCGGCCGGCGTAAAGCGGGCCGTCCGCGCCGACAGCGAGGGATAGGGCTCCGCCGAGATGCGGGCCGAACACGCCGTGCGGCGCCGGCTCGACGCGATCGCCCGTGCCATGCCGGCGGCCATCCGGGCCAGCCACAACGACGACGCGTTCGACGACCAGCGCGATTCGATCCGGATGGAGGAAGAGACTGACGGCTGCGGGCGAAACGCCGCCACGGTCCTTCGCACCCCGGGCGGAAGCGGCGAGCATGCCGCGTCATGGACATCCTGCTCGTCGCCAGCACCTTCAACAGTCTCTCCCAGCGCGTGTACGCCGAACTGTCGGAGCACGGCCACCGGGTGGACGTTGTCCTCGCCGCGTACGGTGCCGACGAGGTCCGCGCCGCTGTACGGGAACTGCGCCCGGAGCTGATCATCGCGCCGATGCTGAAGACGGCCCTGCCAGAAGACGTGTGGCGGGAGAACACCTGTCTCATCGTGCACCCGGGACCGCCCGGCGACCGCGGGCCGTCGTCCTTGGACTGGGCGATCGCCGAGGAGGTGCCGCGCTGGGGCGTGACGGTCCTGCAGGCCGAGGCGGCGATGGACGCGGGGGCCGTCTGGGCGGCGGTGCCGTTCTCGGTGCCGCCGGTGGGCAAGAGCGACCTGTACCGCAACGAGGCCTCCGACGCCGCCGTTGCCGCCGTGCGGCAGGCTGTGCAGCGGTACGCCGACGGCTCGTTCAAACCGCGGCCGCAGAGCGATCCCTCGGTCCGCGTGGTGTGGCGGGACTTCTTCCGCCAGGAGCGGCGGCGCATCGACTGGGAGGGCGACAGTACCGAAACCGTGCTGCGTAAACTCCGCGGGGCCGACTCGCAGCCGGGAGTGCTGGACGAACTCCTGGGCCGTGAGGTGTTCCTGCACGGCGGGCATCCGGAGGACCGGCTGCGCGGCCGTCCCGGCGACCTGCTCGCGACGCGGGCCGGAGCCGTGTGCCGGGCCACCCGGGACGGCGCGGTCTGGATCCCCGAAATCCGACCGCGCAAGAGCTCGGGCGACCCGGCGCCCTTCCGGCGCCCGGCGGCCTCAGTGCTGGCCTCGCTGTCGGATCCGTCGGCCCACCGTTTCCCTGGCCCGGTCGGCAGCGGTCTTTCGGGCGGTCGCCTGCCGTGCCCCACGGGTCCTCCCCTGAGGCTTCCGGACATGCCGGCCCCGCTCGAGCTACCCCTCGACCGCCGCACCTGGGCGGACATCCGCTACCGGCAGCTCGGCAACGTCGGCCTGCTGAGGTTCTCCTTCCCCAGCGGTGCCATGAGCACCGGCCAGTGCCGCAGGCTGCTCGCCGCCTACCGGTATGCGCTCTCCCGCCCGACCTCGGTGCTGGTCCTCGGCGGTACCCGTGACTTCTTCTCCAACGGCATCCACCTGAACGTCATCGAGGCGGCCGCCGACCCGGCCGGGGAGTCCTGGACCAACCTGAACGCGATGGACGACCTGGTCGAGGCGGTGCTGCGCACCACCGACCGGTTGGTCGTGGCGGCGCTCGGTGGCAACGCGGCGGCGGGCGGCGTCATGCTCGCCCTCGCCGCCGACGAGGTGTGGTGCCGTACGGGCGCCGTCCTCAACCCGCACTACCGGCGGATGGGCCTGTACGGGGCGGAGTTCTGGACGTACACCCTGCCGCGCCGCGTCGGAGCGGAGACGGCCGAGCGGCTGGTGACCGAGGCGCTGCCGGTGAGTGCCGCCGCGGCCGTCGGCATGGGGCTGGTGGACCGCCTGGTGCCGGTCGCGGCACAGGAGTTCGCGGCCGAGGTGGAGCGTGTGGCCGTGGCACTCGCCGATGCCCCGGACCTGGCAGAGCGGGTCGCGGCCAAGGCCCAGGCACGGGAGCGGGACGAGGCCATCCGGCCGCTCGCACAGTACCGGCAGGCCGAACTGGCCCGCATGCACACCATCTTCTTCGACCCGCAAGCCCCCTACCACGCCCTGCGCTCCGCCTTCGTACGGAAGACGCCGAGCGGCTCTGCCCGGCCGCTCGCCCCTGTCGGCGAGCCCGCCGCCGGGAGCGTCCGGTGACTGAGCCCCGCACGCGTCTGCTGGTGGCGGGCGTCGGCAACATCTTCCTCGCGGACGACGCCTTCGGCCCCGAGGTGATCCGCGCCCTCGATCGGCGCCCGCTGCCGCCCCAGGTGCGGGTGCGGGACTTCGGCATCCGCGGCCTCGACCTGGCCTACGAACTGCTGGACGGCTACGCCACCGCGGTTCTCGTCGACGCCGCGCCGCGCGGTCACCGCCCGGGCACCCTGTCCCTGATCGAACCCGATCTGCCGGAGGCCACGCCTGCCACCACCCCGCCGGAGGCCCACGGCATGGACCCGGCCAAGGTGCTGTCCCTGGCCGCGCACCTGGGCCACGGCACGCTGCCGCGCGTCCTCGTGCTCGCCTGCGAGCCGCAGGTGCTGCCGCGCGGCGACGAGGATATCGTCCCGGGGTTGAGCACACCGGTGCGGGAGGCGGTCGTCCGGGCCGTGACGGCCCTGCACACGATCGTGCCGGTCCTGCTCGCCGACCCTGCCGCCACCCAGCCGTTGGACCGCCCGGAGGAATCCGCGGACGCGTCCGCGGCCGGTCTCCCGCATCCGGTACCCGGCGGCGTCGAGTATCGATAGCGGGCCGGGCCCTGTCGCCCACCGCGCGGATCCGCAGCGGACCGGACTCGGTCGTCCCCCCGTCCCGATTCGTTTCCAGCCGATCACGAGGAGCAGTACGCATGTGCCAGTCCGCCGACGTCACCCGGGCCGTGCTGGCGAAGAATGACGGCCTGGCCGCCGACCTGCGGGGCGAACTTGCCCGGCAGAGCGTGACCTTGGTCAACCTGCTGTCCAGCCCCGGCAGCGGCAAGACGGAGCTGCTCGGACAGGTGCTGGCCCGGGCGGTGGAACGGCGCGTCCCCGTGGCGGCGCTCACCGCGGACCTGGCGACGGAGAACGACGCGCGGCGGCTCGCCCGCGCGGGAGCGCCGGTGAAACAGCTGCTGACCGACGGACTGTGTCATCTGGAGGCCCGGCAGGTCCGCCGCCATCTCGACGGCTGGCTGCCCGAGGCCACCGCTGTGCTGTTCGTGGAGAACGTCGGCAATCTGGTCTGCCCGGCGTCCTACGACCTCGGCGAAACCCTGCGGATCGTGCTCATGGCAGTGACCGAGGGCGAGGACAAACCGCTGAAGTACCCCACCGCCTTCGGCTCCGCCCACCTGGTGGTCCTCACCAAGACCGACCTGGCCGAGGCCGCCGGTTTCGACGCTGCGGCCTTCCGAGCCCATGTGCGGCAGGTCAACCCCGGAGTGGAGGTCGTACGCTCCTGCGCCCGCACAGGTGACGGTGTCGACACCGTCCTGGAACGAGTCCTCGCCGTGCGCGACGGCGACCCCGCGCACCGGCCTCCACTCGCCCCGCATCCCTACGGCCACGTCCACGAGCCCGAGGACGGCCCCGCATCCCCGGACGAGCCGCATCCACACCCGCACGCCGTGGCCGGCCCCGCCTCGTGACCGCCCCCACCACCGAGGGCGTGCGGCGCCGTATCACCGTGCGCGGCACGGTGCAGGGCGTGGGCTTCCGCCCCTACGTGCACCGCCTGGCCTCCGACCTCGCGCTCGCCGGATTCGTGAGCAACACCCCGAACGGTGTGCTGATCGAAGTGGAGGGCCCGCCGGAGGGCGTCGAACGATTCTGCGACCGGCTTGCCCAGGAGCCTCCCCCGCTGGCCGCCGTGACCGGCATCGCCGTTGAGTCCGTCCCCGCCACGGGCACCGGCGCCCCCTTCACGATCCGGCCCTCGGAGCAGTCCCCGGGACGCACGCTGCTCCCGCCCGACACCGCGACCTGCGCCGATTGCCTGCGGGAGCTGAGCGATCCGGCGGACCGCCGTCACCGGCACCCGTTCGTCACCTGCACCCACTGCGGGCCCCGCTTCACCATCGCCACGGGAATGCCGTACGACCGGGTGGCCACGACCATGGCGGACTTCCCGATGTGCGCCGCGTGTGCCACGGAGTACGGCGATCCCGGCGACCGGCGCTTCCACGCCCAACCCGCGGCCTGCCCCGACTGCGGACCCCGGCTGTGTCTGGTGCCCGCGGCCGGGAGCGACCTGCATCCCGCCAAGGACGCGGACGCACTGACGGCGGCCAGGGCCCTGCTGGCCTCGGGGCGGATCGTCGCCGTCAAGGGCATCGGCGGCTACCACCTGGCCTGCGACGCCACCGACGACCGGGCCGTCGCCGTGCTGCGCACCCGCAAGAAGCGAGGTGGCCAGCCGTTCGCGGTCATGTGTGCCGACCTGGCCACGGTCGAGCGGATCGCCCTGCTCTCCGGCGCTGAACGGGCGGCCCTCACCAGCCCCCGGCGGCCCATCGTCCTACTGCGCCGCCGCACACCGGAAGGGACCGTCGGGCTCGCTCGCGGAGTGTGCGAAGGCAGCCCGCACCTCGGCGTGATGCTGCCCTACACCCCCGTACACACCCTGCTGTTCGGTCTCCCCGGCGACCCACCGGGCCCCCGTGCTCTGGTCATGACCAGCGGCAACCGCTCCGGGGAACCCATCGTCACGGACGACGACGAGGCGCTCACCCGCCTGGCCGGGCTGGCCGACGCCTGGCTCGTCCACGACCGGGCCATCGCCTCGCCGTGCGACGACTCGCTGGTGCGCGTGCGGCCCGACGGCACCGAGCAGGTACTGCGCCGCTCCCGCGGCTACGTGCCCCGCCCGCTGCGCCTCCCGGTCGCGGTGCGTCCCGCGCTGGCCGTGGGGGGCGACCTGAAGAACGTCCCCTGCCTGGGTGAGGGAGACCAGGCCTGGTTCGGCCCGCACATCGGTGACATGGGCGACCTGGCCACCCTGGAGGCCGCCGGGCGGGCGGACCGGCGGATGCGTCGTCTTACCGGCGTGACGCCCCGACTCGTCGCCGCCGACCGGCACCCGGGCTACCACTCGGCCCGGTGGGCCCGCGACCTCGCCACCGCCTCGCCGGGGCAAAGGCCCTTCCTCGTCCAGCACCATCACGCGCACATCGCCTCGGCGATGGCGGAGCACGGCCTCGACGGCACGGCGCCCGTGATCGGCGTCGCGTTCGACGGCACGGGTTACGGCGACGACGGCACGATCTGGGGCGGCGAGGTCCTGCTCGCCGACTACGCCGGCTACCGGCGCTTCGCCCACCTGACCCCCGCCCCGCTGCCCGGCGGAGACGCGGGTGTGACCAACCCCTGCCGCATGGCGCTGGCGCGGCTGTGGGACGCAGGCCTGCCGTGGGAGGCGGACCTGCCCAGCGTCGCGGCTTGCACCTCCGTGGAACTCTCCGTGCTGGAGAGGCAGTTGACACGCGGGCTGGCGTCCGTGCCGACGTCCAGCATGGGACGGCTCTTCGACGCCGTATCCTCCCTCGTCGGCCTCTGCCACCGGGCGGGATACGAGGCGCAGGCCGCGCTGGAACTTCAGGCCGCCGCGGCCGTCGCCTGGGACGCGGACAGGGCGGCGTACGACTTCGGCGTCACCGGCGCAGACGGCACGCCCGGCACCCCATTGCGGTGCGACCCCGCTCCGGTGCTGCGGGTGCTCGTCGCCGATCTGCGACGCGGTACCCCGGCCCCCGTGCTCGCGGCCCGCTTCCACCGCGGCGTCGCACGGGCCGTCGTGCAGATCTGCCGACATGCGCGCCGGGCCACCGGCCTGACCACCGTCGCCCTGACCGGCGGTGTCTTCGCCAACGCGCTGTTGGAGGAGGAGTGCACGGCGCTGTTGGCCCGGGACGGCTTCGCGGTACTGCGCCACGGCGAAGTCCCCCCGAACGACGGCGGGTTGTCCCTCGGCCAACTGGTGGTCGCGGCGCACGAACGACTAGAGGAGTGACCCATGTGCTTGGCAGTGCCCGGCAAGGTCGTCGCCATCGACGACGGCGCCGACCCGCTCACCGGGTTGATCGACTTCGGCGGTGTGCAGAAGCGGGCGTGCCTGGAGTACGTGCCGGAGGTGCGGGTGGGTGAGTACGTCATCGTGCACGTCGGCTTCGCCCTCCAGCGTCTGGACGAGGAGTCGGCGCAGGCCTCCTTGCGGCTCTTCGAGGAACTGGGGCTGCTGGAGGAGGAGTTCGGCGACGCCTGGGAACAGGCGGCAAAGGAGGCGGGAAGCCGATGAAGTACATCGACGAGTTCCACGACCCCGATCTGGCCCGGCGGCTGCTGGACGAGATCCGCGCGACGGTCACCCGGCCGTGGGCACTGATGGAGGTCTGCGGCGGACAGACCCACTCGATCATCCGGCACGGCATCGACCAACTGCTGCCCGAGGAGGTGGAGCTGATCCACGGCCCGGGCTGTCCCGTGTGTGTCACACCGCTGGAGATGATCGACAAGGCGCTGGAAATCGCCGCGCGTCCAGGGGTGATCTTCTGCTCCTTCGGCGACATGCTGCGGGTGCCGGGCACCGACCGTGACCTGTTCCGGGTCAAGGGCGAGGGCGGTGACGTACGGGTGGTCTACTCACCGCTCGACGCCCTGGAACTCGCCCGTCGGCACCCGGACCGGGAGGTGGTGTTCTTCGCCATCGGCTTCGAGACGACCGCCCCCGCGAACGCGATGGCCGTGCACCAGGCCCGCCGCCTGGGCCTGACCAACTTCAGCCTGCTGGTGTCCCACGTGCGGGTGCCGCCCGCGATCGAGGCCATCATGACGGCCCCGTCCTGCCGGGTGCAGGGCTTCCTGGCCGCCGGGCACGTGTGCAGCGTGATGGGCACGGCCGAGTACCCGCAGCTGGCCGAGCGGCACCGCGTACCGGTCGTGGTCACCGGATTCGAACCCCTCGACATCCTGGAGGGCATCCGCCGTGCCGTCCGTCAACTGGAGCGCGGCGAGCACCGCGTGGAGAACGCGTACGCCCGCGCCGTGCGCGAGGACGGGAATCCGGCCGCGGTCCGCATGATCGAGGAGGTGTTCGAGGTCACCGACCGGTCCTGGCGCGGCATCGGGCGCATCCCGTCGAGCGGCTGGCGGCTGACCGACGCCTTCCGTGCGTACGACGCCGAGCACCGCTTCGACGTCACCGGCATCCGCACCGAGGAGCCCGCCGAGTGTCGCAGCGGCGAGGTGCTCCAGGGGCTCATCAAGCCGACCGAGTGCTCCGCGTTCGGCACGACCTGCACCCCGCGCACCCCGCTCGGCGCCACCATGGTCTCCAGCGAGGGCGCCTGCGCGGCCTACTACCTGTACCGCCGGATGAACGGCCAGACACCGCAGGCCGACCGGGCCGCGCGGGAGGAGATGAACCCCGTTGCCTGAACAACTCGCCGACACGGTCGACCCGGCCAACTGGACCTGTCCCGCCCCGCTGCGCGACCAGCCGGTCGTGGTGATGGGGCACGGCGGCGGAGGAGCGCTGTCGGCGGAGCTGATGGAGCAGGTCTTCGTCCCCGCCTACGGCAACGCCACCCTCGCCGCGCTCGCCGACTCCGCCGTTCTTGAACTCGACGGCGCCCGGTTGGCCTTCTCGACCGACTCCTACGTGGTCCGGCCGCTGTTCTTTCCCGGCGGCAGCCTCGGGCACCTCGCGGTCAACGGAACCGTCAACGACCTGGCGATGAGCGGCGCCCGGCCCGCATACCTCTCCGCCGCGTTCGTTCTGGAAGAGGGCGTGGAGCTGACCGTCGTCGAGCGGATCGCGCGCGCCATGGGAGCGGCGGCCGAGGCTGCCGGAGTCACGGTGGCCACCGGCGACACCAAGGTGGTGGAGTCCGGGCACGGCGACGGCGTGTACGTCACCACCTCCGGGATCGGCCTTGTTCCCGACGGGGTCGACCTGCGTCCTCAGCGTGCGCGGCCCGGCGACGCCGTCATCGTCAGCGGGCCGATCGGCCTGCACGGCGTGGCGATCATGAGTGTCCGGGAAGGACTGGAGTTCGGCGTCGAGGTCGCCAGCGACACCGCGCCCCTTGCCGACCTGGTGGCGGCCATGCTCGCCGTCACCAGGGACATCCACGTGCTGCGCGACCCCACCAGGGGCGGGCTGGCCGCTTCGCTCAACGAGATCGCCCGCGCCTCCGGCACCGGGGTGAGGCTGTCCGAGTGCGCCATCCCGGTGCCGGACGCGGTCGCGAACGCCTGCGGTTTCCTCGGACTCGACCCGCTCTACGTCGCCAACGAGGGGCGTCTCGTCGCCTTCGTGCCCCGGCAGGCGGCCGACCAGGTGCTGGCGGCGATGCGCGCCAACCCGCAGGGCTCGGGCGCCGCGATCGTCGGGGAGTGCGTCGCCGACCACCCCGGCATGGTCGTGGTCTCCACCGGCCTGGGCGGCACCCGAGTGGTGGACATGCCCCTCGGGGAGCAGTTGCCGCGCATCTGCTGACCCGCAGCGCCGACCGGAAACGGCCCTGGCGGTGGGGCGGCCTCGCCCGCACCGTCAGGGCCGTACTACGCCGGTCGGATGTCGGTGATCTCCAGCTCCCGGCCGCTGCGGAGCGCCGTGGAGGGACGGTCGCAGCGCGGGCACCAGAAGAATGGCGGCACTCCCACCGAGAACTGCTCGGCGCACGACTCACACCAGGCGCGGGCGGGCACCCGCTCGACGACGAGCTTCGCGGCGGCCAGGGCGGTGCCGTCGCGGGCCACCTCGAAGGCGAAGTCGAGGGCTTCGGGGACCACGCCGGACAGCTCGCCCACCCGTACGCTCACCGCCGCGACGGCGTCCGTGCCTTGGGCCCGCGCCAGCTCATCGGCCCGTTCGACGATCGCGGTCGCGATCGACAGTTCGTGCACGGCGGGCTCAGCGCGGATGCCGGGAACCGGCGTGGAAGCCGGCCATCCGCCAGATCCGCACCTCCCGTACCGCTCCGGGCAACTCCTTGACCAACAGTGCGAGGAAGGCTCCGCCCACCAGCACCGCCTCCGCCATCAGGATCTGTCTGGCCGTCATAGCCGCTCCCTGCTCGCTCGTATTACTGGTCTCTTCGTGACGTGTGCCATCGCCCGGCCCGGGCCCTCATCCCGGGGAGATGCTCGGCATGATCTTCATGATCGCGTTGTGCCGCTTCCAGTGGATCCCCGTGGACCGGCGCGCGTCGGCGGTGCCGTCCTCGTTGTGTCCGGACTGGTGGCGGTACGGGCCCTTGTTGCCCTGGTGGATGCCGTAGACGTGGGTGGGCGTGTCCGGCCTCACCTGGGGTCTGCCGACCTTGATCCTGCCCATGCCGTTCTCCTCTCCTGTGGTTCGCGGCTACCGTCGCTCGGTCAGCTCGGCGAAGAACCGCTCGACGGCGGGCCAGACCCGGCCGCCGCCGGACAGCCCCCGCCACTCCTGGCGAACGAGGGCGACCAGCCGGAAGCAGTCGTCGACCGGCACGATCCAGTGGTGGTTCAGGGACCTGGCGGTGTTCACCAGCAGCGCTTCCACCTCGGGTTCCACGCCGGCCAGCTCCGGACACCTCGCCACCGTCTCCCGCCAGGCGCCCGCGTCCACCTCCCACCGGGTGGCACCCGCCGGGCTCGGGTAGTGCGCGGACACGGTGCCGTCCGTCCGGGGCACGAAGAACGCCAGACCGACGGGGACACCGAGCGGCCCGGTCTCGATCTTGGAGAGCCTCACCCGCCGCTGCGGGACCAGCCGGTAGTGACCATCGCCGGCCCCGTCGCCCACGAAGAGCACCGAGCACGCACGACAGGCGCACAGCGTCTCCTCGCGGCCTGTGTCGTACAAGTGGCGGTGGTCGGCAGCGATCGGCGCGCCGCACAGGTCGCAGCGCGCCTCGGCGCCGCCCGCCCGTCGGCCGGCGGACGAGCGGATCACGCGGGCCAGGGCGCCACCGGCCGTCATGGTGCTCCCTGCGGCTGGACGGGTCGGCGCACCAGCGTGTCCAGGGGGACGAACGCGGCCTGCCGGGACTCCTGCTCCGCCACCGGCTCCACGGCCGTCAGTTCGGGCGCCGCGGCGAGAACCGCCTCTCGGACGGCCTCCTCGACGTCGGCGGATGCCGACCCGCACCCGGATCCGCATCCAGGGGTACGGAGCCGGATTCGCGCGACCGGGCCTTCCACTGCGGCCAGTTCCGCATCACCGCCGCGTTCCTGGAGGGCGGGCCGGAGCCGCTCGACGGCCCGGGCGGCCCGACGCTCGGGCGGCTCCGGGTGGACCTCGTGCAGCACCAGCAGGTGACCCAGCAACTCGTCGTCGGCCAGGCGTGCGCCCAGCGCGGCGTCCGCACGGTCCATCACCCGGGCCAGCGCCTCGCCGTAGACCTCGGTCAGCGCGCCGACGGCGTCGAGGGCTGCTTTGGCCGTGGGGCCCGGCGCGATCTGCACCTTTTCCAGCAGCTCGTCGATGCGCGTGAGCCGTGCCATGACCTCGCCGTCGTCCAGCCGCGGGGCCGGACCTGCGCCACCGGCCTCTTCCGCGGCGGCCGAGTGAGCGGATTCAGCCATGGGACGCTCCGTAGGTGGGGGAATGCAGGGTGCTGAGCGTCTTGCCCTTGCCGAGGTACATGTGGACCCCGCAGGGCAGGCAGGGATCGAAGCTTCGGACGGTCCGCATGATGTCGACGCCCTTGAAGTCCTCCGGCCCGTTCTCCTCGAAGATGGGCTGTCCCTGGACGGCGTCCTCGTACGGGCCGGGGGTGCCGTAGCTGTCGCGGGGGCTGGCGTTCCAGGGGGTCGGCGGGTACGGGTGGTAGTTGGCGATCTTCTTGTCCTTGATCACCAGGTGGTGGGAGAGGACGCCGCGCACCGCCTCGTGGAAGCCGCAGCCGATGGCCTCGTCGGGCACCTCGAAGTCCTCGTACACCTTGGTCTTCCCCGCGCGCACCAGTTGCATGGCCTCCTCCAGGGACTGGAGGGCCATCGCGGCCGCGTAGGCGATGAAATAGGGCCGGGCGCGGTCCCGCTCGATGGTGTTGCTCCACTTGGGGATGTGCCACTCCAGCGTCGTCTCCGGCAGCTTCTCGCTCTTGGGAAGCGAGATGCGCACGCTGTGCCCGGTGGCTTTGATGTACGGAGTGTCGACCAGGCCGTTGAGCGCCGTGGACCACAATCGGGCGAGCGGACCGCCGCCGGTGTCGAGGGCGAGGTGCTCACCGCTCTCCTTGTGGTACCAGCGCGGGCTCATGACCCAGCTGTAATTGGCGTCGAACTCGCGCTTCTGCGGCACAGGGACGGTGGTCTGGTTCCACGGGTGCCGCATGTCGACCGGGTTGCCGAGCGGGTCGTGGGTGACGAACGGCTTCTCGTTGACCCAGTCGTCGTAGTAGGAGCTGCCCAGCAGGATGCGCATCCCCAGGTTGATGTCGACCAGGTTGTTGGTGACCAGTTCGCCGTCGAGGACGATGCCGGGCGTGACGTACATCGCCTTGCCCCAGTCGTTCATGGTCTCGTAGCGGTAGTCGACCACGTCCGGGTTCTGGAAGGAGCCCCAGCAGCCGAGCATGATCCGGCGGCGTCCGACCTCCTCGTAGCCGGGCAGCGCCTCGTAGAAGAAGTCGAACACGTCGTCGTTCATCGCCACGGCCTGCTTGATGAAGTCGAGGACCTTCATCAGGCGGGACAGGTAGTCGGTGAACGTGTTCGGCTGCGGCATCGTGCCGACGCCGCCCGGGTACATCGTCGACGGGTGGACGTGGCGCCCTTCCATGAGACAGAACATCTCGCGGGTGACGCGGCTGACCTTCAGGGCCTCCTTGTACACCTCGCCCTCGAACGGGTTGAAGGCGCGCATGATGTCGGCGATGGTCCGGTAGCCGTGAATCTGCCCGCGGGGCGCCTCGGTCCGCTCGGCCCGCGCCAGCACACTCGGGTTGGTGGCCTTGACCATCGCCTCGCAGAAGTCCACGAACACCAGGTTGTCCTGGAAGATCGTGTGGTCGAACATGTACTCGGCGGCCTCGCCGAGGTTGACGATGTGCTCAGCGAGCGGCGGCGGCTTGATGCCGTAGGCCATCTGCTGCGCGTAGTTCGAGCAGGTGGTGTGGTTGTCGCCGCAGATGCCGCAGATGCGCGAGGTGATGAAGCCCGCGTCGCGCGGGTCCTTGCCCTTCATGAACACCGAGTAGCCGCGGAAGAGCGACGAGGTGCTGTGGCACTCCACGACTTCCTGGTTGGCGAAGTCGATCTTCGTGTAGATGCCGAGGTTCCCGATGATCCGGGTGATGGGGTCCCAGGACATGTCGACGATCTGCGGCGGTCTGCGCTCGCCCGCCCGGATCCGGTCCTCGGTTGTCGTCATGTGCGTTCCTGCCCTCGCTGTTCGCTGCGTTCGACGGTCGGTGGTGTGGGTTCGCCGGGCGCCGGGTCGTGGTTCACGGACGCCAGTCGGGGTCGTAACCGGAGGTGAGCACCGGCTTGTTGTGGTGCCACTTGGGTTCGCGGTTGACCGCGATGTTGGTGATGCCGCGCATGCGGCGGATGAACGCCCCGTAGGGCTTGATGAGGATCGACGACAGGCTGCCGCCGGCCGGCTCGTCCATGAACGGCATGAACATGTCGGGAAAGCCCGGCATGGTGCAGCCGATGCAGATGCCGCCGACGTTCGGGCAGCCGCCGATGCCCGACATCCAGCCGCGCTTGGGCACGTTGCAGTTCACCACCGGGCCCCAGCAGCCCACCTTCACCTGGCACTTGGGGGAGTTGTAGTCCTTGGCGAAGTCGCCCTGCTCGTAGTACGCGGCGCGGTCGCAGCCCTCGTGCACGGTCTTTCCGAACAGCCACTGCGGCCGCAGCATGTGGTCGAGCGCCGGTGCCGGGGCGGCCCCCGCCGCGTGGTAGAGGACCCAGAGCAGAGTCTCCATGAAGTTCTCCGGCTGGATCGGGCAGCCGGGGACGTTGACGATCGGGAGGGCGCCTTCCGACTTGAAGTCCCAGCCGAGGTAGTCGGCCAGACCCATGCAGCCCGTCGGGTTGCCCGCCATCGCGTGGATGCCGCCGTACGTGGCGCAGGTGCCGGCGGCGACCACCGCCCACGCCTTCGGGGCGAGCCGGTCGATCCACCAGTTCAGAGTGAGCGGTTCGCCGGTGTCCGGGTCGTTGCCGAACGACGTCCAGTACCCCTCGCCCTCGATGATCTTCTGGTTGGGGATCGACCCCTCGATGACGAGGATGAACGGCGAGAGCTCGCCGCGGATCGCCGCGCGGTAGGGGGCGAGGAAGTCCTCGCCGCCGAGGCTCGGGGAGAGCACCTTGTTGTGCAGGTTGACCTTCGGCAGCCCGGGGACGAGCCCCTGCACGAGGTCCTCGATCGCCGGCTGGCCGGCCGCGGTGAAGGACACCGAGTCGCCGTCGCAGCTCATCCCCTCGGAGATCCACAGGACGGTGATCTCGTCGAAGCCGTCCTCGCGTGCTTCGGACCGGCTCGGTTCGGTGGCGACCTCACGGGTGCCGCTTGCGGTCGTCATGTCTTGGGCCTCCGCTGCAGTCGGTCCCGGAACCGGTCGTACACCGCGGCCACCGGCCCGGCGAAAGCGAGCGCGGGCGGCCTGTCCGGGGCGTGGGGGTGGGGGCGGGTCGGCGCGGTCTGTTTGGCCTTCACGAGCATCCGCCCCAGCTCGTCGAGCCGCTGCTGATCGACTGCCTCGCGCAGCTTGGGAATGAATTCGGTCTCCTCCTCGCGCACGTGCTCCTCGACGTCCCGCCGCAGCTGCGCCAGCAGTTCTTCGGTGCGTTCGTCGTCCTCGCCGAGCCCGTCCAGCTCAGCGAGGGTCTTCTTGACGGCCATGTGCTCGCCGAGATGGTCGTCGACCAGCCGCTCGCCGTCCGGCAGGACCTTCCTGGCGAGGGGGTAGACCATGAGCTCCTCCAGTGCCGCGTGCTTGGACAGCTCGCGGATCAGCAGCTCCACCACGCCGCGTCGCTGCGCCGCGGAGGCGGCGGAGTGATAGTCGCGGAAGAGCTGCTCGACCATGCGGTGGTCGTGCACCAGCACCTCAAGACCGTCCATCGGACCGTCCCTCCTCCGGCCCGTCGGCCAGATCTCGGGGCCGCTCGTGCGGCGGCCGGGAAGCCTCGGGCAGCGCGGCCGGACCCGCGGTGTCCATGGGATCGAGCGGCTCGAGTTCGTCGGGCCGGAAGTAGTGGAAACGGCCGTACCAGCCGTGCAGCTCCGCCGCCGGATCGTCGTCGACGGTGACGGCGAGGTGGACGCTGCCGTCCACGTCGTGGAGGACCGCCGCGACCCGGGCGGTCCGCCCGGCCAGGAACATGTCCTGGGCGTCGGCCCCCCGGACGCGCGGGTGGAGCCGCACCCGGTGGCCGCCCCCCACCGGCACGCCGTCGATCAGCACCGTGTCGGTTGTGGGGGACAGGCCGTCGTCGGCGCCCTCCTGCCACCACGCCGGCCGGTCGGTGGCGGCCGTTGCGCCAACGCGGTTCCTCGGTCCGGCCGGCTCAGCGGCCTGGGCGGTGAGCGCACCGGCGTCGGGGCGTGCCGGTGCGGCGGGGGGAGCCGTGACGTCGACGGGGCTCGGCATGGCTTCGCCGGGAAGCGCGTGAATGTCCGGGAGGGTGGTCGCGCCGAGGGCCGCGGGCGGGGCGGGGACCAGTGAGCGGATGGTGCCGTGCAGCCGGGCGAAGACCTCCGGAGGCATGTTTTCGACCCGGTCGAGGATCTCGGCGGCACGCCGGTCGGTGGCTCGTGCCTCGCGCTTCTCCTCATCGGTGAGGAGCAGGGTGCGCAGCGTCAGGATCTCGTCGATCTCCGCGGCGTCGTGGAGATCGCCCGGGCTCTCCGGCGCCACCTGCGGGTGGTCGGGAAGGATGATCGGCGCGGAGAGCACGGCGTGTCCGGTGAGGCCGGCTCCTGCGTACGTGTCCGGCAGGTCCTCGGCGCCGCGGGTACGGACCGCGGGTGCGGGCGATTCGCCACCGAGGACGGGGAAAGTGAACGCGTTGCGGCAGTCGCGCGCGTACCGCTCGAGGCCCGGCGGCGGATCGATCAGCGACACGAACTCCACGCCGTCGCCGCCGATGAGAGTGTGCGTCGCGATCAGCGCGTGGCGCTGCGCCTCTTCGCGAGCGGCGCGCGGATCGGGTGCGGATTGCGTGTTCTCGGTACGGATCCGCAGACGGCAGATGTCTTCCTCGATCTGCTCGGCCAGGAGGGTGGTGGTCGCACGGACGGCCGCCCGTCGCCGCACCACCCGACCGGCGCCCCCGGGAAGTGGTTCGATCTCCTCCCCCTCTGACGCACCCACGGGGAAGGTGTGCTCCCGCCGCATCAGGTCGCCCAGCGGGACGACGACGTCCCGTTCGAGCGGTACCGCCTCGGCGAAAGTCAGGTGGACCGTTCCGTCGTCCGTGTGGAGTGACTCGACGGGGCTGTACCGCTCCTGCGGACCGGCCTCCTCCACCTGCTTGTGCTGCATCTGCAGGTACCGCACCCTCACCCGCACGAGCGCGTCGGACCGGCGACTGCGCAGCAGGCACTCGGTCCGCTGGTACCAGGAGTCGACAGATCCTGAGATGCCAGGAAGCACGGGGTTGTCCCGCTCCACCCAGTTCCGCGGGAACAGGACGCCGAACTGCCACCGCACGCGGTTCTTGGGGGAGGACCGGCGATACGGGTAGAGCAGATAGCCCTCGTACAGGACGGCGTCGGCCACCGCACCGAGTCGATCCAAAGGACCGCCGTATCCGTCCGACGGCGACCTGGTGCCGTCCATGGCAACGGCGCACGCCGTTCCACTGCCCGCCAGAGCCTCCGCCATCCCGCCTCCACGGATCCGTACGCGTGCCATCCCTTCCACCACCGTGGCACCGTTCACCGTTGCCTGCCCCTCCGGCGCACCCGCTTTGAGCCGTCCGGCGGAGCCGCGGGCAACGCCGTGCGCCGAGGGCCACGGGCGGGCGTATCAAGCAGCGCGCTCAGGCTGGCGAAACCAAGTCGTCCGGCGGTGGATCGCGCAAGAGCAAGCCCTCCCGCCAGAGCGGTGGCACGCGGTCGAAGGCGTCTGGCGGCGCAGGAGGAGCACGGTCAGGTCCCACCCGCGACGGACTCCCCGCGGAGGCGCAGTCGTAAAGGGACCGAGGACGCTCATGGACAACTACCACGCGACCGCCCGCATCCTGCCCCGGTCACCCCGGCTGCACCGCGAACGTCACCCGCGCGACGTCCTCACGGCCTCCTTGGGCTGAGATTTTCCGTCACGACACACTGTCCGGCCGACCGGCCGGGAACGCCTGCTCTCACCCCTAATCACGGCTCCGGCGGTTGACTCCGCCGCTCGTTGTGCCATGCGATGGCGCGCCGGATTTCCGGCTCATGCAGGCCGGTCAGGCAGGCAAGCTGCTCCATGGTGAGAACCGGGGGACCGGACGCCAGGACGCGGGTGATCTTCGCCGCCCAGAGTTCCTCTTCGATGAAGGGCCGACGCCGGTACGTCTCTCTGATGGCGTCGAAGTGCACGTCCCTGCAGGCCGTCACGTGGCGAAGGCCGTCGAACCAGTCGTTGGTGGCATGCGTGGCGGAGGAGTCAGGGACGTACCCGCTCACCGCGTCACTCGCCGGGAACACGTCGCCGCACAGGTCGCACAGTTCCAAGCGGGCTGCTCGTGCCGGCCGAGCACGCTTCCTGCGCTTCCACATCGTGCTCCCAAGGAGGTGACGAGACGTCGGCTTGTTGAGCAGCCGCTGAAACGGGCGGTACGGAAAGCCTCCGGGAATGGGCTTCCACGCCGACACGGTTTCTCACTCGTTCCGTCGGCCGGGGAGGTCTTCTCGAAGCACGGATGCGGCAGGTGGGTTGGTTCCGCCCGGACGTTTTCCTCGCCATGGCAATGAATGCCGCTCTCGGGCAGCCGCCATGCCGGACGCCTGTCCCGGGCGCCGTCAGCGCAGGACCTGGTACACCGAGGCGGTGGTGAGGCCGTACACAAGATGTGGGACCACGTCGGACGCCCACGACGTCAGGTCCCACGAGGCGGGATCGGTCACTCTCAGCGCGGCGGCCGGGGCGTCACTGCCCGCCATGGCGGCCGCGCCGAGCAGCGGGCCGACCGCCCAGGCGGGCAGTGCTCCGCTGCCGCGCCGCAGCAGGCCGTACGCCGCGCCGACGCCGAGGCCGGTGACGTAGCCGAGGAACGTGCCGGCAGCTTGTTCGCGGTTGGACTTGGCCTCTCCGTCACCCAAGTCGACGCCTATGCGGTCGGCGAGACGATCGGCGACCTGGGTAGGGACGTCGCTGGAAGCCCGGCCGCGCAGCAGCATGTCGCCGTAGGTCGTCAGGTTGAGTGCGATGGTGCCGACCGCGCCTGCCAGCAGGCCTTTGGTGACTGGCTGCATGGGACGTACTCCCTTGGCATGTGAGCCGTTGGGACTGTCAGGCCCTCCGGGTTCCCTGGCAGCGGTCGACAAACAGGGCCCGGAGGCTGGTTCGGCGCGCTCTGACAGAGCAGTGCTCCGGACTCTGGCAGAACGGCTCGGGCGTGTGCATCTCGGAGCCGCAGGTGGCCGATCGCCTCTCACCAGCGGGTTGGGCTTTCCTGGAGCGGGGTACTCGCGACATACTGCCAAGATTTGTCGAAAATCGGTTGCCGTCCACGGAAGTGCGAGTTTCCCCACTCGAATCGACGGCTTGTTTCTGAACATCTGCGCCATGTCAGAACTGACCCCTGTGCTGCGGGGACGTGTCAGCCGACGGGGGAGGGACTGCCAGGCAGGGACATTGCGTCCGGGCACGGGCGTAGGGGCGGCGCCGAGCAGACCATCGCCGAGGGGGCAACCAGAAGGGGAGAGCCGTGGCCGAACCGAAAAGGACGTGGTCATCGATCAGTCGTGCCGGGGCGCGGGGGCTTGTCGCCGCCATGGCGATGACGGGCAGCCGCACAGTGGCGGCGGGTATCGCTCCGGGGGAGCGGACGCCGCCAGAGGCGATCGTGGAGAAGCAGGCGCCATACCTCTTCTCGCGCTTGGAAAAGCACCAGCGTGAAGCCGTCACCGAGCTGCTCCACTGGGTGTACGGCGCCGGTGGCGGTCTGGCTTTCGGCTTGCTGCCTGCACGGATCCGTCGATTTCCCGGGACGGGCGTGGTCTACGGATTGACGTTCTGGCTGGGCTTCGAGATGGGGATCGCTCCCATGCTCGGCATCGAGCAGGTGAAGCACCGGAAGGTGCTGTGGCGTGTGGTCATTGCGCTCGACCACGTGCTGTACGGCGTGGTGGTGGCCGGCCGTCTGGCCCCGGAACCGGCGATCGACGGCGACCGGGCCGAAGGCGAGGGCGAGGGCGACGACTGAACGCGGGACAGGGCTCCCGCGGGGTCGACCTGCCCATGGTGAGTAGTCGCCGCAGCTTTGGCCTGCGCGCCCGTGTCAGGTCTCAGTCGGACGAAAGGCGGTGCTGCGGCGGCTGGCGCAGCCGGCCGCTGTGACCGACGAGCGCATACACGGGGCGTGTCGCCGGCTGCCGGGCCTTCCGCCTGGTGTCACCCACGACGCGTGGAGCTTGGTGAGCCCCCTATGGGGTGGTGACTGTCCTGATACGGTCCCGCGGCGGTGTGCGCCTCGTGCGACGCCGCGTTGTGCGCGGAGCACGTGCGTGAGGAGGGGGAGGAGATCCGGCAGCTGGTCGGCATGGGCAAGGCCACTCACGGTCGTCCTGCCCGCAGTTGCCGGTGCGACATGGCACGGGCGTCTCAGATGCGGGGGAGTCCGTGTGCGGTCGGGGCTGTGCCAGGAGGACCCTGATCCATGCCGGGGCGCGCGGTCCTCGTCTGTGTCCCGCTGAGGAACCGCGCCGTGTTGACCAGGCCGACGAGGCTGAACGCCTGCGGGGTGTTGCCCAGATGGCGGCGGGCGCGGGGATCGTACTCCTCACTGAGCAGGCCGACGTCGTTGCGCATGGACACCAGGTGTTCGAAGAGCTCTTCCGCCTCGGCCTGGCGCCCGATGCCGTGGAGCGCGTCGGCCAGCCAGAACGTGCAGGCCAGGAAGGCACCCTCGGTTCCGGGGAGAGCGTCGACGTTGTCGTCGGCGCCCAGACGGTAACGCAGCAGCAGACCGTCGTCGCACAGCTCCCGCCGTACGGCCTCCACGGTGCCGTGGATGCGAGGGTCGCTCCAGGGCAGGAATCCGACCCGGGGCAGGAGGAGCAGTGAGGCGTCGAGACCTCGGGAGCCGTAGTACTGCGTGAAGGTGTTGCGCTCGGAGTCGTAGCCGTCTGCGCACACGTCGGCGTGGATGCGGTCCCGTAGGGCGCGCCAGTGGTCCGCCGGGCCGCTGAGGCCATGGCGGGCCACGGTGTCCACGGCCCGGTCGGCGGCGACCCAGGCCATGACCTTGGAGTGGACGAAGTGGCGTCGAGGTCCGCGGACCTCCCACAGCCCGTTGTCCGGCTCCTTCCAGCGGCCCTCGAGGTGGTCGAGCAGGGCGCGTTGCATGTCCCAGGCGGTCTCGTGCGGGGTGAGGCCGGTGCTGCGGGCCAGGTGCAAGGTGTCGAGGACCGCTCCCCAGACGTCCAACTGGAGCTGGTCGGCGGCGGCGTTGCCGATGCGCACCGGGGCGGAACCCTCGTAGCCGGACAGCCAGCGAAGGGTGTGCTCGGGAAGTCGGCGTGCGCCGTCGACGGCGTACATGATCTGCAGTTTCGCCGGATCGCCGGCGACGGCGCGCAGGAGCCACTCCCGCCAGGCCGCGGCTTCGTCGACGTAGCCGGTGCCGAGCAGTGCCTGCAGGGTGAAGGCGGCGTCCCGCAGCCAGCAGTAGCGGTAGTCCCAGTTGCGCTCGCCGCCGATCTCCTCGGGAAGGGATGTGGTGGCCGCGGCGAGGACTCCGCCTGTGGGCGCGTAGGTGAGCGCCTTGAGCAGGAGAAGGGAACGCCGCACCTCCTGAGGCCATCGGCCGTCGTAGCGGCACCGGGACATCCAGTCAGTCCAGAACGCCTCGGTGTCCGCGAGTGCCATGTCGGCGTCCACGGGTTCCGGGCGGGCCAGGTGGGAGGGGGCGTGGGTGAGCACGAAGGGCACGCGCTGCCCGGCCTGGACGGTGAACTCGGCGACGGTCGTGAGATCTCGGCCGTGCAGGTCGACGGGTGTGCGCAGCCAGAGGGCATCGGGTCCTGCCACCGCGGCCAGGTCCGGCCCGATGCGGCGCACCCAGGGCACCAGATGGCCGTAGTCGAGTCGGAGCCGCAACTCCATGCGCATGGTCACGTGGCCGGACAGGCCCTCGACCACGCGCACGACGTCCGCCGCCTCGCCGCGCAGTGGCATGCAGTCCACAACGCGCACGTCACCTTCGGGGGTGTGCCACACGCTCTCCAGGATCAGGGTGTCGCCGCGGTAGCGGCGGTGCGTGGCAGGGCCTCCGGACGCGGGCGCGAGCAGCCACCGCCCGGCCTCCTCGTGGTGCAACAGGGCGGCGAAGCACGCCGGGGAGTCGAAACGGGGCAGGCAGAGCCAGTCGATGGAACCGTCGCGGCCGACCAGCGCGGCGGTGTGCAGATCGCCGAGCAGGGCATAGTCCTCGATGGCCGCGGCCATACGCTCTCCGGGCGGTTCGGGTGAACGGTCGGCTGAGCTTCGCCCGAGTGCCCGGGACGCTGCTCCGTACACCGCCGGGACCGGCTTCCGGTGGCCTCCCACCCGTCCGAACTTCCGCACACGGGGCGACGATCAGGGTTTCAGCGGTCGTATGCCGTGAGACCCAAAAGGGCTGAGAGACATCGTCCGGACGCAGAGTGCGTCAAGGCGGTTTCCGATGGGAGGGGACCCAGGTGCCGGATACATTGACGCTGATCGCCGGGGACCGCCAACGCGTCGAGCGAGGCAAGGAGTTCGCACCTCTCGCCGTCCTGGTGGCGTCCGATGGCGAACCCGCCGGCGGCCGCATGGTGAGTTTCTTCGTCGACGATCCCGAGGGAACCGGTACCGACTTCCGAGGTGGCTCGCCCGTCCGGGTCACCACGGCCTCGGACGGTACGGGAACCACGGATGTGCCGCTCATCGCCGGCGATTCCCCCGGCGTCGTGCAGATCAACGTCATCGCCGACGGCGTGAACTCCGCCTTCTCCGTGGTAGTGGTGTAGGGCAGCGAGCGCCAACAGAAGCTGGGGCTCTCGGGCGGGGGCCCGTGGTGTGTCTTCGTGCGGCCACAGGGCGTACATGTAAACCGTTGCCCGCTGAGCGGGAAAAGGCCGGGGCCCCGCCTCGCCCGCCCGGACATGAGCACCTCCCGCGCCTCATCTCCACACGTACGTCAAGGGTGCGTACGCGAAGCCACGGGAACGGCACGGTCCCGCAGGCACTCTTCCCCGGGCGGCGCCGCCCGGTCAGCAGCCCGTCATTGCACGCCGCAGGAAGGTGCAGGACCGGTTCAGCAGCCGGGACACCTGCATTTGGGACACGCCCACGACGTCCGCGACTTCGCGCTGGGTGAGGGAGTTGAGAAAGTAAAGCCTCAGCACGCGGCGTTCCCGGTCGGGCAGCCTGGTGATGCCTTACGGCATGCCTGATCCGGGCCGGTCCTCAAGGACCTGCGACGGTGAGGGCGGAGCCAGCCCATACGGCTGGGGCGACCGGCGTTCATCGCTGCCGGGTGCCGAGAGGATCGCTGCGAGCAGCAGCCCGACAGCGGCCACGACAGCGGCCACGACGGCGAACGCGACAGCGAGCCGTCGCCAGGCGGCCCGTCCTGGTGTGTGGCAGGCTCCTGAAAGCGGGGCCCGTACCGAGCGCCGTCGCCGCTGGGCCGCCGGGAGCCGGTCGGGCCAAGCCCTGGTGAGAAAGTCCTCGCGCCCAGGAGGCGGCTGCACCGTCACATCCGGTCACGGGCAGTCAGCGAGCCCGCCCTGGCCATGGCAGTGCACTACGCGCGTGCCGACGCTTTCCACAGGCGCCCAGTCAGCGCAGCGAACGAGGATCACGGCGCAGGGCCGTGCAGCTGCGGGAGGCGGGTACTCGCAGCACGGTTGCCGACCATACGACCGAGCCCTGAGCGGACACCAGGTCGGCTCAGATCAAGGAGAGGAGCGCCCGCACATGGGGCATGGAGGAAACGTCATCCAGGAGCTGACAGCGGACCATCGGGAAGTGGACGAGCTGTTCGCGCAGATCGAAACCCACACCGCGGCGGACTCCAGGCGCCGAGAGCTGGCCGACCAGCTGACCATCGAGCTCGTCAGGCACTCGGTGGCGGAGGAAGAGCACCTGTACCCGGCGGTGCGCCGGTACGTCGACGGTGGTGACGACCTCGCCGACAAGGAGATCGCCGACCACAGCGAAGTGGAGCGCCTGCTGAAGGACTTGGAGTCCTGCGAGCCCGGCGACGCGCAGTTCGACATCCTCATCGGACAGCTCAAGTCGTCGGTGACCGAACACGTCAGGGACGAAGAAGACCGCCTGTTCCGCCTGCTGGCCGGGGCCTGCCCTCCGGAAGCACTCGGTGAACTGGGCGAAAAGGTACGCCAGGCCAAAGAGACCGCGCCGACCCGCCCGCACCCCGCAGCCCCGGACACCCCGCCGCTCAACAAACTCCTCGCCCCAGGGACCGGAATGGTGGACCGGGTCCGCGACATGCTCACCGGCCGCGGCAAGCAGGACTGACCCGAAGCCGAAGACCAGCGTGGAGGGTGGCCGGGCGCACTGAGACGTACATGCTTTTTGATGCCCACGCGGATGTCAGCCACCTGATCACCGGGCTCGCGCGTTTCCGGCGCCGGGCTGCGGCTCGGCGTACGAGCGTCCGTACCGGAGGGACGTGACCGCGCCGTCCCGCGCAGGTGCCCGGGGCAGCCCGGTGTGCTTGGAGCTCACCCGAACGGACGCACGCGAAGCGGTTTGCGGGCCATCGCGGGAGGTAACCCAAGGGCCCACCGTCCTCACCACCCGTTCAGGAGAACCCATGACTGAAGTCGCCGATTACGTGCTGCAACGCCTGACGGGGTGGGGCGTACAGCGGGTGTACGGATACCCGGGTGACGGCATCAACGGACTGCTGGGTGCCTTCGACCGGGCCCAGGGAAATCCGGAGTTCATCCAGGTCAGGCACGAGGAGATGGCCGCGTTCATGGCGTGCGCGCACGCCAAGTTCACCGGAGAGGTCGGCTGCTGCACGGCCACGTCCGGCCCCGGAGCCGTCCACCTGCGCCGCCCGCGCCGAGGCCGAGGTCGTCGAGGTTTCGGCGGGCCGGGCGCCGGATGACGGCGGGCCCGGCGGACGGGCGAGCGGCGGCCTTCCGCTCGTTGTCCGGAGCCGGAGTCGGATCGGTTTCCGTCAGGGCGCCGCGCAGCTGGGCAAAACAGCGTGTCAGGATCCGCGAGACCTGCATCTGCGAGACGCCGATGTCGTCGGCGATCTGCTGTTGGGTCCACTCGCGGTAGAAGCGCAGGTAGACGACGCGACGTTCCCTGTCCGTGGGCTGCCGCACGGCCGAGGCCAACGTCACGGTGTCGACGACGCGTTCGAGCCTACGGTCCTCGGAGCCGACCAGCGACACAAGAGGAGCGCCCTCGCCGTCGGGCGCCGGGGCGTCCAGGGCACGCGGGCGGCATTCCCGGATCGCGCGCAGCGTCGACATGACGCGGTGCGTCTCGAGACCGGTGTGCTCGGCGATCTGCCCGGGCGTGGGCGAACAGCCGGCCAGTTGCTGCTCAAGCTCCTCGACGGCTTGGAAGACCTGGCCGGACGCCTCCTGCACAGGGCGGGGAAGGCGCATCGTCGTGGTCCGGTCACGGATGTGCCGCTTGAGCTCGCCGACGACGGTGGGCAGCGCGTACGAGAGGAACGCGTATCCCCGTGTGTGGTCGTATCCGTCGACGGCCTTGACCAGTCCCAGTGCCGCGACCTGCACAAGATCGTCCAAGTCCTCTCCGAGATCGCGGAAGCGGCGGGCGACCCGGCGTGCCATCGGCAGCAGCTGGCGGATCGCCCTCTCTCGGAGGGCTGTGCGGTTCGGCCCCGGGGGTTGGGCCGCCATGTCCCGCAGCAGCGCGTCGATGCTGTCCGAGGAGAGATCCGAGGCTGCTGCGGCGTCGTTCGTCCGGTGCGCATAGGTGGCTGAGGACAACGGTCCTCCTGGTCGGGTGGCGCGAGGGACGCGCGGCGGCGCGAACCCTCTGGGGCGGGGACGGACACCGTCGGCCGGCGGCGACCCGTTCTGAGCGGGCCGTCTCGGCAGGCGTAGCGAGGCTCGCTTCGCCGACCGGCCGTGGAGCGGAAGAGCGCGGACTGCGCTGCGCTCATGTCCGTTTGGTCGACGCGACCACCACCTCGCAGGAGTCGTTCCATCTCGTACGGCCCCTGGAGTCACCCGGCGAAGGTGCTGTGAAACGAACGATCACCATCCGCCGCGGGACGCGCTCCCGGCGGGGCGACAGACGGAATGCCCCCGTACGGACCCCGACGGCTCCTCACGGCACCTGCCTACCGCTACCGGTTCGCGACGGCGTGCTTGACCAATGTCTTTCCGAGTCCCACAGCAGCCCCGCCGCCGAGAGCGCGCGTCGCCCACGACGGCGGTGAAGGCGTCGACGAAGTGGACATCGAGTTCGCCGAGTGGGACAGGAGGGGCTGGCCGCGCGTGAGGACCTCAGGCGACGCGCTCGCCCAGCAGCCTGCACAGCGACCGTCGGATTCCAGACGATCACGCATGTGAGGATCTGCCCACGACGCGCCCGCGCATGGTGGGCACCAGGCACCAGGCACCAGCCGGACGCGGTCTGGGATGTGGCGGCCACCACCGATGCCATGCCCGTTGCGCCGCGTTGCTCAGCGCCCGTCGTCGACCTCGTCAGCCGGTCGCGAAGCGCCCGTGCCGTGCACCTCGTGCGGACGACGGAGCCTGCGGTGGCGTACCGCCGGACTCATCGTCGTTGCCAGACCCAGGCAGAAGATGAGCGCCAGAGCCAGGCCGGCGCAGAAGACGGCCAGCGTGTTTATCGTGGCGATGTTCTCGCCGAGTATCGACACCGTGTACTCCGGGCCGCCGGACAGGTTGTCAGCGATCACCAGGCCCGTGAAGGCCCCGGTGGCCGCGAGGAGGAGCAGACCGAGGAGGAACATCTCGTTCATCTCCTGTGAGAGTCGTGTTGGGGTCCCGGTGTACCCGCGGGCCCGGAAAGCACACGACGACCGTGGCATTCGCCACCGGATCCCGTAGTTCATGTCGAACGTCTCAGCACCGCTGTGCGGGGAGACTGCCGTGGTCGGCTGGTGCGAGCCGGAGGACGGCGAGCTGCGGAACGCGGACCAATGCCGCCTGCGGCGGCGGCGCGAAGCGTTCCACGATCGCGGCGATTTCGGCCCGCCGCCGCGCGGTGACGTCCGCCACCATGCGCCGTCCCCAGCCGGTACGGCGCGTTCCGGGGCCGTGCCTCCCGTCGCCGCCCTCCACGGCCGTAGCGCTGGTCCTGGCGCCACCATCCGGCCCTGCGTGGTGGGACGGGAACACCCACCGCCCCGTCCGTGAGAGTGGTTGGTCGGGCTCGCCGTTTAGATGCTCCGCTCACAGGTCACCCACTGGTGAGGTCAGAGCCGAGTCCGAGGGAGGCGTCATGACGCTGGTGGCCGACTTCGCGTCGTGGTGCCTGCGGGAGTGGGATGCGGGAAGGGCCTGCGGCCGTCAGACAGGGCTGATCGACGGACTCCGTACCGTCGGCAAGCAGGATCTCCACCGGCCGCACGGGAGCAACCCGCGATGACCGGGGACCCGGCCGCCGAAGCGGGCCCCGACCGTGAGGACCGTCGCGTCCATGCCGTCGACGTGCACGCCTTCCAGGTCCCCACCGACGGTCCGGACGGCAGGGAGCAGGACGGGACCCTGGAATGGGATTCCACGACCATGGTCCTGGTTCGTGTGCACGCCGGTGGGCACACCGGGCTGGGGTACACCTACGGAGACGTGTCGGTCGCCTCCTTCGTGTCCTCGAAGCTGGCCCCGCTGCTGCACGGCCAAGCCGTCTCGTCGCCGCCGGCGCTGTGGCGGCGGATGGGGCAGCAGATCCGCAACGCCGGCCGTCCCGGCGTCGGAGCCATGGCCCTGTCCGCGGTCGATGTGGCGCTGTGGGACCTCAAGGCGAGAGGGCTGGGGCTCCCGTTGGTCCAGTTGCTCCCCGCCCACCACGACCGCGTACCGGTCTACGGCAGCGGTGGCTTCACGAACTACTCCCTCGACCGCCTCGCCGACCAACTCGGCGGATGGGTGCGGCAGGGTATCCCGCGGGTGAAGCTGAAGACCTCGCGGGAGCCGGAGCGCGATCCGCAACGCCTCACCGCGGTCCGCAAGGCCATCGGTGACGAGCCGGAGCTGTTCGTCGACGCCAACGGCGCGCTCACCCGGAAGGAAGCGCTCTACTGGGCCCGCAGGTTCCACGACGAGTGGGACGTGCGATGGTTCGAGGAGCCCGTCAGCTCCGCCGACCTGGAGGGCCTGCGGATGCTGCGCGAGCGAGGCCCGGAGCGCCTGGAGGTCGCGGCGGGGGAGTACGCCTTCACCATGAGGGACTTCGTCAACCTCGTGGACGGTCCCGCCGTGGACTGTCTCCAGGCCGACGTCACCCGCTGCGGAGGCATCACGGCACTGCTGGAGGTGGCAGGACTGTCGGCGGCCCAGCACCTCGACCTGTCCGCCCACTGCGCTCCGGCGGTCTCCGCCCATGCCTTCTGCGCTGTGCGCCGCTTGAGGCACCTGGAGTACTTCCACGACCACGTGCGGGTCGAGGACCTGCTGTTCGACGGCACCCTGCCGCCGGTCGGCGGCACCGTGAGGCCCGCCACCGACCGGCCGGGGCTCGGTCTGGACATCAAGTGGGCCGACGCGGAGCCCTACCGCGTGTATGGAGCACGACCAGCCTGACCAGGCTCGCGAAGGAGAGTGGAGACCGATGGCGAAGGCATCCCGCCGGAGCACACGCGACGTGCCGACGAAGACCCACCCCGACATCGCGGGACCCCCGCGAGCCCGGCAGACCCTCCACGTCGGCAGGCTGGAGCGGGCCCTGCGCAAGGCGGTCGACGGCGAGGTGCGCTTCGACAGCGGCTCTTTGGGCCTGTACGCGCAGGACGCGTCGAACTTCCGGCAGGTGCCGGTCGGGGTCGTCGTACCCCGCACGCTGGACGACGTCGTCGCCGTGCACAAGCTGTGCCACCGTTTCGGCGCACCCGTCCTCAACCGCGGCGGCGGCACCAGCCTGTCAGGCGAGACCGTCAACGAAGCCGTCGTGATCGACCACTCCAAGTACCTGACCGATGTCGGAGAGGTGGACGCCGACCGGCGCCTGGTCACCTGCGAGCCCGGCGTCATCAACGAAGAACTCAATCGGCACACCGGCCGGTACAACCTCGTGTTCGGACCCGATCCCTCCTCCCACTCGCAATGCGTCATCGGGGGAAACATCGGCAACAACTCCTGCGGCATCCACTCGGTGCAGTCGCAGCTGTACGGCCCCGGCCCTCGCACCAGCGACAACGTGCACGCCCTGGAGGTCGTCACCTATGACGGCGCCCGCTTCTGGGTGGGGGTGAACGAGGAGGAGCACCTCGACGACATCATCGCCGAGGGCGGCCGCAAGGGCGAGATCTACGCCGCGCTGCGCGACCTGCGCGACAAGTACGCCGACGCCATCCGGGCCGGTTTCCGCTCGGAGCACTACGTGCCGCGCCGCGTGTCCGGCTACAACCTCGACGAACTCCTGGCGGAACGCGGCTTCAACGTCGCCCGGGCCCTGGTCGGCACCGAGAGCACCTGCGCCACCGCCCTGCGAGCGGTCCTCATGCTCACTCCCGCCCTTCTGCAACGCACCACCGTGGTCGTGGAGTACGACGACCTCGCCGACGCCGCCGAGCACTGCATGGAGATCATCGAGCGGTGGAAGCCGATCGGCCTGGAGGCCCTGGACGACCAGCTCATCCGAGATCAGCAATTGCAGAACATGAACGCCGAGGACATCGAGAAGCTGCCGCGGCTCGGCGGCGGGGCCTGGCTCGTCGTCCAGTTCGGCGCGGACACCCCCGAGGAGTCCCTCGATCAGGCACAGGGCTTCGTACGGTGGCTCACCGACGACAAGGGGTACGAGCCGGATCGCATCCGGGTGGCCAAGAGCAAGCAGGAGGGCGGCACCAGCGAGCACGTGTGGGCGATCCGGGAAAGCGGTCTGGGATCGACCGCCTTTCCGCCCGACGGCCAGGACCACTGGCCGGGCTGGGAGGACTCCGCGGTTCCCCCGGACAGGATCGGCCAGTACGTCCGCGAGCTGCGGAAGGTCATGGACAAGCACGGCATCACCGGCGCCATGTACGGCCACTTCGGCCAGGGATGCATCCACTGCCGGCTCAGCTTCGATCTGCGGACGGCCGGTGGCCTGGCCACCTACCGCGCGTTCATCGAGGAGGCCGCCGACCTGGCCGTGTCGCTGGGCGGCTCGGTCTCCGGGGAGCACGGTGACGGTCAGCAGCGCGGCGAGCTGCTGGAGAAGCAGTACGGACCGGAACTGGTTCAGGCCATGCGGGAGTTCAAGGCGATCTGGGACCCGCAGGGCATGATGAACCCCGGCAAGGTTGTCGATCCCTACCGGATGGACGAGAACCTCAAACTGGGCATTGACTACAACCCGCCGCGGCACGCCACCAAGTTCGCCTACCAGGAGGACGGCGGGGACTTCGCCCACGCGACCCTGCGGTGCGTCGGCATCGGCAAGTGCCGCGTGCCGCAAGCCGAGACGACGATGTGCCCCAGCTACCAGGTGACACGCGAGGAGAAGCACACCACGCGGGGCCGGGCGCGCCTGCTGTACGAGATGCTCAAGGGCGATGTCATCACCGACGGATGGCAGTCGCAGGAGGTGAAGGACGCCCTCGACCTCTGCCTGGCCTGCAAGGGGTGCACCAACGACTGCCCCGTCAACGTCGACATGCCCACGTACAAGGCGGAGTTCCTGCACCACCACTACAAGTCGCTCCGCCGCTGGCGCCCCCGCCACGCCTACGCCTTCGGGTTCATCGACCAGGCCGCCCGCATCGCCTCACGGATTCCTGAACTCGCCAATCTCGCCACTCACACGCCTGGGCTCTCCTGGATCGCGAAGCTGGCGGCGGGCATCGACCGCCGCCGCCCCTTGCCCCGCTTCGCCCCGATGACGCTCCAGGAATGGTTCGTCCGGCGAGGGGGCGCCGCCAACCCGGCCGGCCGCCCCGTCGTGCTGTTCCCCGACACCTTCAACAACCACTTCCACACGAACGTCGGCGTGGCTTGCGTCGAGGCCATCGAGGCCGCGGGCTGGCGAGTCGTCATGCCCGAGCAGCACATCTGCTGCGGACGGCCCCTGTACGACTACGGCTTCCTCGACACCGCCGAACGCTATCTCCACCGGGTGCTGGACATCCTGCGCCCCCACCTGAGGGCCGACACGCCCATCGTCGGCATGGAGCCGAGCTGCCTGGCCGTCTTCAAAGACGAGTTGCCCAAACTGCTGCCGCACGACGACGACGCCAAGCGGCTGACCCGCAACGCCTACCACTTCCCCGAGTTCTTCCAGGCCTTTGGCATCGAACCCCCTCAACTCGACGGCAAGGCACTGCTGTGGGGCCATTGCCACCAACGTGCCACCGGCGGTATGACCCCCGAACAGGAACTGCTGGAGACGATGGGGCTGGACGTGCAGAACCTCCAAGGTGGGTGCTGCGGCCTCGCCGGGTCCTGGGGCTTCGAATCCGGCAAGTACGGCATCTCCCTCGACTGTGGCGAGCAGGCCCTGCTGCCCGCCGTACGCGACGCCGCCGACGACTGTCTGGTGGTGGCCGACGGTTTCTCCTGCAAAACACAGATCAAGGACGCGGGCACCGGGCGGCACGCCCTGCACGTCGCCGAAGTGATGAGACTGGCACGCGAGAAGGGCACCCAAGCCGTATCCCGGCTGCCCGAACGCGGCGCCGCACCTCTCCCGACCCCGCCGCTGCGGGAACGAGCACTTCGCACCGTGACCGCCGCTGCCCTCGGAGCGGCCGTCACCGCACTCGGGGTGCGCGCCGTGCGCCGCTGAGCCACAGGGCGGCCGGCGGACGGGTCCGTGTTTCGGTGCCCGCAGCTCGTCACGGTATTGGAGGCCATCAGCCCAGCGGGCGGCGTCGGTTGAGCGGCAGGTGCGGTCCGGGACCGGCCGACAGCATGTCCCCTCCGAAGGCCGACAGATCCCGATCCGGGCCGGTTGGGCTCTGGCCGACCTGGGTCGCGGGCTCACCCGCACCACGCTGTCGTCCTGACCGTCCCGGAGCACGAGGCAGTGTCTGGGGGCCGGCAAGTGGCACCGCTGCTCCTCCCAGGTAGTGCGGGCGGGACCCGCGGTGGCGGGTGGCACTGGGGGCCGTACCGGCATGGAGAATGACAAAACTATGTGAACAGGGCTGATCACTCATGGTGGAACCAGGCAGGCATGCACCTCAATCACCTGGCACACGGACTGCGGGCCTCGCTGCGCAACAACGGGCAGGCCTACGGGTTCTCAGTGTCGATCACCGCGGCTTTGGCCCTGCTGAACACCGAAGCCAAGGTGTCCGGAGCGGCGCACATCATCTATTTCGCCCTGGGCGCGGCCGTTGCGTTCAGTGTTCTGCAGGCGATCGCGTCGAACAGCTTTCGCAAGCCGTTGGAGCAGGAGCCCAGCACAGTCACGGCCATGGGTATCTCTCTCAGTGTCGTTTCTGTAGGAACATCGGCGGTGCTGGCATGGACCACCGCACATTTCATCGGCGGTGTGATCGCCTGGCCGGTGACCGCTTTCCTGGTGTCCGTCGTCTATGTGCTGGTGGCCGGATTGGAACTCGCCATCGCTCAGCGGGCGCAGGAGTCGTCGTCCCACGGTGAGGCGACTGAGCGGAAGACCGCCGAAGAAGAGGAGGAGCGTCGCAGCGACGGTGAGAAGGAGTAGACCCTGGACTGCCTTCCCGGCTCCTACTGCTGGATCGGAGGTGGGCCGTCGGGCAGCGGACGGTGAGCGAGATGTCAGTGCGTTCGGTGATGCGGCACCGGTCAGGAGCCGGGCACAGTGTGGTCGCTGCTGCGGCCGACGGTGAGGCCGGCGGAACGGTCGAAGGGGTCTTCGGGGTCGGGGAAGGCGTTGAGGCTGTCGCCGGCCTTTGCACTCCCTGGCTGCCGCTTTCCCGCTGCTCAACGCTACGGCCTCCCGGAAGGAGGCCGGAGCGGCATCATCCCTTGCGTTCGCACCACTCACCCCGCGCCGGAACGGCCACGGGAGGGCGTCTCCGTGACACAACTGCTGCGCCGACTGGCCATGATCCCCGGGCACGGCCCGGCCGCGCAGCCGGCACCGCGCGGCAGGCGGCACCATCGTTGGGACGGTTCACCGTCCGATGAGTCGGCGAGCACGGTCGGCGGGTGGGGCGTACGCCACCCAAGCAGGAGGCCGGTGTCACCGCGGCCGCCCAGGCCGAGGCGCCGTGGCTTGCCGGTGGGCAGCCGGGCGGGGCCATGACACGGCGGAGCCCGGAGGTTGGCGTGAACCGTCGCCGAGGGCGGCGTGGCGCGTCCGACCGAGCGACCCACATCGCGCCGTGCGCACCGTTCCTGGATCGCTCATTGCCGGCGGTCACTGCCTCGTTGGCGTCATTCGTCCGGTGAGGGGGATGTCAGTCCTGGTGCGTCGGTGGCGTCGTCGTCGACGTAGGTGGGGATCTGGGAGTGCACCTGCAGTGCGATCTCGCCGGCTCGTTCGAAGCGTAGGGTGATCCACACGTAGTCCCCGCCTCGGATCTGCTGGCGCAGGTCCCTGAGCAGCAGATGGGCGCGTCCTTTCTCCAGTTCGACGAGATTCCCGGTGGGCAGTGGGACCGGGCCTCGGACAGTGCCGTCCGTGCTCACGATGTCCACGGAGCGTGCGACGGCCGTCTCCGCGCCGAGCAGCCTGTCCTCGCGTTGTCCCTGGTTGAACAGCCAGAGATAGAAGGGAGCGTCGTCGCCCGGTTCCCACGGGCCGTCGGGGGGTTCGGCGATGTGTGCGTAGCGGATCAGGACGGGTCCGAGACGGGCGTTGGCGCCCGGCGGGTTGTACTCGTTCTCTGTGCTGCCGCATCCCGTCGCCCCCCACATCACCGCGAGACAGCCCGCCACGACGAAAGCGACTGCCCTCCGCCACGGCCCCGTCATGATTGCGTACATCTCTGTGCCACCTCTCGTTGACGTTTCCGCAGTACACAGGCCACCGCTGACAGGCATGCCACGCTCTTGCGGTCTGACGTCACCCTTTCGGCCAGACGGAGGACTCATCAGGGGAGCGCAGGCTGTGAGCGAATGGGAGGGGCAAGCCGCCCGGGAGTCCGACCGGTCTGCCAGGGCGCATCACCACAGCGGGCACTGGACGTGAGCGGCGACACGAACGCTCGCCGGGCTGAGGGGCGGGCGTGGGAAACCGCCACTTGACGCCCGAGCTCCACGAACGGGCCTCCGTGCGCGCTCCCCATCGGACGCCGCGAAGAGGAGCTGGTCGGCGTGCGGTCGATCGCCGAGGTCACCCAGCGAATGCTGCTGCGCCCCGTGCCCCTGACAGTGGGACCGCTGCAGGCGGCGGTGTCGTACACCTCGGCCGTGGCCGAGGCGCACATCGGCGGTGATCTGTACGAGGTGGTGGCCTCACGGCGTGGTGTCCGGGTCATCGTGGGCGATGTGCAGGGCAAAGGGCTGGCCGCCGTTGAGACGGCCGCCGTGGTGCTGGGCGCGTTCCGGGAGGCGGCGCATGACGAGGCGGAGCTGGCAGGGGTCGGCGCACGTCTGGAGCGCAGCGTCTCCCGGGAGGTGGAGGGCGAGAAGTTCGTCACCGCCGTCCTCGCCGAGATCGGCTCCGACCACAGGGACGTCTTCCTCAACTACGGTCACCCGGCTCCGATACTCGTGCGGCGCGACGGCACAGCAGACTTTCCCGAGCCCTCGGGGGGATACCGAACTTGCCGTCCACGACGTTCAGATCGAGGTGGCCCACCTGCGCCGCCCGTACACGTACGAGGGTCTGGCCGGGCTCCCGTACGGGCACCGGCCGCTGCACCAGCCGGGGCAGGGTGCCGAACTCTTCCAGGACAAGGGCACGCGAGGTCTCGCCACTCACAGCGTCACCTGTTTCTTGCGGGAGGCCCTGGTGTTCACGCCGAGGGGGAATCGCATCCGGGTGTTGCGACGCGGAGCGTCGCCGTATCCGGTTCAGGGCGCGGAGCGCCCGTACCGCTGTCAGCATCGCCGAGGGCGGTACGAACGCGCGTGCCCGTGATCGCTGGTCAGGGTGGCGGCCGGGGGATCGGGGTGCGTTTGTGCTGGCTTCGCACATATGGTCCTTCGCCGGGTCCGGGACGACACTGTGTCCCGGCCAGGAGCGTGAGGGGGCGAGATGGCGCAGGTGACGGCGGCTGCGGAGGCCGGACAGGCCCGCTACACCTACCGGCTGCGCGTGTCGTTGACCGCCCGCACCGCCCTGGCGGCGGAGTGGGACCGGTGCCGCTGGGTGGAACGAGTGTGTGGCCAAGTCGAAGCAGGTCCATGCCTGGAACCAGAACCGTCCCGAGGGCACCGACAAGCAAACGTGCGGCCCGGCCCAGCTCGACAAGATGCTGACCGACGCCCGCGCCCGCACGCCGTGGCTGCGGGAGGGCTCGTCGGTTCCCCAGCAGCAGCTCATCCGGGCCTTCGGCAAGTCCAGGGCCAAGGCGCAAAAGGACATCCGCGAGGGGGTCCCGCTGCACCGCCGGGCGGGGATGCCGACGTGGAAGACCAAGCGCGAGACGCTGCCCACGCTCAACTACACCCGGCGCGGCTTCCGTCTCAAGGGCGGCAGGCTGCACCTGGCGGGCGGCATCGCCCTCACCGTGGTGTGGTCCCGAGACCTGCCCGCCGACCCGACGTCGGTGCGCATCTACCGGGACAGCATCGGGCACTGGTACGCCAGCTTCGTCGTCCCCGCCAAGGTGCAGCCGCTCCCCGCCACCGGCCGCGCACTCGGCGTCGACTGGGGTGTGAAGGAGACCGCGACCACCACCTCCGACGCGCACGACCTGCCGCACGCCGAGCACGGCAAGAAGGCCCAGACGAAGCTGACCCGGTACGACCGGATGATGGCCCGCCGCAAACCGAAGCAGGGCAAGGCCGGGTCGAGGGGCTACCGCGCGGCGAAGACACTGCGGGCGAAGGCACACAAGAAGGTCGCGAGGCAGCGTGAGGACACCGGCCGCAAGTGGGCCAAACGCGTTGTGATCGACCATGACGCCATCGCGGTGGAGGACTTCCATCCGAAATTTCTGGCCAGGACCACCATGTCCCGTAAGGCCGCCGACGCCGCCATCGGCGCCACCAAGGCCGCTCTGATCGAGATGGGCCGCAAGCACGGGCGGGACATCCGCCTGGTACACCCCGCGCACACCACGATGGACTGCGCGCAGTGTGGAGCGAGAGCCAAGCACGCACTGCCGCTGGGTGAGCGCACCTACACCTGCACCGCCTGCGGAACCGTGTCCCCACGGGACAAGAACTCCGCACGCGTGATGCTCGTCCGGGCTGGTCTCAAGCCGGCTGGTGCCGAGGGCGGAAGACCTCCTGGAGCGCTGCTCCAGGAGGCGGCCTGAGCCAGGAATCCCCTCCCCCTTCAGGGAGGGGAGGATTCAATCCGTATCGACGCAGGACCCGCGGGAAGCGACGATCCACAGCACGCGGTCAAAGACGAACCCCAGGATGCCCAAGGTAATGATCCCGACGAAGACCCAGTTGATGCGCTCGTAGTTGCGGGACGTCCAGATCAGCGAGCCGAGCCTGACCTGGGCGGCGACGATCTCGGCGGAGACGATGGTCAGGAAGCTGTTGCCCATGGCCAGGCGAGCTCTGGTGACGATGTACGGCACGGTCGACGGCAGCACGATCCCCTGCAGGATCTGTCGGCGGCTCGCGCCCAGACTCGCCGCCGCCGCAGTCTCGACCCGCTCACAGCCATCACGCAGGCGCTCGTGTTGAACGTGACGATGGGCCCGTCTCGACGGCGGTGCGGTAGCCCACGGACAGACCACCCACGTCACGGGCCGTGGTGATGCCCGCGTCAAGGGTCTGCCGCATCCGCGTGGCCGTGTCCAACGTGACCAGAACGGGGTCGAGTTCGGCGCGACGACCGGGCGGCGAGCCCTGCGCATAGGCGAGATGGACATGGCAGTCGAAGAAGCCGGGCAGCACCGTACGGCCCCCGGCGTCGACTGTCCGCGTCGGCGTGACGTCCTCGGGCGCCGAAGCGGCGGGGCCGGCGTAGGTGATGGTTCCCTCGGCGTCGATGCGACACCGGGTGTACGGGCTAGCCCTACCCACCTGTCGACGGGCGTGCCCACCGAGGGCAGCCGTTGGAGGCTGCGCAGCCTGGACTCGCTCCAGTGCGCCAGGATCGAGGCGGCCCTGCCCGCGCCACCGGCCGCTGTCGAGCCCACAGGATGGGACGGCCTCGACGCGCGGCTCATGGAACTGCTGGGCACCGACGGCCGGATGTCCCTGCGCGAACTGGCGGCGGCGACGGTAGCGGGCCTGACAACGGTCCGCCGCAGACTCCAGTCTCTGCTCGCCTCACGGGTGAGCCTGCGCTGTGACCTGGCCCGACCCCTGTCCGGCTGGCCGTTGTCCGCGGTGTACTTCGCGTCCGTACCCGGCCAGTACCTGGCGGAGACCGTACGGGTGCTGTCCGGTGTGCGGGAGGTCCGGTCGTGCGCGATCACGGCGGGACCCCACAACCTCGTCATCGACGTCTGGCTGCGTGAGCTGGCCGACGTCCACACCTTCGAGGCACACCTCTCGCGCCGGCTGCCCCGCCTGGCCATCGGCGACCGGTCCGTGGTCCTGCGCACGGTCAAGCACATGGGCCGGCTGCTGGACAGCGACGGCCGCTGCGTGGGCGTCGTACCGCTGCGGAACCCGCAGGGCCCTGAGCCGTCCGCCTCAGGCTCGGACCTCTGCGTGGGATAGCGGGAGCCCGTACACGCGGCAGGCGTTGTCGCGCCCCATCCACCTGCTGATCCGGAGCGCGTCGGGCAGGCTCATCTCGTCGGCGTCCACCCGGTCCTGGAGCAGCCCCGCCAGTCCGTGCCGGAAGGCGAGAGCACCGAGATGGTAGAACTCCGCGACTCCGTAGGCGTCGGAGCTGTAGAGCAGTTTGCGGAACGGGGTGATCTCGAGCGCCTCCTCCAGGATCGCCCGGGCCCGCGCGGGGCCGACGTAGTGCAGGGTGAGACCGACATCGAGGTACACCTGCTCGAAGACCGTCGCCAGGTAGGCGGCCTGGCGCTGATAGGGCCAGCAGTGCAGGAGCAGCACTGGAATGGTGCCAGAGGTCAGGTGCAGCCAGTCGGTCAGGAGGGTCGGATCCACCCGGTGCATCCGGATGTCGCTGTCCCCGAAGCCGGTGTGCAGCTGGAGCGGCAGCCCGAGGTCCACGGCGGTCCACAGCAAGTGCCGTACGAGGACCGGGTCGTCCAGGCGTCCGCCGCGCGCGAGCCACCGCCGGGCCGCCCCGGTGACCTCCGGGTCCGAGGGGCGAACCGGGTCCAGGTCGAAGCCGGTGCGGTAGGCGGCCACCGACTTCACCGCGACGACGCCCGGCCGCCGTATGGCATCCCACGCCGCCGCCCGGAAGACGTCCGCGTACGCGTCCGGCTCGACCCCCTCCGCCGCCACGGCCTCGGCGACGCTCTCCAGCCGTACGACCTCGTACGCGGCCCCGCCGACGACCTCGGCCAGTTCCCGCGGCGTGGTGAGGCGACCTGGCGCGAACCCGGTGTCCACACAGAACACGTCCGTGCCCGCGGCGGCGAGAAAGCGCCGGTCGACCTCGTGCCGGCCCAGTTCGGCCCGCCGGGCGAGGTACTCCTCGGGCGGTGCGTGGCGCGGCAGGTCCAGCAGGGGAGCGCAGTGGCGGCGGATCGCCACGCCGACAGGGCTGTCGAACGGTGAGATCCCGGGCCAGGTCCCGCCCTCGGTGATCAGCGACTCGAAGCGCTCGCGGTCCGGGTCGGCGGTGACGACACCATGGCAGTGGTGGTCCACCAACCGCAGCGCGGCGAGCGTCTCTTGGACGGGTCCGGCGCGCATGTCAGTAGATCCAGCGGTACGCCGCCGCCACCTGCCCGTCGTCCAGCCCGGCCACCGCCGCGATCTCGCCGAGGCGCACGGCGATCACGGCGTCGGCCAGGACCGGTTCGAGCGCGGCGCGCAGCGGTTCGTCCTTGCGGAACTCCTCTACTGCCTCGTCCAGCGATGTCGGCAGGCGGCGTACGCCCCGGATTGCCGCCTCCTCGGCGCCGAACCGCGCCGGATCTCCGGTGATCTCGTCGGGCAGGGCCGCGGACGACTCCAGGCCGTCGAGTCCGGCGGCGACGAGGCAGCCGAGCGCGAGATACGGGTTGGCGGCGAGGTCGACGGGCTTCACCTCCAGGTTCGCCGCCTGGTCGCGACGGCCCGCCGTGCCGGTGATGACGCGCACCGCGGATTCGCGGGTCTCGCGGCCCCAGGCGGTGAACACCCCGGCCCACTGCGAGGGTTTGAGCCGCAGATAGCTGGCCGGGCTCGGTGCGGTCACGGCCGTCAGCGCCGGCAGATGCGCGATCAGTCCGGCGGCGAACGACTCCGCCTCGGCCGTCATGCCGTACCGGCCCTCGCCGCCGGAGTGCAGGTTTCTGCCCTCGCGCCAGGCGGAGAGATGGACATGGCCGCCGTTGCCGACGCCCTCGGCGAAGACGGCCGGGGCGAACGAGACCCTGAGGCCGTGCCGCTGTGACACCGCCCGGATGGTCTGCCGTACGAGCACGCTACGGTCGGCCGCGGCGACCGGGTCGAGCGCGCCCACCGAGAGCTCGAACTGACCGGCCGCGTACTCGGGATGCAACTGGTCGACATCCACCCCCTGGGCGGCCAGTGCGGACATCAACTCGGCGGTGCAGTCGCTCAGTTCGACCTGCCGGGTGGCGCCGTACGCAGGGCCCGACACTGCGGGCACGAAGTCGTCACCGGGGGCCGATCCCTGTCCGACCGCCCACTCGATCTCGATGCCCGCCTTGAACGAGATCCCGTGCCGTTCAGCGGCGTCGGCGACGATCCGGCGCAGAAAGGTCCGGCCGCACCCCGGATGCCGCTCACCTTCCTGCGTGACCCGGTCCACCGGGGCCCATGCCCAGCCGGGCTGCCCGGACAGGACGACCAGGTGATCGAGATCGGGGTACAGGCGAAGATCGCCGTCAGGTGAGCCGAGTACGTCGGTGGAGACGATGGAGTCGTTCGCCAGGAACGTGTCGAACACCGGCGACATACCGACACCCCACGCGGCGGCCGAGGCGAGCTTGGCCGTCGGGATCGTCTTCACCCGGCCGATGCCCGCGGTGTCGACATAGGCGAGGACGATGCCGTGCACACCCCGCCCGGTCAGCTCCGCGCTCAGCGCGGTGGCCCGCTCGACATCGCCCGGGCGCCCGCCGGGAACGGGATCGGCAAGGGTGGTCATATGTCCTCCTCGGCGAGGTTGATCCGATCCTCACGTGGATACCGCACCCGGACAACTCCCCCTGTCCGGCCTGAGGTATGGTCCCCACCGGTCAGTAACAAAACCGAACGGTCGCCCGCCGTTACGGAGAGTGTCGGAGGGCCGCAACACGATGGAATCCCAGCTTGGCGACGGCGCATCCGCGGACCTGGACGACACACGGCTCGAGGCGCTGAACCCGCAGCCGCTGCTGACCCGGGACTACGAGACGCGCCCCGCGCTCGTCTACGAAGGGCTGAGGCAGCAGCACGGCCCCGTCGCGCCCGTCGATCTGCTCGGTGTGCCCGCCTGGCTGGTGCTGGGATACCGCGAGTCCCTCCAGGTGCTTCAGGACGACGACGGCTGGCCGAAGGGTCTGGAGAACTGGCGGGCCCGTACCGAGGGCAGGGTGCCCGCCGACTGGCCGCTCGGGCCCTCGCTCGAGGTCAACCACGTACTGATTCAGGGCGGTTCGGGGTACCGGACGCTGCGGACCGCGTGGGACGCCGCGCTCAAGCCGTTCCAGGACCCGCGCCACCCGCAGGCGAAGCGCCTCCGGACGGCCGTCACCGCGTACGCCGACGAACTGATCACCCTCATCGCCCAGGGCGGCGGCACGGGTGTGGCGGACCTGTCCGCGCAGTTCTCGCGACCGCTGCCGCTGATGGTGGCCAGCCATCTGTTGGGCTTCCCCGGCTCGCAGGGTGACGACGCGCTGATGGACATGTGGCGCGTACTGGACGCGGGCCCGGACGCCGAACCCGCCCTGGAGCGGCTGCTGGAGACGCTGGCCGAACTCGCGGCGGCGAAGCTGAAGGAACCGGGGGACGACTTCCCCTCGTACCTGCTGGCCGCGCACCCGGATCTTTCCCTCGACGAACTGGCCCGCGAACTGTTCATGCTCCTCGGCATGACGTCCGACCACGTCGGCATCCTCGTCTCCAACACCGTGGTCGAAGTCGTGTCGGGAGAGGGCGGTGTACGGGCCAGCCTGTCCGCCGGGATGGTCAGGGAGGCCATGAACCGGGCGGTCATGCGCAAGCCGCCGCTGGTGAACTTCGTGCCGCGGTTCGCCGCCAAGGACACCCCGCTCGGCAACTACACGATCCGCGCGGGCGACCCGGTGTGGGTCTCCTCGGCCGCCGCACACGCCGACCCGCTCTTCGCCGAACACGTGGAGGGGAGCACCACGATCAGCACCCGCGCCCACCTGTCGTGGGGTGCGGGCCGCCGCCAGTGCCCCGCCCGGGAGCTGGCCTCGACCGTGGCGGCGGTGGGCGTGAGCCGCCTCTTCGAACGGTTCTCCGACCTGGCCCTCGCCCTCCCCGCCGACCAACTCCCTTGGCGCGCCTCCCCGTTCATGCGCGGCCTGCGCTCCCTGCCCGTACGGTACGAACTCGCCTCACCGGCCGAGCAACCGGCGTCCGCCGCTCCTGGACCGGAGGCGGCCGGACCGGTGGTGCCGGACCCGTCCGCCCGGCAACGCTCATCGCTCTGGCGGTACCTGACGGGGCTGATCCGCGCGGGCCGTTGATGCCCGAGCCGGACTCGCTACGGGTGGTTGTGGTCACAACCGGCATGATCGGCGCCGTACATGCCGCCGCACGCCCCTCCTCGGCCTCGGCTCGGTCGGCTCGCCGATGAGATCGATGAGGGGCCCGCCAATCGAGCAGCGCAGCTCATGGCGGGCCCCGTGCTCAGGCGCGTGCTTCGCTGGCCGAAGGTGTCACCTCCCCGGTCTCGCGTATGTCGGGCTCGGCTGCCGTGGCTGGTGGGGCGAACATCAGCCGCAGTCCGAGAGTGGCCGCGAGCGGGCCGAGAGCGCACATCGCGGCGGCGCTGACGAAGGCGGCGCCCAGATTCCCCGCGTCATAGCCGAATCCGCCGAAGTACGTGGCGAAGGTCGATGCGAAGCCGAAGAACATCGCCGGGATGAGAGCGAACGGCTTCAGCCGACCGGTTGCCAGCAGGGTGCCGTTGACGAAGAAGATCACCACGCCCAGCGCCAGGGTCTGGGCGAACGACCCGGTGCCGAACATCGTGCCCGTCTCCCGGTTGAGCAGGACGGCCACCACCGCGAACCCCGCCCCTGTCGTGGTGGCGGTGATCATGGAGATGGCGTTGGCGATGCTCGGGCCGCCCTGCATGAACGTTCCAGCCCAGGTGATGAAGATCGCCCAGGTCGGCATGTTGAGCGGGCTCATCAGCAGGAAGACGGTGGCGAAGGCGATGATCGAGGCGCTGACCTCGTGCGGCAGTCTGATGCGTCCGTTGCTCATGGCTACGCCAATCCGCCCGGCTTGGCCAGCAGTTCCTTGATACCCGTGTCGATGAACTCGGTGTCCTTGGGGCTGCTGCCGCCGCCGGCGAAGTGGCCCCAGATGCCGGGGATCACCCGGAGTTCGGCGCCCGGCATGTGGCTGACGGCCCAGGCCTCGTCCTCCGGCGGGAAGTAGAGGTCCTTCTCGGCGGGCATGTCCAGCGTGGTCGCTTTGATGGAGGCCAGCGCCGCCTCGGTGTTCCCGTCGAAGCCGGGGGTGAGCCCGACGTCGCCGTTCTGCCAGGTCCAGAGCATGGTGAGCAGGTTGTTGGGGTCGCGGCCGTCGAGGAAGAAGCCCTCCCAGAAGCCGACCAGGAAGTCCTCCAGGGAGGTGTAGCCGAGCTTCTCGTACTCCTTCTCCCAGTAGAACGCCTGCGAGAAGCCCCATCCCGCGTACACCCGGGCGAGCGCGCGCAGTCCGGTGGTCGGCCACTTCTCCGCGTCGTACCAGCCGCCGTTGTACACCGCGTCGGCGGTCAGCGCGGCCTTGACGCCCTCCAGGAAGACCTTGTTGTGGAGGCTGGTGCGCGGGGAGCCGCAGAAGGGGGCGATCCGCTCGACCATCTCCGGGTAGCTGACGGCCCATTGGAAGGTCTGCCCGGCGCCCATCGACCAGCCGGTCACGAGCTGGATCTTCTCGATGCCGAACTCCTCGGTGACCAGCTTGTGCTGGGCCTCGATCTGGTCGTACACCGTGATGTCGGGGAAGCGGGCGCGGTCGTACGGCGGCGGGGTGTTGCTCGGCGAGGTGGACAGGCCGTTGCCGAGCATGTTCGGGACGATGATGAAGTACTCGGCCGGGTCGAGGGCCATGCCGGGGCCGATGAGCCACTCGTTGTCCCAGTGGCGGCCGGAGTACCAGGTCGGGTAGACGATCACGTTGGACTTGTCCGCGTTGAGCTCGCCGTACGTGGTGTAGGCGAGGTGCGCGCCGCGCAGTGTGGCGCCGCTCTGGGTGGTGAAGTCGCCCAGCTGGAAGGTGAGATGGTCACTCATGGGGCTGCCTTTCGGGACGTTCAGGAGGTGACGGCGCACTGGCCGCGGTCGGCTTTTCTCGGGCCCTCGGCCGTCGGCCGGATGTCGAAGTCGAAGATCGCCGTGGGGAGGTAGAGGGTGCTGCACGCGTTGGGGATGTCCACGACGCCGCTGAGCCGGCCCTCGATCGGGGCCGAGCCGAGCAGAAGGTAGGCCTGCTCGCCGCTGTAGCCGAAGGACATCAGGTAGTCGACGGCGTTGAGACAGGCGTTTTTGTACGCCATCGTCGCGTCGAGGTAGTGGTTGGTGTCGGTTTCGTGGTCGACGGAGATGCCGACGAACGAGATGAACTCGGTGTACTGGGGCGCGACGTTGCCGGGCATGAAGATCGGGTTGGTCGTCACCCCGTACTTCTCCATGCCGCCCTTGATCAGATCGACGTGCAGGTCGATGAAGCCGCCCATCTCGATGGCGCCGCAGAAGGTGATCTCGCCGTCGCCCTGACTGAAGTGCAGGTCGCCGCCGGAGAGCAGGGCTCCGGGCACGAGGACGGGATAGAAGACCCGCGAGCCGCGGGTGAAGTTCTTGATGTCGTGGTTGCCGCCGTTCTCCCGGGCCGGGACTGTACGGGCGCCTTCGGCGGCGATACGGGAGGCCGTCTCGCCGTCCGCCGTGCCGGCCAGCGAGTTGTCGGCGAGCGGAGGCAGCGCGAGCGCCGGAACCCGGTGCGGATCGGTGTCGATGAGGGCCTGCTCGCGGGCGTTCCAGCGGGCCAGCAACTCGGCGGAGGGCGCGGTGCCGAAGAGGCCGGGGTGGGTGATGCCGGTGTAGCGGACGCCGGGGATGTGCCGGGAGGTGGCCTGCTGGCCGTGGAAGTCCCAGACGGCCTTGTACGAGTCGGGGAAGCGGTCGGTGAGGAAGCCGCCGCCGTTGTTCTTGGCGAAGACGCCGGTGTAGCCCCAGCCTTGCCCGGAACCTTCTCCTTGCGACTGCGGTACGGGGCCCAGGTCGAGGATGTCCACGACGAGCAGGTCGCCGGGCTCGGCGCCCTCCACCGCGATGGGGCCGCTGAGCATGTGGGCGTGGGTGAGGTCGACGTCACGGACGTCGTTGGCCGAGTCGTTGTTGCCGATCTGGTTGTCGGTCCAGTCCCGGCACTCGATGCGGAAATCCGAGCCCGGCTTCACGGTGACGGCCGGCGGGATGTCGGGGTGCCAGCGGTTGTGGCCGGGGACCTTCTGGTCTCGCATGGACATGGCTTGGTCGACGCTGAAGACGACTTCGGGCATGAACGGCCTCCAGAACAGGGGGAGTTATGGCTTGGGCAGCAGGGCATGCCGGGGGTCGGCGGGCGCAGCCGGACCACGGAGGGTCGCGGGCACTTCGCCGACGACGCGCGGTTCGTGGGCGCTGGCCTCCTGGGCGTGCAGGGCGCGGGACAGGGGAGCGGGGGTGCGGGTGAGCATCGGGGCGGTGAAGACCCTGCGGGCCTGGTCTCCGCACGCCTCGCACGGTTCTTGGGGGAGGGCGCGGCCCATCGGACGGATCACGTCGAAGGTGCCGCAGCCCGGGCAGCGGTATTGATACGTGGCCATGACGACCAACCTCCAAAAGCTTCGAGAAAAAACTATTTCCAACCGAAGCAATTGGGCAAGAGGGCGGCGCGTTACGTGCGTGTAAAAGAAAGGCCCACCGCAAGGCCCGCCACGGGGAGGGGGGCGGCTACGGCAGCTGCTGGAGCACGTCCCACTGCAGCCCGTCGGCCGCGGCGAGGAACACCCGCTGCTTCAGATGGCGGTCCCGGATCTGCACGGTGCCGCGCGGAGACTCGTACTCGAGGCCCTCGGCGGTGGCCTGGATGCGGTCCATGTCCATGGTGCCCGCGCGGCGCAGCAGTTCGGTGAGCATGCGCACGCCCTCGTAGCAGGATTCGCCGAGGCTGTTGAGCACCGGCGCCCGGGGCCCGAACCGGCGGAAGTACGCGGCGGCGAAGTCAAGGCCGTACGCCGTCGGCAGGTCCTCGAAGTAACCGGCCGAAGTCATCAGGCCCCGGGTGTTCTCGGGCCCGGTCGCCAGCAGCACGTTCTCCTCGATCAGCGAGCTGAACCGGATGTGGTCGCGGTCGAGCCCGGCGGCGGTGAACGCGCGGTTGAAGAGCACGGCGTCGTCACCGATCAGCAGCATCAGGACGGCCTCGCAGTCGCTGGCCGAGACCCTGGCCAGGACCTGGCCGAAGTCCTTGGTGCCCAGCGGCACGTACATCTCGTCGCAGACCTCGCCGCCGAGTTCGCGCAGATAGCGGTGGGCGGCGCGGGCGGAGGAACGGGGCCAGACGTAGTCGTCGCCGACGATCGTCCACCGCCGGATGCCGAGTTCGCCGGCGAACCACTGCAAGGCGGGCCGCAGTTGGCGGTTCGGGGTCTCACCGGTGAGGAATACGCCGGGGGACCGCTCGCCGCCCTCGTACAACGCGGTGTAGACGTACGGCACCCGGCCGTCGATGCGCGGGGCCACGACCTCCCGGACGGCGGAGATGTGCCAGCCGGCCACCGCGTCGACGACGCCGCCGGAGATCAGCGCGTCGATCTCGGTCGCCACCTGCTCGCGCGGCGCCCCGCCGTCGACGAGTACGAGCCGCAGCTCCTTGCCCAGCACTCCCGACTCGGCGTTGACCTCCTCGGCCGCGAGCCGGGCGCAGCACTCGCAGGACGGGCCGAAGATTCCGGCCGGGCCCTGGAGCGGGATCACGAGGGCGACATTCAGCGCGTCCCGGGTCCGGGGGCCTGCCGGAGTGCCGAGCCGGACAGACGCCTTCTCGATCATAGGCGCTCACACTAGCGATTGGTTGCTACGAGAATATTTCGCGGCGATAAGGAAATGACTGTATCGTGGAATCACTCCATGCGAACCTGCCGGTCTGCCGTGCGCTGACGACCGGCCACCATGGCGCCGCAACGACACCGACGAAGCTTTGGCAGGGCGATGACGACGACCCCGGCGACAGCCGTATCCGACCTCGACTTCGCGCGGGCGCTCACGCTCGTGGAGCGGAGCGTCGTATCGAGGCTCGGTGAGGCGCTCAAGGCGGAGGGTGCGACGCTCGAGGAGTGGCGCGTGCTGTCGTTCCTGGGCGACGGCACCGGCCACGCGATGACGGAGATCGCCGAGTTCGCACTCCTGTCGGCTCCCACCCTGACCAAGGTGGTCGACCGCATGGTGTCCCTCAACCTCGTCCTGCGCCGGGTGGACGACGCGGACCGGCGACGCGTGCTGGTCTTCGCGTCCGAGCGCGGCAACGAGGCACTCGGACGCTGGACGGCGGCCGTGGAACAGGAACAGGAGAGCATCGTGACGGCCCTCGGTGGCGAGGAGGCGGCACTGCTGAGGACTCTGCTTCAGCGGGCGTGGCGACGTCTGGGTTCCTGAGACGACTGTTGAACTTGCCGCCCTGGCCTGGCTGTTGCGGCTCACGGCGTTGTTGCCCCCCGGTTGACGCGGAGGTGTTCTGCGCCGCAGGTCGTAGTCGGCGGGCCGGACGAACCGGGTGCCCTCGCCGACGAAGGTCGCCAGGGCCGGCGAGTCGGCGCTCATGTCCAGGAGCGGCTCGAGGCCGAAGTTGGGGCCGGTCGCGTCGATGGTGAGTCCGAAGGCGAGGGCGAGTCCGTCGTAGAAGGCGGCCCATTCGGTTCCGGTGACGATACCGGGCATCCATATCCTGTGCCCGGCAAGGGCGGCGGCGTGACCGCACGGCTGTCGGCGAACTCGTGGGCCGCTCCGGTGAGGAGTTGGAGCGGCTCATCGAGGACGCGGGTGGTCTCGATGCCGTCGGGGAGTAGCCGCGCGGCCTTGTGACGGCACGGAAGAACGCGTCGATCGTGCCCGCCCGCACAGCCTCGATGGCCGCGCCGGCGTCGAGGTGTGAGCCGCACTTGATCCGCCGTCACTCGTGCGACGGCCGACTCGGCTCGTCAACTCCCGTGTAGTTGGCGGGCGCTTCATCGTGACAACACCTCTCTGAGATCACGTGTCAACGCGCATCCAGGTGACTGTTCTGAGCATGTCAGTCATGCCATCATGCGCAACCCCCACCGTGGTCGTTCAGGAGGACGCGTTGAAGACGAGTTCACGGATCCGCAGGGCAACTCTCATACTCGGCAGCGCCGTTGCGCTGGTCGTCGCCTTCCCGGGCTCTGCTCTCGCGGCACCGCCGCGGTCCTTGCCCGCCAACGCGGAGGCACTGGAGCAGACGTTCCAGCCGACGTACGACTACGACACGGACGGCTGCTACTCCACGCCGGCCATCGGCCCCGACGGCGCCATCAACGGCGGCCTCAACCCGACCGGATCCCTCAACGGCCAATGCCGCGACGCCTCGGACCTGGACAACACCAACGGCTACTCCCGCTACAAGTGCAACAACGGCTGGTGCGCCATCATGTACGGCCTGTACTTCGAGAAGGACCAGGCCGTGGCCGGCAGCAGTCTCGGCGGACACCGCCACGACTGGGAGCACGTCGTCCTGTGGGTGCAGAACAACCAGGCCATGTACGTGTCCACTTCGGCCCACGGCAGCTTCGACGTGTACGGCCGCGACCGGATCCGCTGGGACGGCAACCACCCCAAGATCGTGTACCACAAGGACGGCGCCAGCACGCACGCCTTCCGCCCCGCGGGCTCGGGCGACGAGCCGCCGGAGAACCACAAGGGCACCTGGCAGTATCCGCCGCTGGTCGGCTGGAACGGCTACCCCGCGGGACTGCGCGACAGGCTGAGCCAGGCCAACTTCGGCAGCGCCAACTTCGGCCTCAAGGACGGCAGTTTCAACAACCACCTCGCCGCGGCCAAGCCGGCCGGCATCGCCTTCGACCCCCACGCGTGACGTACGAGGCCGGAGGCGCCGCCGCACCTCCAGCGCAGGTGACGGCTCGTCAGTCAGTCCCCGGCCGACTGGGTTTCGGCCGCGGACGGCGCCGCCGGCTCCGGGGCGTCCGGGGCGGTGTAGAAGACAGAGGTGCCCTGCTTGGTGCGGTGGGCCTGGCTCCTGGCCACGAGTCCTTCGAGCGTGGTGCGTACGACGGTGGTCTTGATGCCACGCTCGGGGTGGGCCTTGCCGAGTGCGGTGGAAATCTCCGCCGCGGAGCGTGGTTCGGTCTGCTCGCCGAGGTGACGGCGGATGAGTTCAACGAGCGTGGGCTGGGCGGACTTTGAGGCTTCCGTCTTGGCTATGGGCTGCTCGGCTTTCGGCTCGGTCTTGGGCTTCTTGGCCGCCGCCTTCTTGGCCGTGGTCCCAGCGACCTTAGCGGTAGTGGCCTTCTTCGACCCGGCCGGCTTTCCGGTGCCGGACTCGGTCGCGGGCTTCGCCCTCTTCCGCTTGGGAGCGGAGGGGGACGCGGGTGCCGCGGCGTCTTCGGTCGGAGCGGGCTGAGTGGGCAGAGTGGGGGCGTCCGCGCCGAGCGCCCGCTGCATGTTCAGGAGCACGGTGTGGTCATGCTGCAGGGCGAGCAACTGCTCCTGCAACGCGCTGATTTCCGCGCGGATGCGTTCCTGTTCCTTGGTGTTGCGGTCGAGGTCGCCGACCACCTGGGCGAGGTACTGCGACGTCAGTTCAGTGGCTGGGGTAGAGCTCTCCGTCATGGTGCTGACCTTCCTCGTTCCTTCGCGAGCCGCACGTGCCGCGGGGCGCACCGGCGTTGTGATGTACGTACGGACGAAGCCGGTTGTTCCCCTGAAGTTACGTCAGACTCTGTGGACGTACGTCCTTGGTGCCGGTTTCGCTTGGTCCTACGGCCCGATCCGCCGGGACTGGTGCGCAACTTAGCGTCACAGCATGCGTATCGGAATTCTTGGCACGGGCAATGTGGGCCGGGCACTGGCAGCGGGCTGGTCCGCGGCGGGTCACGAGGTCGTACTCGGGTCGCGTCGGCCGGAGGAACGCAAGGATCTGGGCTTCGCCGTCGCCGGTCTCGGCGAGGCGGCCACACATGCGGAGGTCGTGGTCAACGCGACCCCGGGAACGGCATCGCTGGACGTTCTGACCACGATCGGAGCGGCGGCGCTGGACGGGAAGACACTCGTCGACGTCGGTGTCGGGCTCTCCGACGACTTCACCGAGCTGTCCCACCCCAACAACAGCCTGAGTGAGCAGATTCAGGCGGCATTCCCGGGGGTGATGGTGGTCAAGACGCTGTGCACCATGGACGCGTCCGCGATGACCGACCCCGCCGGCCTGGACGGCCCAACCACCGTCTTCCTGTCCGGCAACAGCGCGGCAGCCAAGCGGACCACCGCCACGCTGCTCGAAGACCTCGGCTGGCCGCCGGCCTCGCAGCTGGACATCGGCGGCATCACAACGGCACGCGGCCAGGAGCACTTCGCCCTGCTCTTCATGGGCATCGCGGGCGGTCTGGGCACCCACACCTTCAACATCAACGTCGTCAGCCGCGCGTCCGGGGCGTGACACCACCGCCCCGGCCGCACAGCGAAACGCCGCGCGGCCGGACCGTATCCCCTGCTACATAGGCAAGGGCCCGGCCACGCGGCTCGAGTGTTACGCGCCGCTCTCCTTGAGCATGTCCTCGCGTTCGACGATCTTCACGCGCTCACGGCCTTCGGGCTCGCCCAGTGCCTTTTCCGCGGCGTCCAGGCGGTACCAGCCCTCCCACGTCGTGAAGCGGACGTTGCGCTCGGCGAGGAACGCGTCCACGGCCTCCGGAGTGGGTGAACCGGGCGTGTGCAGGCGGTCGTTCGTGTAGTCGTCCAGGAGGTTGGCGACCGTTTCGTTGGCGTCGCCCTTGGTGTGGCCGATCAGGCCCACGGGGCCGCGCCGGATCCAGCCCGTGACGTACGTCGACTGCAGGTGCGCGCCGGTGTCCTCGAGCACCCGGCCGCCGCTGTCCGGCACCGTGCCCGACTCGACGTCCCAGGGCAGCTTGGGCAGTTTGTCGGAGAGGTAACCCACCGCGCGGTAGACCGACGTGACGTCCCAGTCCTTGAACTCGCCGGTGCCCTTGACGTTGCCGGTGCCGTCGAGAGTGGTGCGCTCGGTGCGCAGGCCGACGACGCTGCCGTCCTCGCCGAGGATCTCGGTCGGCGACTCGAAGAAGTGCAGGAACAGCTTGTGCGGGCGGTCGCCGACATCGCGGATCGCCCAGTTCTCCAGCGTCTTGGCGACCATGTCGGCCTGCTTGTTGCCGCGCCGGGTCTCGATCGAGCCCTCGTCGTAGTCGATGTCCTCGGGGTCGACGATGACCTCGATGTTGGGGGAGTGGTCCAGCTCCCGCAGCTCCATCGGGCTGAACTTCGCCTGTGCAGGGCCACGGCGGCCGAAGACGTGAATTTCCTTGGCCCGGTTGGCCTTCAGGCCCTCGTGGACGTTCGGCGGGATCTCGGTCGGCAGCAGTTCCTCGGCCGTCTTGGCGAGGATGCGCGCCACGTCGAGCGCCACGTTGCCGACACCGAGTACGGCGACCTTCTCCGCCTCCAGGGGCCAGGTCCGCGGGACGTCCGGGTGACCGTCGTACCAGGAGACGAAGTCCGCCGCGCCGTACGAGCCTTCGAGGTGGATGCCGGGTATGTCGAGTGCCCGGTCGGCCGTCGCCCCGGTGGAGAAGACCACGGCGTCGTAGAAGGTGCGCAGATCGTCCAGGCTGATGTCGGTGGGGTAGTCGACGTTGCCGAAGAGGCGGATCTGCGGCTTGTCGAGCACCTGGTGGAGGGCCTTGACGATGCCCTTGATGCGGGGGTGGTCGGGGGCCACGCCGTAACGGATCAGGCCGAACGGAGCGGGCATCCGCTCGAAGAGATCGATGGACACGCCGGGTTCGGCGGCCACTTCGGACTTCAGCAGCGCGTCGGCGGCGTAGATCCCGGCGGGGCCGGCTCCGACAATGGCTACCCGCAGGGGGCGGGGCATGATCAGGTTCCCTTCGAGTGGTGAACAGGCAACTCGTCGGCAACCCTAAACTAAGGCAAGCCTTACTTGGTACGAGGGTCCGGCCTATGACCTCATAAAGCAGCTTTATGGGATGGCCGGGAATTCCCGTCAGTTCCGCTCTGTGAGCTGGGCCTCTGCCGTGGCCAGGATCTCCGTGACCCGCAGGCCGAAGGCGGCGTCGCACGGATCCGGGCGGCCGGTGCGGACGGCGGCGAGGAGAGCGTCGGCGGCCCGCATGAGAGACGGGACCGCTCCTTCTGTCGGCTCGGGCAGTACGGAGACGCCTGCCTTGCCTCGCAGTTCGAGCGTGGCCCCGGCTGCAGCGGACGGAGCGGTGAGGCTGAGCGTCAGCGTGCTCGATGCCCCGCTGACGTGCTGAAGGATCAGGTGCACGGTGTCCTCCGGGCCGTGCGCGGCGGCCGCCACCCGCTCGACGTCGCCGAGAACCGGCAGCAGTACGGACAGGGCATGCGGGCCGACATCCCAAAGGCCACCCTTCTCCCGTCGCCACGGCGAGTCGGCGAACGGGCTGCCGTCCGTGAACACCGAACCGAGCCACTCCGCGCGCCCCGTGAACCACCCGTCCAGAGCGGCCTGTTCGGCGATCCAGGCCTGAGTGGTGGACTGGAAACGGGCCGTGAAGAACACGACCGATGCCACGCCGGCCTGCCCGGCCGCCTCGACTACCGCCCGCCCTTCCTCGACGCTAGCCGCGAGAGGCTTGTCGAGCAGCAGATGGCAGTTCGCCCGCGCCGCGCGCGCCGCGAGCGGGGCCTGCACGGAGGGAGGCAGGGCGATCGCGACGGCGTCCACGTCGGCGAGCAGGGTGTCGACTTCCTCGTACGCGCGGGTCCCGTGCCGTTCGGCCAGGGCCTCGGCCGCCTCCTTGCGGCGGCCCCACACGCCCACGAAGTCCAGTTCGCGGTGCTCGCTCAAGGCGGGGGCGTGGGCCATCTCGGCCCACGGTCCTGTACCGAGCAGTCCGATGCGCATGCCGCCGCCTCTCCTTGTGGGGATGTCATGGGGCGGCCGACGCCGTGGTCGTCCGGCCGCCTGCTGAGCCTTTCACGCGAGCGGGCTCCCGCGGCAGTTACGTAATTTGCCTAAAGGTATTAGGCAGTCGCATGATTGTTTATGCGGAATGGGAGGTAGAGGCATGACACGCGTAGGGCTGACGGCGGAACGCCTGACCCGGGCGGGAGCCGAACTGGCCGACGAGGTCGGCTTCGAGCAGGTGACCGTCTCGGCGCTCGCCAGGCGGTTCGACGTCAAGGTCGCGAGCCTGTATTCGCATCTGAAGAACTCCCATGACCTCAAGACCAGGATCGCCCTGCTCGCTCTGGAAGAACTCGCCGACCGGGCCGCCGACGCCCTGGCAGGCCGGGCAGGCAAGGACGCCCTGACGGCCTTCGCGAACGTCTACCGCGACTACGCCCGGGAGCACCCCGGCCGTTACGCCGCGGCCCAGTTCAGGCTCGACCCCGAGGCGGCCGCCGCCAGCGCCGGCGGCAGACACTCACAGATGACGCGGGCCATCCTGCGCGGCTACGACCTGGCCGAACCGGACCAGACCCACGCGGTCCGGATGCTGGGCAGCGTCTTCCACGGCTACGTCAGCCTGGAGTTGGCCGGCGGCTTCAGTCACAGCGCCCCCGACTCGCAGGTGTCCTGGTCGCGGATCCTGGACGCCCTCGACGTGCTGTTGCGGAACTGGCCCGCACCCTGAGGCACCGGACGAAGACCGTGCGCCACGCGGCACATCCGAGCAACCCGAGCAATCCCACCATGCCGATCAACAGGCGGAGGCCATGCCCACCCACTCCAACTGGACCACCACGCCCATCACTTCGGACCTCCTCCGCGGTGCCCTCGACCTGGAGCCCACCCCACACGGCGTACTGCCCCACCGTCTGCCCGCCCGAGCCCGCGCCCAGTACACCGACCCGCAACTCGCCATGGCGGAGTCACAACCCTCCGGCGTACGACTGCTCTTCCGCACCCGTGCCACCACCGTCGAACTGGACACGCTGCCCACCAAGCGGACCTACGTGGGTGCCCCGCCCCGCCCGGACGGCGTGTACGACCTGCTCGTGGACGGTCAGTTGACTGCGCAGGCCACCGTGACGGGCGGCAACACCCTGACGATCGACCTGACCACCGGAGCCGCCGAGCACCAGCCGGGCCCGCCCGGCACCCTCAGCTTCACCGAACTACCCGAGGGCCACAAAGACATCGAGATCTGGTTGCCGCACAACGAGACCACCGAACTCGTCGCCCTCCGCACCGACGCCCCAGTCGAGCCCGTACCCGATCGAGGCCGCAAAGTCTGGCTGCACCACGGCAGTTCGATCAGCCACGGCTCCGACGCCGCTAGCCCCACCACCATCTGGCCCGCACTCGCCGCCTCCCTCGGCGGCGTGGAACTGATCAACCTCGGCCTGGCCGGCAGCGCCCTGCTCGACCCCTTCACCGCCCGCGCGATCCGGGACACCCCCGCCGACCTGATCAGCCTCAAGCTCGGCATCAACGTGGTCAACGCCGACCTGATGCGCCTGCGCGCCTTCACCCCCGCCGTGCAGGGCTTCCTCGACACCATCCGCGAGGGCCACCCCACCACACCACTGCTGATGGTCTCGCCCATCCTGTGCCCCATCCACGAGGACACGCCCGGCCCCGGCGCCTTCGACTTCGACGCCCTCGCCGCCGGAGAGCTGCGCTTCGTGGCCACCGGCGATCCTGCCGAGGTCCCCGCCGGGAAGCTGACGCTAGGCGTCATCCGGGAGGAACTCTCACGCATCGTGCGGCAGCGGTCGGCCGACGACCCGCACCTGCACTACCTCGACGGCCGCGACCTCTACGGCGAGCGGGACTTCGCCGAGCTGCCCCTGCCCGACGACCTCCACCCCGACGCCGCCACCCACCGCCGCATCGGCGAACGCTTCGCCGACGCGGCCTTCAGCGCGGGCGGCCCCTTCACCGGCCACGGCGCCTGAAGGCCACGTACGGTCGGGACCTCACGGACGCACAGCGGTGACGAGCCAGTAGCAGCCCGTCAGCCGTACGCCACTGTCCACGTTGCCGGGGGTGGGTGGTGGGTCCGGGGTGTCCGGCGTATCCGTCGTGTCCGTCATGCCTTTCATGGTGGCGTACGGAGCGGAACCGACCTCGCTGAGCTGTGCGAATGGGCTCGTGGCCCCCGTTCGGGTGCGACTGATTCGTGAGAGGTCTCTATGAATTTCTGGGGTGTTTGAACACGGCGGGGCTCGGCTCCGTATGGGGGCAGGGGAAATTCTTGCCCGTGCCTCCGACGAACCGTAGGAGTACTCCCGTGAGACGCAACACGCGAAGACGCCCAACAGGCGCACGACGCACGACCTTTGCGGCGGCCGCGCTGATGCTGGGAGGAGGTGCGCTGGTAGCGGCGAACGTTTACGCCACGGCCACCGAGAGCGGCTCGGGTCAGCAGCCGAACCAGAACGACCAGGTACTGGCTTCGGGTGCCGCCACCATCGACTGCCCGGACGTCGGCAGTAAGTTGACGGCGGTCCCTGACCAGGCGAGGGCGGAGGTCGACAAGGAACTCGCCCTCCTCGACAAGCAGATCGCCGAGGCCTACCAGCGACTGCAGAACACGGCGCGGGCCCAGCTGCAGGACGCCGGCTTCGCCGACAACGCGATCATGAATCCGCTGAAGGACAAGCGGACCGCGACGATCGACCGGATCGCCATCGCCATCGGACGTGTGGGGGAGAAGCCTCAGGGTCTTGAATCCCTTGCCGCCTGTACGTTGCGCGCCACCGGGAACGAGGCCGGCGGCGGCGAGAACGGCGACCAGGGCGGCGACGGCCAGGACGCAGGCGACGCCAACCAGGGCGAACAGGGTCAGGACCAGAACCAGGGTGATGGCCAGGACCAGGACCAGGGCCAGGGCGAGCAGCAGGGCGACAACGGCGGTCAGGGCGGGAAGGCTCCCGTGGCCGCGGACTACGTCGACATCAAGAACGTGCAGCCCAACGTGGCCCAGCCGCAGCAGCAGGCCAACGCATCCCGCGGCACCTTCACCACCAGCTGTGGCGTGAACGCCAACGGCCTGTTCAACTCGGACAACATCATCGTGGCTCCCGGCGTCACCAACGGCGCCCACCACTTCCACGACTACATCGGCAACCAGGCCAACGACGCCTTCGCGAGCGACGAAGACCTGGCGAACGGCGAAACGACGTGCGTGGACCAGGGCGACAAGTCCACGTACTACTGGCCGGTGTTGCGTCTGCAGAACGGCGTGCAGGAGCAGGACGCGAACTCGCCGGGCGGCGGCCTCGAGGGCAACGTCGGTGAGATCGTGACGCCCAAGAAGGTGACCTTGAACTTTGTGGGTAACCCGCAGAGCAAGGTGACCGAGATGCCGCGACTGCTGCGCATCATTACCGGTGATGCCAAGGCCTTCGTCAACGGCACCGCGAACGCCAACGCCTCGTGGAGCTGCACCGGGTTCGAGGACCGGCAGCTGAAGGACAAGTACCCGCTCTGTCCCCAGGGCAGTGACGTGGTGCGCACCTTCAAGTTCCAGAGCTGCTGGGACGGCCGGAACATCGACAGCGCGAACCACCGCGCCCACGTGGCCTTCGCCGACGCCAACGGCAACTGTGGGAACGGCTTCCAGGCCATCCCGCAGCTGGTGCAGCGCATCGTCTACGACGTCGACGCGCCGAGCCTGAACGACGGCGGCCGTACGGTTCCGTTGTTCGCGGTGGACACTTTCCCAGAGCAGGTGCACAAGCCGGTCACGGACCACGGCGACTTCATCAACGTCTTCGACGAGGACCTGATGAAGGAGATGGTCGACTGCATCAACGCCGGCCGGAAGTGCGGCGTGGGCGGCGACGCGGGTGCCGGCGGCGACGCGGGCGCAGGTGAGGAGCCGCAGGACAAGCCGACGGACAAGCCGACGGAGAAGCCTGACGACGGAGCCGGCGACAATGGCGGCGACGCCGGGAACGGCGGCAACGGCGGAGCGGATGCCGGTAACGGTGACAACGCCGGAGACGCCGGAGACAAGGACCCGCAGGAGCCGGCCACAAAGGCGCCGGACGCGGAACCCGAGGTCGGCGACGCGGCCACCAACCGCCCGGACCCCAAGGTGTACGCGACGCCCTCGCCCACCCAGGGCGATCAGGACGCGGCACCGGCGGAGGGCTCGGACGACAACGGCAACGGAAGTGAAGGCGACTACAACAACGAGGCGCCGGACGTCAGTGGGAACGATCAGGCGGCCGGTGCAGAGACCCAACCGCAGGGCGGTAGCGGCTCGCTCGCCGAGACGGGCACCCAGCTGTGGCCGGCCGCGGCCGGAGCGGTGCTCTTGATCTCCGGCTTCCTGCTCCTCCGCCGGATGAGGCGCAGTTCGTACTGAGCACTGAGCTGAGTACTGAGCGCTGACGCCTTCGCTGGAAGGCACAGGATGGCGACCGGACCTGCACCCGCAGGTCCGGTCGCCACTTTTCTACCTTTGATCTTGGGCAGTGCTCCGCCCGCAGGGCGGAGGTGAAGCGCATCTGAGAACTGCTCTGACTTCGGCTGTGGGCACGGATCCGCGCTGTTGACCGGCGCCCACGACGGCCGTCACACGGCGCGCTGCTGGTTCTCGATGTACTGGCGAACGACGGTCAGCGGCGCCCCGCCACAGCTTCCGGCGAAGTAGGAGTCGGATCAGAAGTGGCCGCCCCACAGGTAGCGGCGGACGTGAGCGTCGTACTCCTTGCGCAGGTAACGGGAGGAGACGCCCTTGATGGAGTTGACCAGCTTGGAGAGCTGGACCTTGGGCGGGTAGTGCACGAGCAGGTGGATGTGATCCTCTTCGCCGCTGAACTGCTTCAGTTCAGCCTCGAAGCCCTCGCAGACCTCTCGCATGATCTCTTCGCAGCGCGTCAGCATCTCACCTGTCATGGCCCCGCGCCGGTACTTGGTGACGAAGACCAAATGGACATGAAGATTGCAGACGACATGACGGCCAGTGCGGACATCGGTATTTGGACTCCAGCGCGGTGACATAGACGGAACGTCTTGCACCTGTACCGGATGGGCCACGCGCTCGTCCCGGCTGCCGGAAGGGCAGTCGTCAGGCGCCCCCGCGGCGTCAAGCCCGCCACCGCAAGCTAGGAGGGAATCTCCCGGCTACAGCCAGGAGAGCACTTCAAGCTCAGACCGGCACCGTAAGCGTGGCCGCGTAGCCCTTCTCGACGCTGCCCTCGACCGTGGCCATCTGCTGGTCGTAACCGTCGCTGAAGATCATGTCGCCCTCCAGGGAGAGCCGGCTCAGCTCCTGCACGCTCTGCTCGTAGCCGTCGCTCGCGTACACCGTGTCGCAGACGTCTTTCGGAAAGGCGAGCTGTGAAGTCGCCGTGATGGACGTGGCGTTGGTGGCGTCCTCCAGGCTGCCGTACACCTCGAAGTGGATGTGCGGCCAGCGTCCCGGGTAGCAGGCCGGGAAGATGCTGGTGAACGTGACCTTGCCCTTGGCGTCGGTCTCCTGCACGCCGCGCAGGTAGTTCTCCTCGGTGACGCCCTTGGAGTACAGCGAGTAGTTGCCCTCCCGGTCGCACTGCCAGAGGTAGACGGCCGCGCCCTCCTTCGGCGTATCGCAGCCGGAGGCGGCGTCGACGACGGTGAGCGTGATCGTCAGCGGTACGCCCTCCGCCTTGCCGCTCGCGGAGCCGAAGCTGGAGGTGATGTCCGAGCGGACGACGCCGCTTTCCTTGAGGACGTTGACGCCGTTGGACCCGTCGCCGGGGTAGGGCCCCGCCGTCTCCTCCGGGATGGTCTCGCAACTCGCCTCGGAGGTCCCCGAAGAGGCCGCCGATGGCGAGGCCGAGCTGGGTGAGGAGCCGGCGGTGGCCGGATCGTCGCTGCTGCAGCCCACCACCGGGACCAGACTCACGCCGGCCAGCAGCCGGATCATCTTGCGGCGGTGAAGCGTGGGGAGGTCGAAGGAGAGACCTCTGTCGTGGTCGTGGAGTTCTTCGCTCATTACTGCGCGCCTTTGCTCTTCCGTGTCGCCCGCTGGGTGTGCATGACAGTACGGGAGCCGTCTGTGAAGCCTCCACGAACCGCCTGTGCGTTTCCTGGGTCGGCGACTGCCGCGAGGAGGAGGTGCCCTCGCTGGTCCACAGCAGGCTCTTGCCGCCCGGGCTCCGGCGGATCGCCTCTGGGGCGACGGCCTTGGGGGCGAAGGGTTCGCCGTTGGTGTCGTTCAGCACGGTGGGGCCGTCGAGTGCGGGTTTGTCATCGGCGAACTCGGCTCCGTCGAGCGGCAGTCGGAGGCGTTTTGCACAACGCCCTCGCGTGACCCACCGGGGACGGTGACGCACCGGAGCCCGGTGAGCCACCGCAAGGGGGGTCTCAGTAGGCCATGCCCCCGGCGAACGGCATCGTCTGCCACTGGTCGACGGACGGCTTCAAGTAGTCGAGCAGTACGGGCAATTGTGGCACCAGCGTGAGGGAGGCGATGACCCGCAGCATCCCCACGGCGTTCACGAAGCTCAGGACGTCCTCGTTCAGCGGCCTCATGCCGTTGCGCCGCGCGCCGCGGTTGTAGGCGGCTTCGAGGTCGGGCCCGAGGGCGGCCAGGTCCCACTCGACGGGGCCCAGAGTGATCAGTTCGAAGTCGGCGTAGAGGTCCCCGTCCGTCCCGGAGAAGATGTTCGCGGGCGGGGAGTCGCCGTGGACGGGCTGGAGGTCGATCCCCGGGAACCGTGTCTCGAACGCCGTGCGTGACCGCACGAGAGGCTCCAGGACCTGCCACTCGCGGCGTGCGCGGTCCAGATCGGCCGGACCGAGGAGGTCGGGGCGCTCCTCGAGCAGAGCGAGGCTTTCCTCGATGAACTGCGGTTCCGCCGACGACAGATACGACAGCCTGCCCGGGTATGCGCGCATCGCGGCATGCAGGTCGGCGGTGCTTTCCGAGTTCGCCACGTAGTCGGGCTCTTTGCCCCGGTCCTCCTCGACGAACTGCCAGAAGGTCATCGAGAACCCGTCGCGCTGAACGGGTTCCCGTGGCATGAGAGGGCTGGGAGGGATCACGGGGGTTCCCTGGTCTGCGAGCCACCGCGTCACGTCCAGTTCCGCCCGCTGGCGGCGCGCAAGGGATTCGAGGCTCGTGGAGCGCGGCAGGACGGTGGGAAGCCTGGCCACGACGGGTGAGGGCGCGAGGTGGACGACGACGGAGAAGACGTCGTGGAGGACGGAGGCATCTGTCACGGTGAGTCCGAGATCGCGGCCTGCTCCGACCGCCGCGTCGACTGCGGCGGAGGTACGGCGGGCGGCCTGCTGTGGGGTCACGAAGTAGGTCATGGCTCAGTCGTTCCAATCGTTGCAGGTGAATCTCTGACGGATGGACGGGGCGAGGGGTACAGAGCCCGCGTGGCGCTTGCGGGCGAGGGGCCAGGCCCCACCGGGCCAGGGCCCGCCGGGGCCAGAGCCCTGGTGCCGGCGCCCGCGTGTGCAACCCTCGCGCGGCGCTCGCGGGCGGAGGTCGCAGGCCCTACCGGGCCAGAGCCCTGGTGCCGGCGCCCGCGTGTGCGGCCCTCGCGCGGCGCTCGTGGGCGGATGCGGCCAGGGCCTTGGTCCAGGCCCGCGTGTGCGGCTCTCGCGCGGCGCTCGTGGGCGGAGGCCCACGCCTCCCGCGCCAGGGCACTTGCCCTCGGCCCGGCAGGGTCAGCAGTCAGCATCTGCGGCCGCCGCACAGCTCCAGTCGCTGTCCCGGGAACCGCTCGCGGAAGCCGCGGTCGTGCGAGACCGCGACCACCGCGCCCGGGTACTCCGCGAGTGCCGCCTCCAGGTCCTCGACCAGATCGAGCGCGATGTGGTTCGTCGGTTCGTCGAGTACGAGCAGGTCCGCGGGCCGCGTCACCAGGCTCGCGATCTGCAGCCGCCGCTGCTGCCCCGCCGACAGCGCCGCGACCGGGACGTGCAGGTCCTCCTCACGGAACAGGCCCAGCGTCAGCAGCTGTTCGGCATACTCCTCTGACAGCCCGGGCCGCCCGTCCGCGAAGGCGGCGAGCAGCGGGAGCCGCGTCGAGCGCGCGGGCAGCTCCTGCGCCAGGTACCCGACCCGCGCGCAGCGGCGTACCGTGCCCGCGTCCGGCTCCAGGTCGCCCGCCAGGACGCGCAACAGCGTCGTCTTGCCCGCCCCGTTCTCGCCAGTGACCAGCAGCCGTTGCCCGGGCGCGATCGTCAACGGCCCGTCCAGACGCAGCCGTTCACCGACCGCTATGCCGTCGAACTCGACGAGCGGGCTGTCGGCGGGACGCTCTCCGTCCGCCGCCGTCAGCGCCGCCGTGAACCGCAGCGGTTCCGGCGGCGCCGCCACCGGGTTGCGTCGCAGGTGGGCCAGCCGCTCCCGGACCGCCCGCACCTGCCCGCCGAGCTTCGCCTGGTGCGAGCGGCGGTGCTTGCCGAAGCCCTGCCGCGGGTCCTTGCCGGTGGTGGCCAGCCGCCTCCCGGCGGCCTCGAGCAACTCCTCGGTACGGGCCACCTCCTCGAGCCAGTCCGCGTACTCCTGTTCCGCACGGCGCCGGGCGGCGGCCTTCGCGGCGCGGTAGCCGGCCCAGCCGTTGCCGTACCGGTGCACTGTGCGCGTATCGCGGTCGACCTCGAGGATCGTGGTGGCGATGCGTTCCAGGAAGCCGCGGTCGTGGGTGACCGCGACAACGGTCCCGCGGTGCGCGCGCAGATGCTCCTCCAGCCAGTGAACCGCCGCTGCGTCGAGGTGGTTCGTGGGCTCGTCGAGGAGCAGCAGTTCGGGGGCGGCGGCCAGTACGCAGGCGAGCGCGAGCCGCGACTGTTCGCCGCCGGAGAGCGAGCCGAGCAGGCGGTCGCGGGTGATCCCGGCGAGCCCGAGCCCGTGCAGGGCGGCGTCGACGCGGGCATCCGCCTCGTATCCACCGCGTTCCTCGTACGCGGTCAACAGCTCGCCGTACGCGGCTAGTTCGTCCTCCGACGCCTCGCCGAGGTGTTCCTCCGCCGTGCGCAGCCGGCGTTCCATGCCGCGCAGTTCGGTGAGGGCGAGGTCGACGGCGTCCTGCACGGTGCAGCCCGGGTCGAGGTCGAGGGTCTGGGCGAGGTGGCCGGTGCCGCCGGGGAAACTGCCGGTGATCTCCCCGGCGTCCGGCACCTCTGCTCCGGCCAGCAGCCGCAGCAGAGTGGACTTGCCGGAGCCGTTCTCGCCGATGACGGCGGCCTTCTCGCCTGGGCGGACGGTGAAGGAGACCTGGTCGAGGATGGTCCGGGTGCCGTACGACTTGGTGACGTCCTTGACGGACAGCTGTGCCACGGGGGCGGGCACAGCGGTATGGGCGCGTTCGCGCATGTCACTTTCCCTGAGGATGCGAGATGTCTACGGGGCAACAGAAACGGCGCTGTTGGCCGTGCCCGGACTCAGAGAAAGTAGAAGAAAGCCATGACCTCACCATAACAAGACGGCACGTCTCGTTCCACCTCGCGTGCGTCGCGAAGTCCGTGACCTATGCCACCCGCCCAGGGGAGGGTGGCTGTCCCTCACTCGCGCACCGCCCCCTTCGTGGCGTCGGCGATGAAGTTGCGGGCGAACAGGGAGAACACCAGCACCAGCGGCAGTACGGCGAGCAGTACGCCGGCCATGACCATGGCGTAGTCCTGGCGGCCGTGCGAGACGTTGAGCTGGGAGAGGGCGACTTGCAGGGTCACCCGGTCCGGGTTGACCAGGGCGACGAGCGGCCAGACGTAGTCGTTCCACGCGGCGACGAAGGTGTAGATGCCGAGGAAGGCGAGCCCCGGCCGTACGGCCGGCAATCCGACGTGCCAGTACTGCCGGAAGAAGCCGCAGCCGTCCATGCGGGCGGCGTCGATGAGTTCGTCGTGAATGGCGCCGATCATGTACTGACGCATCCAGAAGATTCCGAAGGCATTCGCTGTCGCCGGGAAGACGACGGCCTTGAGTGATCCCAGCCAGCCCAGTTCCGCCATGATGAGGTACTGGGGAATGATCGCGAGCTGGAGCGGCAGCATGAAGATGGCCATCAGCATACCGAACAGCACACGTCTGCCGGGGAATTCGTATTTGGCGAACGCGAACGCAGCCAGCGAGTCGAGAAGCAGGACGAGCGCCGTCGTACTCACGGCCACGATGACCGTGTTGAACATCGCCCCGAAGAAATCGATGCTGTCCAGCAAGCGCTGGATGTTGTCGAACAGATGAGGCCCGAAGGTGAGCTTCGGCGGGTATTTGGAGATGTCCTGCGTCGTGTTGGTCGCCATCACGATGGTCCAGTAGAACGGGAACATCGAGACCAGGACCCCGACCAACAGGATCGCGTGGAGGAGCATTCCTCTGGCGGTCCGCGGCCGGCGGACTTTGAGCGCCTTCACCCCTTTCTCCTTCCTTGGACAAGTCGCCAGTTGATGGCCACGAACAGCAGGATGACCAGGAAGAACGCCCAGACGATCGCGGCGGCGTAACCGAAGTTGTTGTTGTCGAAAGCCTGGTGGTAGAAGTACAGAAGCGTGGTCAGTCCGGCTTGTCCCGGACCGCCGGAATTCGGATTGTTGGCCGCGTTGCTGCCGAACAGAACCTGAGGCTCCGTAAAACTCTGCAGGCCGTTGACCGTCGAGATGATCACCGTGAACAGAATGATCGGGCGCATCATCGGGACGGTGATCGAGAAGAAGGTCCGTACCGGCCCCGCGCCGTCGAGCTTGGCGGCCTCGTAGACATCCGAGGGAATCGCCTGCAGACCGGCCAGGTAAATGATCATGTTGTAGCCGGTCCACTGCCAGGTCATCAGCATGGCGATGACCGCTTTGATCGTCCACTCGTTGTTCAGCCAGGGGACCGACGGCACATTCACCGCCTGCAATGCCGCGTTGACGACGCCGTACCGGTCGCTGAAGGCCGAGAAGAAGAAGATGGAGACCGCGACCACAGAAGTGACGTTCGGGACGAAATAGGCAACGCGGTAGAAGCTCGTGAGGCGGCGCGTGGAATTCAGCATGGTGGCCAGCACCAGTGCCATGAACAGCATGGGGAATGTGGAGAACACCCAGATCACCAGGGTGTTCCGCAGCGCCAGCCAGAAGGTGGGGTCCTCGAACAGGAAGCGGAACTGCTCAAGCCCGACGTAGCTCATCTCGCCGATGCCGTCCCAGCGTTGGAACGCCAGGTACAGCGAATAGATCATCGGGAAGAACAGGAAGGTCAGGAACAGCAGGAAGAACGGCGACACCGCCACGTACTGCGGCCAGAAGGACAGAAGCCGCCGCGGCCCCCGGCGCCGCCGCGGCCGTCCGGAACTCCGGTCGGTGCGGCGGTGCTTCTGAGGAACCTGGGGTGCTGCGGCGGGCCCGGCCGTGGGGGGTGCTGCCACTTCAGCTCACGCCCTGCTGCTTGCCGATCTGCTTGGCCTGCTCGACGGCGTCCTTCCAGGCGTCGTCCGGCTTCTTGCCTTTCGACTCGATGCTGGTCAGCTCGTTGTAGAACGGCACGGCCACCGCCGCGTTCGCCGGAGCCTCGTAGAAGGCCGGCACCTTCTCGGCGGCCGGGCCGAACACCTCGATCGTCTTCTGACCGCCGAAGAACGGGTCGCCTTCGGTCAGGGCGGGCAGCTCGTAGGCGGCCGGGGCGGAGGGGAACAGCGCCGCGTCCTGGAAGCCACGGCCCTGGTTCTCTGGGCTGAGCAGCCACTTGATGATCTCGAAGGCGACTTCCGGGTTGCGGCACTCCTTGGGCAGGGCCAGGAAGGAGCCGCCCATGTTGGAGGGCCCGCCGGGCAGCGGAGCGACCCGCCATTTGCCCGCGGTGTCCGGCGCCATGTCCTTGACGTCCAGCGCCATCCAGGCGGCCCCCAGCTGGGTGGCCACGGACCCGTCGGCCACGGCGGCTTTCAGACTCTCGTCGTTGATCTTGGCGTCGGCGCCGGATTCGTAGAGCTTCACGGCGAGGTCCCAGCACGTGCGGACGTGGTCCTGGTCGCCGATGAACTTGTTGTCCTCGTCGATCATGCGCTTGCTGCCCTGACCGAGGGACATGTCGAAGACGGCCGTCATGTTGTTGAGCAGAAACGCCTTGGGGTACGCCTTCTGGATCTCGGCTCCGATCGCGAAGTAGTCCTCCCAAGTGGCTATCTCCGCGGCCACCTTGGCCGGGTCCGTGGGCAGTCCGGCCTTCGCGAACATGTCCTCGCGGTAGTACATCGCGGTCGGACCGATGTCGATCGGGAAGCCGATCTGCTTGCCGTCCTGGGTCTGTCCCTGCTTCAGCTTCCAGTCCAGGTATTCCGAGGCGATCTTGTCGGCGCCCAGGGTGTTGAGGTCGATGAACCGGCTTGCGTTGGGCAGGAAGGAGGCGATGTCCTCGCCCTTGATCCCGGTGATGTCCGGTACGAAGCTGCGGCCGTTCATCGTGGTGAGCAGCTTCTGCTTGAAGGTGCCGCCGATGATCGAGGACTTCAGCGTCACGTCCGTGAACTGCTTCTTGGCGTCCGCCACGACCTTGTCGCTGAGGCCACCGCCCCAGTACCACAGGGTCAGTTCCTTGCCGTCCTTCGTACCGCTGCTGCTGTCCGAGCCCCCGCACGCTGCGGTGACTCCGGCGCCCGCCGCGACGAGCAGCGCCGTCTGGACGAACCGTCTACGGGACAGATCCACTTTCGTTCTCCTACTGTTCGACGTGATCGGTGACCGCGGGTGCTTCACCCGGGCACCGGGCTGCGCCAGTTCGTAGGGCAGAGCTGCCTGGTCGCAGGGCCCGAGACATAAGCGCTCCCCTCCCCCTGAGCCGTCGACAGCGAATGGCGGCATGGTGCGTTATTGCTCAGGAAGTACCGGTGCAGTGATGACACCTGCTCGAATTACGCAGAAGCTTGCACCTGGTGCGCAGATCTGGCAAGACTTCATCGCGATCCTGCGCGAGTTTGATTGAACTTGGAGGGTGGCGTGATCTGTACGGCTCCTGCCCGGCGCCGTGAATTGATCTTGCGAGCGCCGCGCTCACCAGCGGAATCCGTCCGGACGGTGGCGCTGAACCACCGCCTCGGGGTCACGTCCGTACGACGGTGACGCCGGCTTCCTGAAGCGTCGCGCAGGTCGCGGCGTCCGCCGCGGTGTTGGTCACGACCACATCGAGTTCCCTCGGCCCGCAGACCTGGGCCATGCCCGTGCCCGGGAACTTCCGCTCGTCGGCGAGGAGTACGACCTGTTCACTGGCGGCGATCATGGAGCGCTTGACGGGCACCTCGATGACGGTGGTGTCCATGACCTGGCCGCCTGGGCGGACCCCGCTCGTGCCGAGGAACAGCCAGTCGGCGTGCAACTGTCGCAGATTGTCCTCGGTGAGAAAGCCGACCAACGAGCGGTACTCGCGTCGCACCATTCCGCCGAGGAGCACCAGGGCGATGCTCTCCTCGTTCGCGAGTTCCTCGTACACCACCAGGTTGCTGGTGATCACGGTCAGTTGACGGCCGCGCAACTGCCGGGCCAGCCGATAGGCGGTCGTTCCGATGTCGAGCAGGACCGACTGACCGTCCTCGATCATGGCGGCGGCCCGCACCGCTATCGCGTCCTTCTCGGCCACGCCCACCTCGACGACCTCTGCGAACGGCTGATCGCCCTGCTGGTCACCCTCCCCGATGACCGCTCCTCCGTGGACGCGGGTGAGGAGCCCGTCCTCTTCCAGCCGGACCAGGTCGCGCCGGACGGTCGCGGCGCTCACGCCCAGTTGCCCGCAGAGATCGGTCACCGAGGCGGGGCCGCCCGAGCGCAGAGCTCGCAGGATCAGTTGATGTCTTCGCTCAGCCAGCACGCGGTAGACAGTACTCGTCAAAGGCGATCAGATCTATGCGCGCTCTTGCAGAGATTTTTGCATTCTCTACGTATGCAATCAAGCCACGATGATCGACTTGCGCGACCTCCGACGCCTCCCCGGCCGATCTCTCGCCTTCCGTGTCGCAGGGGCTGTACCAAAGGGCCATGGCCTGGTCACACTGGCAGCGTGGACGTGGATCACAAGCGCGACCCCGGACTCTTCGGCCCCGACTCGATCACCTGGCAACTGCACAGCGACCCGATGATGTGGGTCGCCGGCATCCGCGCGCTCTACCTCCAGGCCCTGCACCCGCGCGCGGTACGCGGCGTCATGCAGAACTCCGACTTCCGCAAGGACGCCTGGGGTCGCCTCATGCGCACGGCCAACTTCGTCGGCACGACGACGTACGGCACCACGGAGGCGGCCGAGAAGGCGGGCGCCCGGGTCCGGAAGATCCACGCCATGCTCACCGCCACGGACCCCGACACGGGGGAGCGCTACCGGATCGACGAACCCGAGCTGCTGCTCTGGGTGCACTGCGCCGAGATCGACTCCTACCTCGATGTCGCCCGCCGCTCCGGCATCCGCCTCACGGAAGCGCAGGCCGACCGCTATATCGGCGAACACCGCGAGAGTGCCCGCCTGGTGGGCCTCGACCCCGTGGACGTACCCGCTGACCAGGCCCAACTCGCCGCGTACTTCGAGAAGATACGGCCCGAGCTGGCCGCCGGAGAGGACGCACGGGACGTCGAGGACTTCCTGCGCCGGCCGCCGACACCCGCCCTGCTCGTCCCGGCGCGCGAACTGGTGTGGCGGGGCGTGGCGGAAGTCGCGTACGCCTCACTGCCGCCGTACGCCCATGAGCTGTATGGACGATCCGCACCCTCGCGCGAGGCCGTGAACCTTCAACTGCGTTTCACCGGCACCATGCTGCGCAGGATTCCCGCACGTGTGCGCTGGCAACTCCCGCCCAAGCACATTATCCGCGCCATGTCACGGCTCGGCCCCGGCTCCCGGCCTGCCCCGTTCAAACTCGGACGGTAGCTCGCCATACTGGACGGGCCAGGGGAGGGCACACGCGACGGGGGCGGGCGGCAGAGATGGGGGAGACCAGGCTGATCCAGGGCCGGTACCGGCTGCTCGACCTGATCGGTCGCGGTGGCATGGGGGAGGTGTGGCGTGCGCGCGACGAGTCGCTGGGCAGACAGGTCGCCGTCAAGTGCCTCAAACCACTGGGCCACCATCACGACCAGTCCTTCACCCGCGTCCTGAGGGAACGCTTCCGGCGCGAGGCCCGTGTGGCCGCCGCCCTCCAGCACCGCGGGGTGACCGTCGTCCACGACTTCGGCGAGTCCGACGGCGTGCTCTATCTCGTCATGGAGCTGCTGGACGGGCGGAACCTCAGCCAGCTCCTGGAGGACAACAAGCATCATCCGCTGCCGGTCGCCGACGTCGTGGAGATCGCCGACCAGGTGTCCGCCGCGCTCGCCTACACCCACCAACAGGGCATCGTGCACCGCGACTTGAAGCCCGCGAACATCATGCGGCTCACCGACGGCACGGTGAAGATCTGCGACTTCGGCATAGCTCGCCTCGGCCACGACATCGGTTTCACTGCCCGACTGACTGGTACGGGCATCGCGATGGGCACCCCGCACTACATGTCGCCCGAGCAGATCAGCGGCGTGACCGTCGACGAGCGCAGCGATCTCTACTCGTTCGGGTGTGTGCTGTACGAGATCGCCACCGGGGCGCCGCCGTTCGACCTCGACGACGCCTGGGCCGTACTCGTCGGACACCGGGACACGCCTCCCGAGCCGCCGCGGCGCCACCGGGCCGATCTCCCCGAGTACGTCGAGGAGATCATCCTCGACCTGCTGGCCAAGGAGCCTGAGCAACGGCCGAGCGACGCCCGGGAGTTGAGTCACCGGATCAGTGCGGCTCGTACGACTCCGGTGTATGTGCCGACCGTGGTGTCGCCTCCTGTGCGCCGGCAGGCGCCGGAGCCGGAGCCGGATGCGGCTGCGGCTGCCGCTGCCGCTGCCGCTGCGGCTGGGGCTGCGGCTGGGGGTGCTGCTCGCGAACCGCGGTTGCCGTCCTGGACCCGTGGCATGACCACCGGTCACAAGGCGGCAGGCGCGGGGCCGCGGAGCACACCGCCGGACGCTGCGGCGGGACTGACCGGCGAGTGGATCGCCCGTACGGACAGCCGATTCGCGCCGGAGCCTGTCCAGGCAGAACGGCCTACTCCCTCACCGGAGTTGATCAGCACCCTCACCGGTCGGCACAACGCGGGCCTGAGCCTTGGGCGCCTCGGCCGCTGGGCGGAGGCCGGTGAGGTGCACCGCGCGGTCGCCGCCGAACGCGAGCACGCGCTCGGGCCGGACCATCCCGATACCCTCGCCAGCCGGTACGAGGTCGCCTTCACCCTCAGCCGTACCGGGCGCCCCGCCGACGCGTTGCGCGAGTACACGCGTGTGGCCGAGTCCAGGGAGCGGGTGCTTGGGCCGGATCATCCGGACACGCTGGCGGCGCGGCAGGAGATGGCTTACGTGCTGGGGCAGTTGGGTCGGCACTTTGAGGCGCATCAGGTGTACACGTCGGTGCTTGCGGTCCGGGAGCGCGCCATGGGGCCCGACCATCCCGACACGTTGCGCTGCCGCCACAATCTGGCCTTCAACCTCAGCCGGCTTGGGCGGCTGGAGGATTCGTACCGTATGGCCGTGGATGTGGCCGCGGCCCGTGGACGGGTGCTCGGCGCGAACCATCCCGACACCCTCGTCACCCGGTATGAAGTGGCTTACGCGCTCGGTCAGTTGGGACGCTGGCCGGAGGCGCTCCAGACCTACCAGGAGGTCGCCGAGGCCCGGGCCGCGGCTCTCGGGCCCGACCACCCCGACACGCTCGCCGCGCGCTACGAGGTCGGTATCAGCCTTGGCCGGCTCGGGCGCAGCGCCCAGGCGCTGACGCTGTACGGCGACCTGATCGACGACCGCACCCGCGTCCACGGGGCGGCCCACCCCGAGACGCTGCGCGCCCGGCACGGCCTCTGCGTCAACCTCGGCCGGCTGGGGCGCTGGGAGGAGGCGCTGGCCGAGTCGCGCGACGTGTGCGCCATCCGTGAGCGCGTCCTCGGACCGGATCACCCGGACACGCTGGTCAGCCGCCGCGAGGTCGCCGTCGGGCTGGGCTGGCTCGGGCGCTGGGGGGACGCGCTGGTGGAGTACCGGCGGGTCGCCGCGGCGCGCGAGCAGGTGCTTGGTGCGGATCACCCCGATGCGCTGGCCAGTCGCAATGACGAGGCGCATTGCCTGGAGCAGTTGGGGCGGGGTGCGGAGGCGGTGGAGTTGTACCGGCGGGTGGCGTCGCTTCGGCAGCGGCGTGCCTCTGGCGGTTGAGGCGGTTTCTTTCCCCAGCCCCGCCCCTTCCCGAAACCCCGCCAGGGGGTGGCGAGTGACACTGCGTGTCGCGGCTGCGGGTGCGTTGTGGTTGCTCGCGCAGTTCCCCGCGCCCCTTGGGTGGTTGCTGGGTGCGGGGCCGTGGTCCGGTGCGTCAGCCCGTCGCCAACAGGGCATACGGCCCCGTGCTGACACAGGGCGCAGGTATGCCCAGACCGAAGCTAAGCGACGGGCATACGACGCACCGGCCCACGTCCCCTCCCACCGGAGGGAAGCTGCCGGTAGTCGGGGGTCCAGGCTTTTCCGCGCGGGCGGGTACGGGGGCTCGGGCCCCTTCCGGGTCGCGGGCGGTACGGGCGCGGGCCCATTCGGGCCGCGGGCTGGTTCGTGGCGCGGGCCCCTTCCGGGGCGGGGGCCTTTTCGGTTCGCTTGCTCTTCGGGGTGCGGGCAGTCGCAGGTTTTTTAGGGCGCGGGGAACTGCGCGACCAGCCACAACGAACCCGCAGCCGCGACACAACATGTCACCCACCACCCCGGTAGGCACCCACCCACCCGCCGTAGGCGCCCCACCCAGCCGGAGGCAGGGGGCCTGGGGCGCAGCCCCAGTTTCGGGAAGGGGCGGGGCTGGGGAAAAGGAACCCCCCAAGCGCACCGCCGCCTGCCGCGTATCTATGGCCGACCTAGATCACCCCGTGTTACGAAGAGGCATGCGCGCACTCAAGGGACACGAGGAATTCGACGCAGTGATCGTCGGCGGAGGCCACAACGGTCTGGTCGCCGCCGCCTACCTGGCCCGCGCGGGAAGGACCGTACTGCTACTGGAGCGCCTGCAAAACACCGGCGGCGCCGCCGTGTCCAGCCGCCCGTTCGCCGGCCTGGACGCACGCCTGTCCCGCTACTCGTACCTGGTCAGCCTTCTGCCCAGGAAGATCGTGCGGGATCTCAGCCTCGACTTCCGAGTCCGCGCCCGCACAGTGTCCTCGTACACGCCCACCGAGCGAGACGGACGCCCGACCGGCCTCCTCGTCGGCGGCGGCGAGCGCCGCACCCGAGAGGCTTTCGCGCGACTGACGGGTTCGGACCGCGAGTACAAGGCCTGGCAGCGCTTCTACGCCATGACCGGCCGCGTAGCCAAGCAGGTGTTCCCCACCCTCACCGAACCCCTGCCGACGCGCGACGAACTGAGCCGCCGCATCGACGACCCGGAAGCCTGGCGGGTGCTCTTCGAGGAACCGATCGGCACGGTCATCGAGGAGAACTTTGCCGACGACCTCGTACGAGGCGTCGTGCTCACCGACGCACTCATCGGGACCTTCGCCGACGCCCACGACCCCTCCCTGCGCCAGAACCGCTGCTTCCTCTACCACGTGATCGGCGGCGGCACCGGCGACTGGGACGTACCGGTCGGCGGTATGGGCGCTCTCACCGACGCACTGGCCGGAGCCGCCCGCGCAGCGGGTGCCGTCATCGCGACCGGGCACGAGGTCGTGCGGGTCGAGAGCGACGGACGAGCGGCGGAGGTCACGTACCGGACGGAAGACGCGGAGGGAGTCGTCGCCGCCCGGCACGTCCTGGTGAACGCCTCGCCCCAGGAGCTCGCGAGCCTCACCGGAGAGGAGCCTCCCGCTCCCGCCGAGGGCGCCCAGCTCAAGGTGAACATGCTGCTCAAGCGGCTGCCTAGGCTCCGCGACACCTCCGTCGATCCGCGCGAGGCGTTCTCCGGGACCTTCCATATCGCCGAGGGATACGAGCAGTTGGCGACCGCACACGCTCAGGCCGCGTCCGGTGAGCTGCCTGCCGCCCCGCCCTCCGAGATCTACTGCCACTCGCTCACAGACCCCACGATCCTGGGCCCCGATCTGGTCCGGCAGGGCTACCAGACGCTCACCCTCTTCGGCCTGCACACACCGGCCCGGCTCTTCGCCCACGACAACGACGCCGTACGCGAGGAGTTGCTCAAGTCGACCCTCGCGCAACTCGACACCCACCTGGCCGAACCCCTCGCCGACTGTCTGGCCACGGATGCGGACGGTCGGCCCTGTATCGAGGCGAAGACCCCCCTGGACCTGGAGCGCGACCTGCGGCTGCCCGGCGGCAACATCTTCCACCGCGACCTCGCCTTCCCCTACGCCCAGGAGGGCACCGGCCGCTGGGGCGTGGAGACCCGGCACGCGAACATCCTGCTGTGCGGCGCGGGCGCCGTGCGGGGCGGCGGAGTGAGCGGGGTACCGGGGCACAACGCGGCGATGGCGGTGCTGAAGGGTCAGAGGCGCGGGTAGCCCCGCTAGCTTGTCAGGCGTCGGCCAAGTTGCTGGTCCGCCGCCCGCCAGTCGCCGGTCAGTCGCCGGACGGCGTCCAGCCCTTCGCCTCGATTCGTGCCGCGTCCGCCGGTCTCGCCTCGTCGAAGATGACGCGGTCGTCGTCCTCTACGCGCAGACCGTCCACGTACGCGCCGCGGCCGACGTAGCGCTCGTCCGTCGTATAGCGCCACCGCAGTAGGACCTGCGGCGCCGCGACCAGGTCCGCGGTGAGCCGGTGCCAGACCCGGCCCGACCAGCCGGTCACCGAACCGGCCGGATGCTCCTGCGTCTCCCCGCCTTGGCGCCGCGTCGTGAACGGCACCGGCTGCCACGTCGTGCCGCCGTCCGCCGAGGACTCCAGGAACAGGGCGTCCGACCGAGGTTCGGTGTCCCACCACAGGGCGCACCGCAGCCGGCCGCCGGCGGGGACGGCGAGCGCGGGGAGCGTCAGCGTCGCGGACGTCGCGGTGGCCATGCCCGAGAACCAGGCCGTACGCCCTCGCGCGGGCCGGACCGGGACCGCCCGTGCCAGATTGTTCGCGGCGGCGACCCGGGGAGCGGAGCCGGATCGCCAACTGCGTACCGGATGAACGGAGTTGCCCAGCACGATCAGGAAGGAGTCGGTCGTGGGGTCGAGGACCATCGACGTGCCGGTGAAGCCGGTGTGGCCCGCGGTGCGTGGAGTGGCCATCGCGCCCATGTACCAGTGCTGGTAGAGCTCGAAGCCGAGGCCGTGCTCATCGCCTGGGAACGCCGTGTTGAAGTCGGTGAACATCAGGTCCACCGACTCGGGCTTCAGGATCCGGGCCCTGCCGTACGAGCCGCCGTTGAGGAGCGTGCGGCCGAGGACCGCGAGGTCCCACGCGGTGGAGAAGACGCCCGCATGGCCCGCGACCCCGCCCAGGCTGTACGCGTTCTCGTCGTGCACCTCGCCCCACACCAGGCCGCGGTCGATCCCGGACCAGGGCTTGCGGGCGTCCTCCGTGGCGGCGATCTTCGGCTTCCAGGAGGCGGGCGGGTTGTAGCGAGTGCGGTGCATCCCTAGTGGAGCGGTGATCTCGTTTCGGAGCAGTGCATCCAGAGGGTGACCGGTGATCTGCTCCAGGACCAGTTGGAGCGAGATCAGGTTGAGGTCCGAGTAGAGGTACGCGCTGCCCGGCGGGGCGATCGGCGCCTCGTTCCAGATGAGTTGGAGCTTCTCCTCGTACGTCGGCGCGTTGTAGAGCGGTATCCAGGCGCGGAACCCGGAGGTGTGCGTGAGGAGCTGGCGGATCGTGATGTCCTGCTTTCCCGCCCGCCCGAACTCCGGCAGGTACGAGGCGACCTTCCCCTCCAGCTCCAGAGCGCCCCGCTCGATCTGCTGCACGGCCAGGATCGACGTGAACAGCTTGGAGACCGAGGCGAGGTCGAAGATCGTGTCCTCGGCCATCGGGATCTGCTGCCCGGCGGGAAACTCCACGCCGGTGTCCGTCTTCTCGTCGTACGCGGAGTAGCGCACCGCCTTGCCGATCGGCTGATGCAGGGCGACCGTGCCGCCGCGTCCGGCGAGTAACACGGCACCTGCGTACCAGGGGTACTTGGGGGAGGGGCCGAGGAACTTCTCCGCATCCGCGACGAGTTGGCGCAGATGGCCGGCGAGCAGGCCCGCACGCTCGGGGGTTCCGGGTCGCAGGGTCGGTCGGCTGTGCTTGGGCGCGGCCGAGGCGGGGCCCGCCGGGAAGGGTACGAGGGCCAGTGCGCCGCCCAACGCCAGGGTTTTTCCGACCAGTTGGCGACGGGTCGGCCCGCTGTCCTTGCTTTCTCTGCCCGCCTTGCCCTCTGCGCCTTCGGTCATCGAGAAGCCCTCCCGTAGCGAATCGTGCATCCCGGCCCGCCCGTTGAACGTATCTTGCCCCGTTCGTAAGAGAACTGACGCCGCACCTCCCGAAGTCCGCCTCAGCAGAAATCTGACGCTGCATCAGAAAAGGTCTTCCCTCGTCCGGAGGACTGCGGCATCCTGCGGCCATGCAGACGGAGCTGAGCAAGAAACTGGGAGTCGAGCACGCCATTTTCGGCTTCACGCCGTTCCCCGCCGTCGCCGCGGCCATCAGCCGGGCCGGCGGTTTCGGCGTGCTCGGCGCGGTCCGCTATACCGCCCCCGACGATCTCAAACGCGACCTCGACTGGGTCGAGAAACACGTCGACGGCATGCCGTACGGCCTGGATGTCGTCATGCCCGCCAAGAAGGTCGAGGGCGTGACCGAGGCCGATGTCGAGGCGATGATCCCCGAGGCGCACCGGCAGTACGTCAAGGACACCCTGGCCAAGTACGGCGTGCCGGAACTCCCCGAGGGCGAGGCCTCCGGATGGCGTATCACCGGCTGGATGGAGCAGGTGGCCCGCAACCAGCTCGACGTCGCCTTCGAGTATCCGATCAAGTTGCTGGCGAACGCGCTCGGTTCACCGCCCGCCGATGTCATCTCGCGGGCTCACGATCAGGGGGTGCTGGTCGCCGCGCTCGCGGGCAGTGCCCGGCATGCCCTTAAGCACGCGGAGGCGGGCATCGACATCGTCGTCGCCCAGGGTTACGAGGCGGGCGGGCACACCGGTGAGATCGCCTCCATGGTGCTCACGCCCGAAGTCGTGGACGCCGTCGATCCGTTGCCCGTACTGGCGGCCGGTGGCATAGGCAGCGGACAGCAGGTCGCCGCCGCGCTCGCACTCGGCGCTCAGGGGGTGTGGCTCGGCTCCCTGTGGCTGACCACCACCGAGGCCGACATGCACTCGCCTGCCGTGACCCGGAAACTGCTCGCCGCCGGGTCCGGCGACACGGTCCGCTCGCGTGCGCTGACCGGGAAACCCGCACGGCAGTTGCGTACCGAATGGACCGACGCCTGGGACGACCCGAACGGACCCGGCACGCTCCCCATGCCGCTCCAGGGCCTGTTGGTCGCCGAAGCCATCTCCCGGATCCAGAAGTACGAGGTGCAGCCGCTGCTCGGCACACCCGTCGGGCAGATCGTCGGCCGGATGAACAGCGAGCGCAGTGTCCAGGCCGTCTTCGACGACCTCACCCGCGGCTTCGAGCGGGCCGTCGACCGAATCAACCGGATCGCTGGAAGGAGCGAGGAGTGACCCAGGCCCCCCAGGCTTCCGCCAACGGCTTCTGGGCCCAGGCAGCCGCAGACCCCGAGCGTACGGTCCTGATCGCCCCCGACGGGGAGAAGTGGACCGCCGGACGGCTGCACGCCGAGACCAACCGCCTCGTCCACGGACTGCGGGCCGCCGGGCTCGAACGCGGCGACGCCTTCGCGGTCGTGCTGCCCAACAGTGTCGAGTTCTTCACCGCGTACCTCGCCGCCGCGCAGGCGGGCTTCTATCTCGTCCCCGTCAACCACCACCTCGTCGGCCCCGAGATCGCCTGGATCGTCTCCGACTCGGGGGCCAAGGTGCTCATCGCGCACGAGCGGTTCGCGGACGCCGCACGGAACGCGGCCGACGAGGCGAAGCTGCCCCAGGAGCGGCGGTACGCGGTCGGCGCGGTCGAGGGTTTCCGGCCGTACGCCCAACTCCTCGACGGACAGCCCGAGTCGGCGCCCAGCGACCGGACCCTCGGCTGGGTCATGAACTACACCTCGGGCACCACTGGCCGCCCGCGCGGCATCCGGCGCCCACTGACCGGCAAGCTCCCTGAGGAGGCGTATCTCGGTGGCTTCCTCGGCATCTTCGGGATCAAACCGTTCGACGACAACGTGCACCTCGTCTGCTCGCCGCTCTACCACACGGCCGTGCTCCAGTTCGCGGGCGCGTCCCTGCACATCGGCCACCGCCTCGTCCTGATGGACAAGTGGACGCCCGAGGAGATGCTTCGCCTCATCGACGCCCATCGATGCACGCATACGCACATGGTCCCGACCCAGTTCCATCGCCTACTGGCGCTGCCCGACGAGGTGCGGGCCCGCTATGACGTCTCCTCCATGCGGCATGCCATCCATGGCGCCGCCCCCTGCCCCGACCATGTGAAACGGGCCATGATCGACTGGTGGGGCAACTGCGTCGAGGAGTACTACGCGGCCAGCGAGGGCGGTGGAGCCTTCGCGACCGCCGAGGACTGGCTGAAGAAGCCCGGCACGGTCGGCAAGGCCTGGCCCATCAGCGAACTCGCCGTCTTCGACGACGACGGGAACAAGCTGCCGCCCGGTGAACTCGGCACCGTCTACATGAAGATGAGCACCGGCGGCTTCTCGTACCACAAGGACGAGACCAAGACGAAGAAGAACCGCATCGGCGACTTCTTCACCGTCGGCGACCTCGGCTGTCTCGACGAGGACGGCTATCTCTTCCTCCGCGACCGCAAGATCGACCTGATCATCTCGGGCGGCGTCAACATCTACCCCGCCGAGATCGAGTCCGCGCTGCTCACCCACCCCGCCGTCGCCGACGCCGCCGCGTTCGGCATCCCGCACGACGACTGGGGTGAGCAGGTCAAGGCCGTCGTCGAACCCGCCCCCGGCTTCACACCGGGCGAGGCGCTGGCCGCCGAGATCCTCGGCCACTGTGAACGCCGACTGGCCGGCTACAAACGGCCCAAGAGCGTCGACTTCATCGAGACGATGCCGCGCGATCCCAACGGGAAGCTGTACAAGCGACGGCTGCGGGAGCCGTACTGGGAGGGCCGGGCCAGGACGGTCTGACCTTTGGTCGCGGGTTGCGGGGCCGACGTCATCCTTTCGTCGGCCCTCGCCCGACCTCCGGCGGATGTCGGGTTGCGTCACGCCCTTCCTAGCGTGGGGCCATGACGATCGAGACCAAGGAAAAGCCGCTGCGCCGCGGGGCCGTGCGGTCCGAGGAGCGGGCGCTCGCCCCCGACCTCGCACGCGGGATCATGCTGCTGCTCATCGTCCTCTCCAACACCGCCTTCCACCTCTGGGCGGCCCGGCGCGGACCCTCCGGATGGCAGCCCGTGGACGGCTCGTGGCTCGACCACGCGGTGCAGTTCACCATGATCACCATGCTGGACCTGCGGGTCTACCCGCTCTTCGCGTTCCTGTTCGGCTACGGGATGATGCAGCTCTTCCTCCGGCAGACCGGCGCCGGCGCCTCCGAGCGCGACGCCGCGAGGATCCTGCGCAGGCGCAGCCTGTGGCTGATCGTCATCGGTCTGGCGCACTCCACCCTGCTGATGTCGGGCGACATCCTCGGCTACTACGGCGTGCTGAGTCTCCTTCTGGGCCTGGCCTTCCTCCGGCGCGGCGAACGCGCACTGAAGTGGTGGATATGGATCGGCGTCGCACTGCTCGTGTCCTTCGCGGCCCTGCCCTTCGTCTCGGCCATGCTCCAGGGAGAGCTGGCCACGCTCGGCGACGCCGGAGCGGAACCCGGCTTCAAGGCGTTCGGTGCGGACCAGGAGAGCTGGTTCGGCGCGGCGGGCGTCCGCCTGGAGACCGGGCTGTACATCACCTTGGGGGCCGCCCTGTACGCCGTGATCGCCGGTGGGTACTTCATCTTCCTGCTCGGCTTCTGGGCGGCGCGCCGCCGCATCCTGGAGGAGCCCGGGCGTCATCTGACCCTGCTGCGCCGGACGGCGGTCATCGGCATCGCGGTCGGCTGGCTCGGCGCACTGCCCGCCGCGCTCGCCCACGTCGGCGCCCTGGATGTACCGCCCGACGCGCAGAGCGAGTCGGGCGCGCTCATGCTGCTCAGGGACGCCACCGGCAACGCCGCCGGACTCGGCTATGTCGCCGCCGTCGCGCTCTTCGCACACTGGTGGACCGGTCGGCAGGCCCGATGTGGCACCACAGCCGTGGCGGCGGTTTCCGCGGTCGGCAAGCGGTCCCTCTCCTGCTATCTCACGCACTCGCTGATCTTCGCCCCACTGCTGGCCGCCTGGGGGCTCGGCCTGGGTGAGCATCTGAGCAGCGCGACCATGGTGCTCTTCGCGGTCGGTGTCTGGCTGGTCACGGTGGCCGGTTCCTACGCCCTGGAGCGCGCCGGACGCCGAGGGCCCGCCGAAGCGGTGCTGCGCCGACTGATGTACGGGGCCCGGCCCGGCCGCGGGGGATGAGTGCGGTGCCGCCACACGGGGGGCGGCACCACACTCCGGCACTTCACTCATGCAACTCAGCGGCGTTCGCTCACCCGGACCACCTTGAGCCTCGGCGAGGACAGGATGTCCTTCTCGCAGAAGCGCGACGTCACCCACTTCTCACCGGAGAACAGCCGCGTCTGGTCGCTGTAGTGCGGCGAGTTCGGGTTCGACGACTGGGAGTACGTGAGAAGGGTGCGCGCCACCGGGCATCGGCTGCCGTCCCAGCCGACCGCCTGGAGGTGGCTGGAGCCGAACGGCACCTCCGTATAGCCGCCGTCCGTCGCGTTCCACGTCGGCTCGAGCACGTTCCACACGCCGAGCCGCCCCGCACCGCCCGGCACCGGGATCCGCTCGCCGCCTCGGACCACGAACTGGTGGGCGCCGAGCTTCGCGTCGAGCGCGATCCCCGCGGTCCGCAGTTCCGTCACCGCGTCGGCGAGGGCCGTGGCGAAGCCGGGTGCGTCGGTGTTGAGCGTGTTCGGGGTATGGACTGGGTCCGCCGCCGAGAACGGCACCTTCCACAGCTGTGCCGCGGGCACCGCCTGAGCCAGCTTCCGCCAGAACCGGTCGAAGAGCAGCGCTCCCCGGCTGTCGGTGTCCATGGTGCGGTCCCACGCCTTCAGCACCCCGCACGCCTCCGACACGTCAACGGCCTTGCCGTCACTGCCCGTCGCCGTACCGCCGGGCAGAGCGGTGCACGCCCGCGCCGCGTCTTCGACGGCGAGATCACCCGCGGGCACCCGGTTGGCGAACTGCTGCCGTTGCAGGTCCCGTACGGTCAGACCGCCCTTCTCGGCCATCGCCGCCACGTCCTCGATCGCGCCGCGGGTGCGCAGACCGAGCTCGGTGCCGACGGTGCCGAAGATCCGCTCGTAGCCGGTGATCGGCTGGTCGGCGTTGGTCATCCACGGAGTGCCGTTCGAGTTCTCCACGTACGGCGCGTCCTTGAGCGTCGGCATCCGTGCCGGGCCGAAGATCCCCGGCCGTACGGCATCGGGGTCGCTGCCCAGGGCGCAGTCGCCGCGCGAGCCGTCGAGGATCGCGATGCCGGACGCCGGGTACGCGGTCCTGCCGAGCGCCGTCGAGCAGCGCTCCGCCAACTCGTCGGTTATTCGGGGGAGTACCTGCGACTGGGTGTAGAGGGAGTGTCCCGCGCGGTCGGCGGCGATCGTGTTCACCCAGGGGATGCCCTGGTGCCGGGCCAGTGACGCGAGGACGTCGTCCGTGCTCTGCGCCTTGCTGAAGCCGAGCGAGGTGTCGGCGAAGCGGAGGTTCACGGCGTTGGGGTCGTGCAGGGCGTACGCCGTCGTGGTGGTCCACGGCAGCGGGACCTGGGCGTTGAGGGAGGTGACGACAGGGCCGTAGCGGGTCCACCACTGGGTGCGGGTCACCGGTGCGCCGTCCTTCACCGCGACCGTCACGGTCCGCTTCGTCATGCGCTCCGGTTCGCCGTCCACGAGGTACGTTGTCGGATCAGCCGGATCCAGCGTCAGCTGGTGGAAGTTGGCCGGAATGCCGGTCGAGACGGTGTGGCTCCACGCCACGTGCGCGTTGAACCCGATGGAGATCGCCGGAGTGCCGAGCAGGGAGGCACCGGAGACGTTCAGCTCGCCGGGGATCGTCTGCTGCGACTGCCAGAACCGGCGCCCGCCCTGCCACGGGTAGTGCGGGTTGCCCAGCAGCAGACCGCGCCCGTTCGCCGTTGTGTCGCCGCGGAAGGCGACCGCGTTGGAGCCCATACCGGGGTCGCCCCACAGCTCGCGCGCCGCCCCTGCCACGGCCTTCGCGTCCGGGGTGCGGGCGGACCGGGTGGACGGGGCGCCGGAGGGGACAGCGGACGCGGTGGCGGATCCGGTCGGCGGCTGCGCGGTCGTGATCGTGTCCACGAAGCGCCCCTCGCCGGAGATCGCGGCGATGGCGTAGCCGCGGGTGGCCACGTCGAGCTCGGTGACCGGCCGGATCCAGGAGGCGTCCTTGCAGGCGGGATCGGTGATCTTGTTCTGCTTCAGCCAGGCGTTGTAGCCGGCCGCCCAACCGCGCATCATGTCCCGGACCTTGCGGCTCGGACCCCGGGGAGCGGGCTCGGCGAGCAGCTTCTCCACCGTGCGGGTCTCGCGGACCCCGCGGAAGTACAGGTCGCTGGTGAGGTTGGTCCGGGCCGCCGAGAGCTCGCCGTCGGCGGCCGCGTCGGCGCCGAAGTACCGCGAACGCTCCCCGCGCAGGGTCACGAAGCCGTCGGCGAGCGTGCACGCCTCGTCGGCGGCCTGCGCCCAGCCTTCGCCGAAGCCGAGGTCGGCATAGTTCTTCGCGAGGATGTGCGGGATACCGTACTCGGTGTAGCGGATGACGGCGGAGTGACCGCCGTTCGAAGGGTGTTCCTGGCGGCCCTGATCGTCGGCTGCGGCGGCCGGCAAGGATCCGGCGGCGGTGAACAGGGCCGCGGCTGTGACGACGAGCTGTCTCAGGCGGGTGCGCAAGTCGAGCCTCCCAACGTCCTTGGGGGAAGGGGAAGTTGAGCGTAACAACGGGTAAGTCCCGATGCCTGTGCGTACGTTCGAATGGCGAGGAGGTTGATCCACTTCAGGCCATGTGTGCCGGCTTCGACCCATGTGCGCGGTGCGCTTGACCCCGCTCACGCGGCGCCACGAGGATCACGCCAAGGCAAGCGGGACGAAGGAGCAGGTCATGGCGGAGGCGGTGGGACCCAACGTGACGGTCGACGGGGTGCTGCGGCGCAGTGCCGGCCGTACCCCGGCCCGTGTCGCGGTCCACTACGGCGAACGGACCTGGACCTACGAGGAGTTGGACGATGCCGTCTCCCGTGCCGCCCAGGTGCTGCGCGACACGGGGCTCGCACCCGGCGACCGGGTCGGCGCCTACGGTCACAACTCGGACGCGTATCTGATCGGCTTCCTGGCCTGCGCGCGGGCCGGTTTGGTGCACGTACCGGTCAACCAGAACCTGACCGGTGACGACCTCGCGTACATCGTCGGCCAGTCCGGCAGCACGCTGGTGATGGCCGACCCGGACCTCGCCGCTCAACTCCCGGACGGCGTACGGGTGTTGCCGTTGCGCGACGCCGACGACTCGCTGCTTGCGCGGCTGGCCTCGACGCCGCCGTACGACGGTGAGGAGCCGCGTACCGAGGACCTGGTGCAGTTGCTCTACACCTCGGGCACCACTGCCGCGCCGAAGGGCGCGATGATGACGCATCGCGCGCTGGTGCACGAGTACCTGAGCGCGATCGCCGCTCTCGACCTGAGCGCCGGCGACCTGCCCGTGCACTCGCTGCCGCTCTACCACTCGGCACAGATGCATGTGTTCCTGCTGCCGTATCTCGCGGTCGGCGCCGTGAACACCATCCTCGACGCGCCCGACGCCGAGCAGATCTTCGATCTGATCGAGAGCGGTCGCGCGGACAGCCTGTTCGCCCCGCCCACTGTGTGGATCGGGCTGTCGAACCGCCCCGACTTCGCCACCCGCGACCTGAGCGGGCTGCGCAAGGCCTACTACGGGGCGTCGATCATGCCCGTGCCCGTACTGGAACGCCTGAAGGAGCGGCTGCCGAAGCTGGCCTTCTTCAACTGCTTCGGGCAGAGCGAGATCGGCCCGCTGGCCATGGTGCTCGGGCCGCACGAGCACAAGGGACGGATGGATTCCTGTGGGCGCCCGGTGCTGTTCGTCGAGGCGCGGCTCGTGGACGAGTCCGGCAAGGACGTGCCCGATGGGGAGCGGGGCGAGATCGTCTATCGCTCACCGCAGCTGTGCGAGGGCTACTGGGACAAGCCCGAGGAGACGGCCGGGGCCTTCCGTGACGGCTGGTTCCACTCCGGGGATCTCGCCGTGCGCGACGCCCACGGCTACTTCACCGTGGTCGACCGGGTGAAGGACGTGATCAACTCCGGTGGTGTACTGGTCGCTTCGCGCCAGGTCGAGGACGTGCTCTACACGCATGACGCGGTGGCCGAGGTCGCGGTGATCGGGCTGCCGGACGAGCGCTGGATCGAGGCCGTGACCGCGGTGGTCGTCCGCCGGGGAGAGCTGGCGGAGGGGGAGCTGCTCGCGTACGCCCGTGAGAAGCTCGTCGGCTTCAAGGCGCCGAAGCGGGTCCTGTTCGTGGACGAGCTGCCGCGCAACGCGAGCGGCAAGATCCTCAAGCGGGAGCTGAGGGACCGGTTCCAGGACGAGCCCGCCCGAACCATCGCCCCAGGTGATTGAACGGTCGAGGCCGACGAGCCGTACACATGTCGGCGGACCCGGCCACCCGGGCCCGGTCCGCCGCGCCACCAGCGGGAAACGCACGGAAGGACCTCCGGGTTGTCGAGCACCACGAACTCACCTCAGCTGCCGGACACGGATCGGACAACCCCGGAAAAGGACGTGACGCCAGAGGTTCTTCCTCCAGCGGCCACCCCTGATGATGCCGTTACCGAGGCTTCTGGCGAGGACAGTGCGGCCGACGAAAGGCCCGCCGCCTCGCAGACCACCGCTGAGGCCGCAGCCGAACCGGCTGAACCCATTGAGGCCGCCACCGAAGAGAAAGCCCCCGCTGAACGCGCCGAACCCGCTGCAGCCGCCACCGACGAGAAGGCCCCCGCGGGCGACGCCGACGCCCCCGAGGAAGCTCCGGCCGACGCCACCCCCGATGCCCCGTCCGACGCCCCGGCGGACCCCGCCACCCCCCGCCGCTGGCGCGACAGAAACCCGACCGCCGCACGCTACGTCGGCTGGACGATCACGGCCCTCTCCCTCGGCCTCGTATGCTTCGCGCTCCTCATGCCGACCTCGATGGAAGCCTTCCGGCCGGGAATCTTCGTCCGCATACCCGTGGAGGCGATCCTCGGCGCCGGCGTCCTGATCTTCCTGCCGCGCAAACCACGGCTGGTGGCGGCGGTCCTCGCCGGTCTGGGCCTCGGCGTGGTGACCGTGCTGAACATCCTCGACATCGGCTTCAACATGTTCCTCGGCCGAGGCTTCAACGTGGTCCTCGACTGGGTCCTGTTCGACGACGCGAAGGCCTATCTCGAGGACTCGATGGGCAGCGTCGGCACGATCGCCGCCGTCATCGGGGTCGTCGTCCTCGTCCTGGTCATACTCGCCGTGATGACTCTGGCGGTGCTCCGGCTGAGCAACGTCCTGGCCCGCGACCGGGACCAGGCCACCCGTACCACCGTGCTGATCGGAACCGCTTGGGTCACCTGCGCGGCGCTCGGCCTCCAGCTCGCCGGCACGCCGCTCGCCGCCAGAAGCACGGTTGCCCTGGTCGAGGACCGGGTGAAGCGGGTGCGTGCCACCATCAAGGACGAGGCGGCGTTCGCCAAGGAGGCCAAGAAGGACAAGTTCGGCAACACGCCGGGCGACCAGCTGCTCACCGGCCTGCGCGGCAAGGACGTCATTTTCACCTTCATCGAGAGCTACGGCCGCAGCGCCATCGAGGACGAGGACATCGCACCCGGCGTCAACGCGACGCTCACCGCCAAGAACGAGGATCTGGCCAAGGCCGGGTTCGCCGCCAAGAGCGGCTGGCTCAAGTCGTCGACCTACGGCGGCAACAGCTGGCTCGGCCACTCCACGTTCCTGTCGGGCCTGTGGATCAACAACCAGAACCGCTACCGCGTCGTCACCGCCGGCGAGCACCTGACCCTCACGGGGGCCTTCCAGCGCACCGGCGCCTGGCGGACGGTGGGCGTCATGCCGGGCGTCCAGAAGAACTGGCCGGAGGGCAAGTTCTACGGCCTCGACAAGGTCTACGACTCCCGGGACCTCGGCTACAAGGGCCCCAAGTTCAGCTGGTCGACGATGCCCGACCAGTACGCCCTGAAGGCCTTCGAGGAGCGGGAGCACGGCAAGAAGCAGGACAAGCCGCTCATGTCGCAGATCATCCTGACGTCCAGCCACCAGCCCTGGGCGCCCCTGCCCGAGACGGTGCCCTGGGACCAGGTCGGCGACGGCTCCGTCTACAAGGACATCCAGAAGGCCGGCAAGAAGCCCGGAGACGTCTTCTACGACTCCGAGAAGGCGACGGAGGAGTACGGCAAATCCATCCAGTACTCCGTGACCAGCCTGATCGACTACGTCACGAAGTACGGCAGCAAGGACACCGTGCTCGTCTTCCTCGGCGACCACCAGCCGATGGCCAAGGTCAGCGGCAGCAAGGCCAGCCGGGACGTGCCGATCTCGATCGTCGCCCAGGACAAGTCCGTACTGGACAAGATCGACGACTGGAACTGGACGGACGGCCTCAAGCCCGAAAAGGACGCCCCCGTCTGGCGGATGGACTCCTTCCGCGACCGCTTCCTGACGGCGTACGGCTCACAGCCCAACCCCTCCAAGTAGCTAGCCCTCAAGGGACTTGAGCCCAAAGACCCGTACGACCGGTCAGGCCCCTGTCGCGCGCAGGTCCACGATCCGCTTGATCTTCCCCTCCGACCGCTCCAGCGACTCCGGTTCGACGATCTCGACCGCGACCGAGACGCCGATGCCGTCCTTCACGGCCGCCGCGATGGCGTGCGCGGCCCTGTCGCGGACCTCCGGAGTGGCGCCGGCCCGAGCCTCGGCGCGCACGGTGAGCGCGTCGAGGCGGCCCTCGCGCTCGGGTGCGGGTGACCGGGGGCTCAGTGGTTCGCTTCCTCCGCCACCGACCGCGCCCAGCGGTAGTCCGCCTTGCCGCTCGGGGAGCGTTGGATGGAGGCGGTGAGCACCAGTTGGCGGGGGATCTTGTAGCCGGCGAGACGGGCGCGGCAGTGGGTCTGGATGTCGTCCAGGGACAGGCGCTGCGCGCCGTCGCGCAGTTGCACCACCGCCGCCACGTGGTTGCCCCACTTCTCGTCGGGGACTCCGGCCACCAGCGCGTCGTACACGTCCGGATGGGCCTTGAGGGCCTGCTCGACCTCCTCCGGGTAGACCTTCTCGCCTCCGGTGTTGATGCACTGGGAGCCGCGGCCGAGGACGGTGACGACTCCCTCCTCGTCGACGGTCGCCATGTCGCCGAGAAGGACCCAGCGCTCGCCGTCCTTCTGGAAGAAGGTCTCGGCGGTTTTCTTGGGGTCGTTGTAATAGCCGAGCGGGACATGTCCGCGCTGTGCGACGCGGCCCGGTTCGCCGACCGCGACCGGCTCGTACGTCGCTGGATCCACCACCTGCGTACGGGAGTTGACGCGCACCCGGAAGCCCTTGTCCGGGCCGGAGTCCTCCGTCGCCGTGCCGTTGAAGCCGGACTCCGAGGAACCGAAGTTGTTGAGCAGCATCACGTTCGGCATGAGCGCCTGGAACTGTTCGCGCACCGTGTCCGACATGATCGCGCCGGAGGACGAGACGCTGAACATGGACGAGCAGTCCGTCCCCTTCATGGGGCCGTTGAGCGCGTCGATCAGCGGCCGCAGCATCGCGTCGCCGACCAGCGACATGCTGGTGACCTTCTCCTTCTCGATGGTGCGCAGGACTTCCTCGGGCACGAACTTGCGGTGGATCACCACGCGTTGGCCGAAGTTGAAGCCGATGAAGGCGGTGAGGGTCGACGTGCCGTGCATCAGCGGTGCAGCGGGGAGGAACGTGATCCCGTCACCGCCGGCCGCGACCCGCTCGGCCAGCTCTTCCGGCTTCTTGACCGGCTCTCCGGTCGGGGCGCCGCCGCCCAAACCCGAGAAGAACAGGTCCTCCTGACGCCACATCACGCCCTTGGGCATGCCGGTCGTGCCGCCGGTGTAGATGATGAACTGGTCGTCGGCCGAGCGCGGCGCGAAGTCCCGCTCGGCGGACCCTGAGGCCTCGGCCTTGGCGAAGTCCACCGCGGACAGGGTCGGAGCGTCCGGAGCCGGGGCCCCCACGCGCACCAGATGCCGCAGCTTCTCCGCGCGCGGCAGCGCCCCCGCCACCCGCTCGGTGAACTCCGCGTCGAAGACCAGGGCCACCAGATCCGCGTCACGGTAGAGGTAGACCAACTCTTCTTCCACGTAGCGGTAGTTGACGTTGACCGGCACGATCCGCGCCTTCAGGCAGCCGAGCACGGTCTGCAGATATTCGACGCTGTTGTAGAGGTGCAGCCCGAGGTGCTCACCGGGGCGTACGCCGCTGTCGATCAGGTGGTGCGCGATGCGGTTGGCCGCCGCGTCCAGTTCGGCGTAAGTGAGTCGGCGCTCCGCGCCCGTGCCGGGGTGGTCGATGTACACGAGCGCCTCGCGGTCGGGCACCACGTCGACGATCGACTCGAACAGGTCGGCAAGGTTGTACTCCACCGCTCCTCCTGACCCCGGCAAACGATCGACAAGACGATTCAGAGATGCATGTGTCCTTCGGTTCGACGTCATCAGAGCAAAGCCCGCCCCAACTGTGAAGGGTCCGCGCAGAAGAAATCTGACTGCGTGTCAGAAAACCCTTGAACTGCCCCGGCACCTACTGCAACCTGTTCTCGTCCCGAGACAGGAGGACCGTCATGGGTGGGACCGAACACCTCACCGTGCAGCGCGAAGGCGCCACACTGGTACTCACACTCAACAGGCCCGAGGCCAAGAACGCCCTCTCGTTGCCGATGCTGGTCGGCCTCTACGACGGCTGGGTCGAGGCCGACGAGGACGACGCGATCCGCTCGATCGTGTTCACCGGCGCGGGCGGCACGTTCTGCGCGGGCATGGATCTCAAGGCCCTGGCCGGCAAAGGCATGGAGGGGCAGCAGTACCGGGACCGGCTCAAGGCCGACCCCGATCTGCACTGGAAGGCGATGCTGCGGCATCGCCGGCCGCGGAAGCCGGTGATCGCCGCGGTTGAGGGCCACTGTGTGGCCGGCGGTACCGAGATGCTGCAGGGCACCGATATCCGGGTCGCGGGGGAGTCCGCGACCTTTGGGCTCTTCGAGGTGAAGCGTGGGCTGTTTCCGATCGGGGGCTCGACGGTGCGGCTGCAGCGGCAGATTCCGAGGACTCATGCGCTGGAGATGTTGCTGACCGGGCGGGCGTACTCGGCTCGGGAGGCCGCCGACATCGGGCTGATCGGGCATGTCGTGCCCGATGGAACGGCTCTGGAGAAGGCCCTTGCCATTGCCGAGCAGATCAATGCGTGTGGACCGTTGGCCGTTGAGGCGGTGAAGGCCTCTGTGTACGAGACCGCTGAGATGACCGAGGTTGATGGGCTGGCTGCCGAGCTGAAGCGGGGGTGGCCGATCTTCGATACGGCTGATGCGAAGGAGGGTTCGCGCGCCTTTGCCGAGAAGCGGCCGCCGGTGTACCGGCGAGAGTAACTCCGTTGGTACGGCAGTCCGACACCTGCGGGTTCGTTGTGGCTGGTCGCGCAGTTCCCCGCGCCCCTAATGGGGCGCTGGTCGCACCCCACGTTTCACAGCCCGCGCCGCCGACAGCCCGCGCCCCCTACGGGGCGGCCCCCTCCAAGGGCCCTGCCCCCCGTCCCCCGAGGAGACCCCGTGCCCGAAGTGCTCAAAGCCCCCCTCGTCGTCGAGTTTCCCTTCACCCGCTCCCTCGGCCCTGTCCAGAGCGCCTTCCTCACCGGTCTGCGCGAGCGGGTCGTCCTTGGTGTGAAGACCGGCGACGGCAGGACCCTCGTCCCGCCCGTCGAGTACGACCCCGTCACCTCCGAGGAGATCCGGAACCTCGTCGAGGTGGCTCCTACCGGCACCGTCACCACCTGGGCCTGGAACCATGCCCCTCGCCGCGGTCAGCCCCTGGACACCCCCTTCGCCTGGGTTCTGGTGAAGCTCGACGGGGCCGACGCCTCCCTCCTGCACGCTCTGGACGCCCCCGGCCCCGATGCCGTACGTACCGGGATGCGCGTCCGTATCCGGTGGGCCGAGGAACGGTCCGGCGCCATCACGGACATCGCCTGCTTCGAGCCGTACGACAGGGCGGAAGCACCCGAACCCGCCGGTCACGACGGGCAGTTCGAGGACATGGTGACCGGCATCGTCGCCCCCGCCCGCCTCGACTACACCTACTCACCCGGCCGCGCCCAGTCCGGCTACATCAACGCGCTCTCCGACCGGCGGATCGTCGGCGAACGCTGCCCGTCCTGCCGCAAGGTGTACGTCCCGCCGAGGGGTGCGTGTCCCACCTGCGGGGTGGCCACCGTGGAGGAGGTCGAGGTGGGGCCGGGAGGCACGGTCACCACGTTCTGCATCGTGAACATCAAGGCGAAGAACCTGGACATCGAAGTCCCGTACGTCTACGGGCACATCGCGCTCGACGGCGCCGACCTCGCGCTGCACGGCCGTATCGGCGGAATTCCCTACGACCAGGTGCGCATGGGGCTGCGGGTCGAGCCGGTGTGGACGGACGGTGGCCGCTATCCCGACCACTACCGGCCGACCGGGGAGCCCGACGCGGACTACGACACGTACAAGGAGCTGGTGTGATGCGTGAGATCGCCGTGGTCGCCTTCGGGCAGACCGATCACCGGCGCACCAGTGACGAGTTCTCCGAGGTGGAGATGCTCATGCCGGTGCTGCATGACGTTCTCGACCGGACGGGCATGAAGACCAGCGACATCGGCTTCACCTGCTCCGGCTCCACGGACTATCTCGCGGGCCGCGCCTTCTCCTTCACCATGGCGCTCGACGGGGTCGGTGCCTGGCCGCCGATCTCCGAGTCGCATGTCGAGATGGACGGGGCGTGGGCGTTGTACGAGGCCTGGACGAAGCTCCTCACCGGGGACGCCGACACGGCGCTCGTGTACTCGTACGGCAAGTCCTCACCCGGCTCCGTACGCGATGTGCTGACCCGGCAGCTCGACCCGTACTACGTGGCGCCCCTGTGGCCGGACTCCGTGGCCCTGGCCGCCCTTCAGGCGCAGGCACTCATCGACGCGGGGGAGACGGACGAGCCCGCGCTCGCCTCCGTCGCCGCCCGCAGTCGTGAGGACGCGCGCGCCAACTCCCATGCCCAGCTGAGGGGTTCGGTGCCGCAGGGGGAGTACCTCGTACGTCCGCTCCGTACCGGCGACTGCCCGCCCATCGGCGACGGGGCTGCGGCCGTGATCCTCGCGGCGGGAGAGCGGGCCCGTGAGCTGTGCGAGCGGCCCGCCTGGATCCGGGGGATCGATCACCGTATCGAGGCGCATGGTCTCGGCGTGCGTGATCTGACCGACTCACCGTCCACGCGGCTCGCCGCCGAGAAGGCGGGCGCCTTCGAACGGCCCGTCGACACCGCCGAGTTGCACGCGCCCTTCACCTCCCAGGAGGTGGTCCTGCGTAAGGCGCTGCGGCTGGGCGAGGACGTCGCGGTCAACCCCTCCGGGGGAGCGCTCGCCACCAACCCGATCATGGCCGCCGGGCTCATACGCATCGGTGAGGCCGCGGCCCGTATCCACCGCGGCGAGTCCGAGCGCGCGCTCGCGCACGCCACTTCAGGACCGTGTCTGCAGCAGAACCTGGTTGCCGTACTCGAAGGGGAGGCCCGATGAGCAAGGAGCCCGTGGCCGTCGTCGGGGTCGGCCAGACCAAGCATGTCGCCGCGCGCCGGGATGTGTCCATTGCGGGACTCGTCCGCGAGGCCGCCCAACGCGCCCTGGACGACGCCGAGTTGACGTGGGCGGACATCGACGCCGTCGTCATCGGCAAGGCGCCCGACTTCTTCGAGGGCGTCATGATGCCCGAGCTGTACCTTGCCGACGCCCTCGGCGCGGTCGGCAAACCCATGCTGCGCGTGCACACCGCGGGATCCGTCGGCGGCTCAACCGCGCTCGTCGCCACGAACCTGATCGCCGGACGCGTCCACGGCACCGTCCTGACCCTGGCTTACGAAAAACAGTCCGAGTCGAACGCCATGTGGGGTCTGTCCCTGCCGATCCCCTTCCAGCAGCCGCTGCTGGCCGGCGCGGGCGGCTTCTTCGCCCCGCACGTACGCGCCTATATGCGGCGCACCGGCGCACCCGACTCCGTCGGCTCCCTGGTCGCGTACAAGGACCGCCGCAACGCGCTCAAGAACCCGTACGCGCATCTGCACGAGCACGACATCACGCTGGAGAAGGTCCAGGCCTCGCCCATGCTGTGGGACCCGATCCGCTACTCCGAGACCTGCCCGTCCTCGGACGGCGCCTGCGCGATGGTGCTCACCGACCGTGCGGGGGCGGCCCGTTCGCCCCGGCCGCCCGCCTGGATGCACGGCGGCGCGATGCGCTCCGAGCCGACCATGTTCGCGGGCAAGGACAGCGTCTCGCCGCAGGCCGGCAAGGACTGCGCGGCCGACGTGTACCAGCAGGCGGGGATCACCGACCCGCGCCGGGAGATCGACGCCGTGGAGATGTATGTGCCGTTCTCCTGGTACGAGCCCATGTGGCTTGAGAATCTCGGGTTCGCCGCCGAGGGCGAAGGCTGGAAACTCACCGAGTCCGGAGTGACGGAACTCGACGGGGACCTGCCCGTCAACATGTCCGGCGGTGTCCTGTCCACGAATCCGATCGGTGCGTCCGGCATGATCCGCTTCGCGGAAGCGGCCCTTCAGGTTCGCGGCCAAGCGGGAGAACACCAGGTCGACGGGGCGCGCAGGGCGCTGGGGCACGCCTACGGCGGCGGCTCCCAGTTCTTCTCGATGTGGCTGGTGGGGGCCGAACCGCCCACCTCCTGAACTGTGGCCCTCACGTGGCCTGTGCCTGGCGGGACCCGATCGCTAGGCTGGCCGCGGACGACGAACCGGGAGGAGCACGGACGTGGCCGAGAGCACCATCCAGCAGCATCCGCTCGCAGGCTGGGACAAGCCGGAGCTTGACCTCAGCAATGCCGACTGGCGCTCCAGCAGCCGTGGGCTGGGGGATGTCCAGATCGCCTTTGTCGAGGGCTTCATCGCAATGCGCAACAGTGGCCGCCCCGAAAGCCCTTCCCTGATCTTCACGCCCGCGGAGTGGGGCGCGTTCGTGTCGGGGGCACGGGAGGGGGAGTTCGACCTCACCTGACGCACGGCAGAGGGATGTTTTCGTCCTCGTTCCCGGACACGCGGTCTTCTCTCCCGACCTGGGGCCATGCCTGAGTGAAGGTGGCTCCGGAGAACAGACGGCGTTGTTCCGGAGGCGAGTCATCCCATGAGCACCCTGCCCGTCATCGCGGCGGTCGACGGTTCGGACGACAGCCTGCGCGCTCTGGAGTGGGCCTTTGACGCCGCCCGGATGCGCGGAGCGCCGTTGTGCGTCGTCCATGTGCGGCAGTACGCGCCCTGGGCCACGCCCGAGGTCCTGCCCGCCGCGCCGCCGGAGCCGGACGAGGACCCGGTCCTGCGAGGCGTACGCACCCGCCTGGAGAGCCGGACGGAGCGGCCGGCGACGGAGTACGCCGTACTGGAGGGCGCCCCCGCGGCGGTACTCCCCGAACTCGGCTCCGCCGCCCAGCTGTTGGTGCTCGGCTCCCGTGGCCGCGGCGGCTTCGCCAGTCTGATCCTCGGCTCGAACAGCATGGCCGCCGCGCGTGACGCGGAGTGCCCCGTCGTCGTGGTGCCCCGGCCCGGACGCCAGGTGCACGCGAACGGTCCCGCCGAACCGGGCCCGCGCGTGGTGGTCGGCCTGCACGTCGACGGCCCCGACGAGGCGAGCCTCGCCTTCGCGTTCGCCGAGGCCGCCCGCCGCGCGGCCCGCGTGCATGTGGTCGCGGCCTACGCGTGGCCGCTCCAGATGTGGGCCGTCCCCGGCGACTTCATCACCACCTCCACCATCGACCAGCAGGCCATCGAAACCGGCACCCGAACCCTGGCCGACGGCTTCGTGGCCCCGCATCGCGAACGGCACCCCGACGTCCGCGTCGATGTGCAGGTGGCACCGGGCGACGCCGCCGGACACCTGGTCGCTGCCTCCCAGGACGCCGACCTCATGGTGGTGGGCCGCCACCGCCGACGCCTACTGGCCCCCATCCGCATGATCGGCTCGGTCACCCAGGCGGTACTGCTGCATGCGGCGAGCCCGGTGGCGGTGGTGCCACCGGCCGGCGAGTCGACCGGTGAGGCAAGCTGAGCCGCCACCTCACCACAGCACGACACATCCACTCCCTTCGAGGTCCCGCCGCACTCCGGCCGGGACCTCGACGGCGTTCCATCGCAGGTCCAGCTTTTCCAGCGACGGCAACTCCGCGATCCAGGAAGGCAGTTCGCTGATCCGATTGGCCCGCAGGTCTAGCCGCCGCAACAAGGGCAGCTCGCGCAGCGCTTCGGGCACGGCTGTGAACTCGTTCTCGCGCAGCTCGAGTTCCCGCAGTTCCCGCAGATCGCGTACGGAGTCGGGGAGCGCCGTGAGCTGATTGCCGCGCAGCCACAGCTCGCGCAGCGATGCCAACTCGCCAAGCGAGGCGGGCAGTTCGATGAGCAGGTTGTGCTGGGCGCGCAGCTCCACCAGGCCCGTCATCGATCCCAGGGACTCCGGCAGCGCGGTGAGGCGGTTCTCGCCGGCGTTGAGGTAGGCAAGCCGGGTGAGACGGCCCAACGACTCGGGCAGCGCGGTGAGTTGGTTGTCGTGCAGATAGAGGAAGCGCGTGAGGCCTGTCAGGTCACCCAGCTCGTCGGGGACCTCGGTGAGGCGGTTGTGCCCGAGATCCAGCGTGTGCAGCGTGCTGAGGGTGCCGATTCGGGCGGGCACTTCGGTGAGTGCGTTCTCCGGCAGCAGCAGGACTTCCGGTGCGGGATGCTCCCACACCTCGTCGGGTACGCGATCGAGCCGACCGCGCCAGTAGTCGAGTACACCTTGTCTGATCATGGCCACGGCAACTGTAGCCAGTCTCGCTGCCACTCGCTGGGGGCACGTGCTTCGTTGGGGGGCGCGGGGCTGTGACCGGCCACATCCGGCCCGCAGCGGAGAAGCGACCGGTTTCGGGGGCCAGGGGCGGTGTCCTCAGGCCTCCCCCTCCACCCGAGCGGAGCGTCGTCGCGCCCCGACTTGCACGTACCATGGCGACATGTCCTTCCTCCGCCGCCGCAGTGCTACGCCCGCCGGGCCCGACTTCGATGTTCTGGCCATGGACCCGGGGGACTGGCCGGGCAATCTCGGTGCGGGCCTGCTGCCCGCGCCCGACGGCAGTTGCCAGGGTGTGTTCCTGCGTTACGACCTCTTTGGTGGCCGTGGGCCTGCGATGATCATCGGGAATCTGCCGGAGGGCTCTCCGGCTCGGGACGTCGGCGAGGACGAGATCCCGTTCGAGGTGGCTCAGCTGCTGCTGGCGCTGGAGAACGACGAGGAGGTCACCGTCGTCGGGGCCGAGGACACGCCGGTGATGCAGGGGGACAACCTCCTGATCGTGCGCCGCCTCAAGCTATCCGAGGCGCGGATCTCCTGTGTGCAGTTCGACCGCAGCGACGGCGTCCTGGTGACCATCGCCGCCTGGGACCGGCCCATCACCGACGATCTGTACGCGCTGCTGAAGCCGCTGCCCGCGGAGCTGTTCCAGCAGGGCTGAAATCGACGATCGACGGCCCTCTTGTCCCTCTTGTGCGGGACTTGTCCTAGCGGAGTTGTTCGGGATTCCGCACGCTGCGTCATGACTATTGTCAGCAGGTGATCGGACCTTTAGCGTCCTGAGCCATGTCGCATGAGCTGCATGATTCACGTGAGTCGCATGAGATATCCCGAAGAACCACGTTGAAGACGACAGTTGGCGGGGCGGTCGGTCTGGCTCTGGGCGGGAGCCTCGTCACAGAAGGAGTGGCCGCCGCCGACTCCTCCGATGTATCGCGGCAGGAGCCGATGGGGCTGTGGTACGCCTCTCCGGCCGCCGACTGGGAACGCGAGGCCCTGCCCATCGGCAACGGCGCCCTCGGCGCCACGGTGTTCGGCGCGCTCGCCTCCGAGCGGCTTCAGTTCAACGAGAAGACCCTGTGGACCGGCGGCCCCGGATCGGCCCAGGGTTACGACCATGGCAACTGGCGCGAGGCACGGCCGGGCGCGATCACTGCCATGCAGGACGAGCTCGACGCGAAGACCCGGCTCGACCCGGAGAGCGTTGCCGACAAGCTGGGGCAGCCGCGTGTCGGGTACGGCGCCCATCAGACCTTCGGCGATCTGTACCTCGACATCCCAGACGCGCCGACGGCCACCCCGGACTCGTACCGCCGGGAACTCGACATCTCCAACGCCGTCGCGACGGTCGTCTATACCCACCAACAGGTGCGCCACCAAAGGGAGTTCTTCGCCTCCTACCCAGACGGTGTGATCGTGGGGCGGCTCAGCGCGGACCGCCCCGGCAAGGTCACCTTCACCCTGCGCTACGCCTCGCCCCGCAGCGACTTCACGGTCACCGCGGCGGGCGGGCGGCTCACGGTGCGCGGCGCGCTGAAGGACAACGGGCTGCGCTTCGAGGCCCAGGTCCGGGTACGCAGCGAAGGCGGCACCGTCACCTCGAACGCCGACGGCACGATCACCGTGACGGGGGCCGACAGCGCCTGGTTCGTGCTGGCCGCGGGTACGGACTACGCCGACACGTACCCCGACTACCGCGGCGAGGATCCGCACGCCGCCGTCACCCGGACCATCGACAGGGTCGGCGAGCGCTACCAGTCCCTCGTCGTCCGCCATGTCCGCGACCACCGCGCCCTGTTCAACCGGGTCACCCTGTACATCGGCCAGAGCGTCCCCGCCGATGTGCCCACGAACCGGCTCCTCGCGAACTACACCGGCGGCGCGAACTCCGCGGACCGAGCCCTGGAAGCCCTCTACTTCCAGTACGGCCGCTACCTCCTCATCGCCTCCTCGCGCCCCGGCTCACTGCCGGCCAACCTCCAGGGCGTCTGGAACAACAGCACCTCGCCCCCGTGGTCGGCGGACTACCACACCAACATCAACATCCAGATGAACTACTGGCTCGCCGAGGCCGCGAACCTCGCCGAGACGACAGCCCCGTACGACCGCTTCGTGGAAGCCCTGCGCGCACCGGGGCGCCGTACCGCCAAGGAGATGTTCGGTTCGCGCGGCTGGGTCGTGCACAACGAGACCAACCCGTACGGCTTCACCGGCGTGCATGACTGGGCGACCGCCTTCTGGTTCCCCGAGGCGGCGGCGTGGCTCACGGGGCAGATGTACGAGCACTACCGGTTCGGCGGCTCAACGGACTACCTCCGCAGGACCGCGTACCCGGTGATGAAGGAGGCCGCCGAGTTCTGGCTCGACAATCTGCGCACCGATCCGCGCGACGGCACGCTGGTCGTCACGCCCAGCTACTCGCCCGAGCACGGCGACTTCACGGCCGGCGCCGCCATGTCCCAGCAGATCGTGTACGACCTGCTGACCAACACCCTCGAAGCGGCCGGCATCCTGGGCGACTCGCCCGCCTTCCGCCGGTCCCTCGAGAAGGCACTGGCCGAGGTGGACCCCGGCCTACGTATCGGCTCCTGGGGCCAACTCCAAGAGTGGAAAGCCGACTTGGACGACCCGGATGACGAGCATCGGCATGTCTCGCATCTCTACGCCCTGCACCCCGGGCGGCAGATCGAGCCCGGCACCAAGTGGGCCGACGCCGCGAAGGTCTCGCTCACGGCGCGCGGTGACGGCGGCACCGGCTGGTCCAAGGCCTGGAAGATCAACTTCTGGGCGCGGCTGCGCGACGGCGATCACGCCCACAAGATGCTCGGCGAACAGCTCAAGTTCTCGACCCTGCCGAACCTCTGGGACACCCATCCGCCGTTCCAGATCGACGGCAACTTCGGGGCCACGTCCGGGATGGTCGAGATGCTGCTGCAGAGCCAGTACGACGTGATCGAGGTGCTGCCTGCGCTGCCCGCTACCTGGCCTGACGGCTCGGTCCGCGGTCTGCGCGCTCGTGGCGGCGCCACGGTTGATATCGACTGGGTCGATGGACGTGCGACTCGCGTCGCGTTGGTCGCGTCGCGGACGCGGCGGCTCACTGTCCGCAGTGGGCTCCTGCCGGAGGGGGAGGTTACGTTCAAAGCGGTTGCTGGGCGGCGGTATGTGTGGGGCGAGGAGGGCTGAGCGGCCGCTTGAGTGCAGTTCGACTGCGGGTCTGCTGGTCGCGCAGTTCCCCGCGCCCCTTACGGGGCGCGGGTCGCGCCCGGCGGCAGAACCGCACATGTCACAGCCACGCGCCGCCTACGGGGCCCGATCGTGCACCTTGCTTGAGCAGGTGCGCGCGGCGATTGCTGGGCAAACGGCCACATCTATGACGCAGTCCGCGGTGGCCTGAGCCCAGGCCACCGCGGACTGCGTCCCCCGTTCAGCGCGTGCCCACCGCCGCCCGAACCGCCCTCCGCGCCAGCTGGCAGTCATCGTGCAGCCGCCTCAGCAGCAGCCGCTGCTCCTCTCCGGACGGCACGGCGCCCGGGTGGGCGGGGCCCGGTGGTACCGGGGTCGCCTCGTGCATCGAACGCTGCACGGCCGTCTCGTACGTACGGATCTCACGGGTCAGTACGAGCATCAGGTTCACCAGGAACGCGTCCCGTGCCGCGAGGCCCGCCTGCTGTGCGAGCTGGCTGATCTGGCGGCGGGCAACCGGCGCGTCGCCGAGGACCGACCAGAGTGTCGCCAGGTCGTAGCCCGGCAGGTACCAGCCCGCGTGCTCCCAGTCCACCAGCACTGGACCGGCCGGTGAGATCAGGATGTTCGACAGCAAGGCGTCGCCGTGGCAGAACTGGCCCATCCCCTGGCGCCCCGCCGAGTGCGCGATGCCGTGCACGAGCTTCTGGAGATCGCCCATGTCGCGGTCGGTGAGCAGCCCCAGCTCGTGATACCGGGAGATCCGCGCCGCGTAGTCCAGCGGGGCGTCGAACGTCCCGGCCGGCGGGCGCCACGAGTTGAGCCGGCAGACCGCGCCCAGCGCCGCCCTGATGTCCGCGCGCGGCGGGGCCTCCGCCGGGTGTCGCTGCAGTGCCGCCACCCGCCCGGGCATCCGCTCGATGACCAGTGTGCAGTTGTCCGGATCCGCCGCGATCAGCCGTGGCACCCGCACCGGAGGCCGGTGCCGCACGAACGAGCGGTATGCCGCTATCTCATGGCGGATCCGCTCGGCCCAGACTGGAGACTGGTCCAGTAAACACTTGGCGACGGCGGTGCTGCGCCCTGTCGTTCCGACGAGGAGCACCGCACGGCCGCTGCGGCGCAGCACCTGCACCGGAGCGAACTCCGGACAGATCCGGTGCACCGAGGCGATCGCCGTGCGCAGCTGCGCGCCCTGGGGGCCGGACAAGTCGAGTCTCCCGCTGAGGGGTTGGGTACCGACCCCCGGTACGCGCTGCGTCCGGCCGGCGCCGAGCACGGGTGACCCCTGACGCGCGGGGTCCAGATAAGGGCCGCCGCCCGCCCTCGGCGACTCCCCAGCTCGAGGAGCCTGTGGACGCGGGCGCAGCGACCGGGGCGGGGCGGACACGGAGGACGATGCTGCGTACATGGGTGATACGGATCCCTTCGTGTGCCTGCGAGTTACCGCGCTACCCGCCCCGGCCGCCTCGGTGCACCCTGGGGAATGTCCCTACGGCGACCGGGTCGGGGTGGCGCGTTCCTACCTGACACCCGATGCGCACTGGCACACCATCTGGCGCACCCTGGCGAACCCTGGCGAATAGTCCCGCAGCAACTGACACGGGGTTACTGTCAACTCAGCCGAGAACCTGGGGGCTTGACGTGAGCGGACAACCCAACACCCGTCTGGCGGATCTGTTCGGCCTGGCCGGCTGGTCCAAAGGCGAGCTCGCGCGGTTGGTCAACCGGCAGGCGGCGGCCATGGGCCACCCCCAGCTGGCGACCGACACCTCGCGGGTGCGGCGCTGGATCGACATGGGAGAAATCCCGCGCGATCCCGTTCCGCGGGTGCTGGCAGCGCTGTTCACCGAGCGTCTCGGCCGTGTCGTGACCATCGAGGACCTCGGTCTGGTCCGGCACGGGCGTACGGGGAAACGGCCGGGCGACGGGAGTGCGGAACATCCCGACGGAGTGCCGTGGACGCCCGAGCAGACTGCCGCGGTCCTCACCGAATTCACGGGAATGGACCTCATGCTCAACCGACGCGGCTTGGTGGGCGCGGGCGCCGCGCTCGCCGCAGGATCCGCACTCAGCAGCGCCATGCACGACTGGCTGCACTCCGACCCGGCTCTCTCGGCCGACGCTCCCGTAATCCACGACCCCCTGCACGCCGACCCCGCCGGGTACGACCGCTATGAGGCCGCCCCCATCGGGTCACAGGAGATCGAGGAACTGGAGCGCTCGGTCGAGGTGTTCCGGGCCTGGGACGCGGCCCGCGGCGGCGGGCTGCAACGCAAGGCTGTCGTGGGACAGCTCAACGAAGTGGGCGGCATGCTCGCCTACCGACATCCCGACCATCTCCAGCGGCGCCTGTGGGGCGTCGCCGCCAACCTCGCCGTCCTCGCGGGCTGGATGTCGCACGACGTCGGCCTGGAGCCCACGGCCCAGAAGTACTTCGTCATCGCCGCCCACGCCGCCCGTGAGGGCGGTGACCGGCCCCGCGCCGGCGAGGCGCTCTCCCGCGCCGCACGCCAGATGGTGCACCTGGGGCGGCCCGACGACGCACTCGACCTCATGAAGCTCGCCAAGTCGGGCTCCGGTGACGAGGTGCTGCCGCGCACCAAGGCCATGCTCTACACCATCGAAGCCTGGGCTCAGGCCTCGCTGGGCAAGGGCCAGGCCATGCGGCGCACCCTCGGAGAGGCGGAGGAACTCTTCGTCTCGGACAAGAACGACGTACCGGCGCCGAGTTGGATGCAGCTCTTCGACGAGGCGGACCTGCACGGTATGCAGGCCCTGGCCTACCGGACGCTCGCTGAGCACGAGCCTGCGGCTGCCGCCATCGCACAGCGCCATGCGAAGGAGGCGCTCAAGCTGCGCGAGAAGGGCCGGGACCGGTCGCAGATCTTCGACCACATCTCGCTCGCGTCCGCCTGCTTCATCGCCGACGACCCCGAACAGGCCGACCGGTACGCACGCCTGGCCCTGACCTCGATGGGTTCGAACTCCTCCCATCGCACCTGGGACCGGCTGCGTGAGATGTACCGGCTGACGGGTCAGTACTCCAGCTACCCGAAGATCCAGGAACTGCGTGAGGAGATCAAACTGTCGCTGCCCAAGGGCCTGAACATCCGGGGCGGCAACAGCGCACGGGCATAGGGGGACCGTGCGCGGTGAACTGAACGCATGCTCGGTGAACTGAACACATGTGAACGCGTGGTCAGTTGGCGACCCTGGCGATGAGTACGCAGGCGTCATCCTCGCGTTCCCGCTCGCCGAACTCCTCCACGACCGTCCGTACGCAGTCCTGTGCGGAACGCGCCTCGCCGAAGCGGGGGGCCAGGTCGAGGAGGCGGTCCACTGTCGCGTCACGACTGCGCCCGGGGACCAGTCCATCGGTGTGCAGGAGCAGCAGGTCGCCCGGTTCGAGCGGCTCTTCGGCCTGCCCATAGGCAGCGCCCGAGGTCGCGCCGAGCAGGACACCGTCGGGCGGCGTCAGCGCGCGCCCCGTCCCGTTGCGGAACAGCAGGGGGGCGGGGTGCCCCGCCTGCGCCCACACCAACGCCCGGGTGTCGGGCCGGTAGCGGCAGCACAGTGCGCTGCCCAGGGCCGGCTGGACCGAGGCGTCCAGTAACTGGTTCAGCCAGGCCATGAGTTGGCGAGGTTCGCTGCCCGCCATGGCCATGCCGCGCACCGCGCCGAGGAGCATCGCCATGCCCGAAGTGACGGTGGTGCCATGCCCGGTGAGCTCACCCACGCTCAACATCGTTTCGCCGCCGGGCAGTTCGAGGGCGTCGTACCAGTCGCCGCCGATCAGCGCGCTCGTCGAGGAGGGCAGATAGCGGGCGGCGACATCCAGGGCCGGCGGCCCTTGGTGCGGGAGCCGCAGGGAGCCGCGCCACGGCGGCAGCACAGCTTCCTGCAGCTCGACCGCGAGCCGGTGCTCGGTCTGCGCGATATGCCGTTGGCGTTGCAGCGAGTCACGGGTCTCGCGCACCGTCCTTTGGCTGCGGCGCAGTTCGCTGACGTCCCGCAGCACGGCCCACATCGAGGCGGTGCTGCCGTCGGCTGCGAGCACGGGCTCGCCCATCATGTGCACGGTCCGTACGGTGCCGTCCGGGTGCACGATCCGGAACTCCCCGTCGATCGGCTTGGCGTCGATGAGGCAGTCCGTCACCATCACCGTCAGCTTCGGCCGGTCCTCGTCGAGCACGACGGACGGCAGTTCGTCGAGGGTGAGTGCGGGGGCGGCGGGGTCGCGGCCGAGGATCTGGTAGAGCTCGCCGGACCAGCTCGCCTCGTCGGTCAGCAGGTTCCACTCGGCGCTGCCGACCCGGCTGAGCAGTGAGCCGTGCCGAGAAGGGGTCGGCACGGTCCGTACGACGGGAGCCGTCGTGTCGGGTGTCGCGGGCACCGGCGGCGGGCCGTCCCGCAACTGCGCCAAGTGCTCGTCCAGATCGTTCAGTTGGTGCAGCGCGAGATCGTACAGCGCGCGCTGCCAGCGCCCTTCGGGGTCCGTGTCGTCCTGCTGTGCGTCACGTCGCACGGCGTCCACGTCGCCGCGCAGCCGACGCGTCTGCGAGATCAGCGCGTCGACCGAGCCGCGTGGGGGCGGCTGGGCGGCTGGGTGGTCCGCCGAGAGATGGGACGGCATGACGTACTCCGATACAGGCCCGGTACGACCAAGGCTGAGGGAAGGACCGTTACGACTCTTGCACAGCCCGCGACGCGCTGTAAGGGATTTGGCAAGACGCGATGCACTGGTGCCTGTGGCATATGCCTACGTCCTCCCGGAGTGCCCGACTCGTGCGGATGGATTAGTCGCGGGAGTGAGTAAATCGTAGACAGGATAGGCGAGTTGGTGGAGTTGTGGCGGCGCCCGCGGACTCTTTCATTCGCGTGTTCGACGAGCGCATATGCGAGCGTCGATGCCGTGCCTCGGGCCGTGAGAGTGGGGCATATGTACGGGGCCTGCCGCGGCCCGCAGCTGACCGCGTTCAGGACGGCGGTCGCTCCTCGGCCCCGCAGGAGCTTCCGGCGTCCGCGAGCGAGCCGTACAGCAGGAAGTCGTCGACCTTCTCGTGCACGCACTTCGACGAACCGTATCCCGTGTGGCCCTCGCCCTTGTTGTCGAGCACCACGGCCGACGGGCCGAGCCGCTTCGCGGTCTCCACGGTCCAGCGGTACGGGGTCGCCGGGTCGCCGCGGGTGCCGACGAGGAGCATCTTCGGGGTGTCGACGTCGCGTACGTCCTCGCGGATGAAGTCGGTGCCCTTGGGGCGGCCGTAGCACATGAGCATCTGGGTGAGCCGGTAGCGGCCGAAGACCGGTGAGGCCTCCTCGTACTCGGCGCGCAGCCGGTCGAGGTTCCTGGTGATGCGGGCGGCGGTGGGGCGGTCGGGATCGTCCGCGCAGTTGATGGCTATGAGCGCGGACTGGAGGTTGTCCATGGGGATGTCCGCCTCGTCGACGAGCCCGCCGTTGCGGGCCGCCGCGATGCCGCCGCCGGTGAACCGCAGGAGCCCCCGCGGGTCGCCGTCCTCGATCAGCGATCTGAGCGCCTGCGAGAGCGCCGGCCACAACTCCTTGCTGTAGAGGGCCTGTCCGAGGGCGCCCGCGAGGTCCTGGCCGGAGAAGGGGGTGCCGAACTCCGTGGGCAGGGGGTTCTCGTCCAGCGAGCGGACCAGGTCGACCATGTGCTCCCTGGCCGTGCGCGGATCCTGGCCGAACGCGCAGCTGATGTCGTCGGTGCACCAGGTGAGGAAGTCGTCCAGCGCGGTCTGCAGTCCTTCGGTGTTGGCGAGGGCCTGCTCACTGAGCGGCTCGGTGAGGGTGTCCACGCCGTCGAGCGCCAAGCGGCCGGTCCGGTCCGGGAACTGGGCCGCGTAGACAGCGCCCAGCCGCGTCCCGTACGAGAATCCGAGATAGTTGAGCTTCTTGTCGCCGAGGGCATCGCGCATGATGTCCAGGTCCCGGGAGACGTTGACCGTGCCGATGTGCGGCAGCACGGGCCCGGAATGCTTCTCGCAGGCGTCGGCGGACTTCCTGAGCAGCTTCAGCGCGGCTTGCGGATTGTCGCTGTCCGGTTGGGGGCTCTCGGTGGGGCCGTCCGTTGGATCCGGTGGCGGGGCCATGCCGTCACCACAGCTGACCGGTGAGCTTCTGCCGACGCCGCGCGGGTCGAAGGTCACCACGTCGTAGCCGTTCGTCAGGCCCATGAAGTCGTCGCCGCCTGCGGTGAGTTCACTGACTCCCGAGGCGCCGGGGCCGCCGAAGTTCAGCAGTACGGAGCCCCTGGAATCGCCCGTCGCCCTGAAGCGGGCCATGGCTATGTCGAGCGTTTCGCCGTCCGGTTTCGCGTAGTCGAGCGGAACGGTCACCTTGCCGCACTGCAGATCCTCGGGCACTCCCATCCCGGCGTCCTCGCACTTGGCCCAGTCGATCTTCTGGTCGTAGAAGCGGGACAGCTCGGGCTGATCGGGCCGGTCGGCCGCGGTCACCGTCCGCACCCCGGCTCCCAGCAGAGCCTGTGGCGGCAACGCGGCTCCCAGTAGGACCAGCGTCACAGCGCCGGCGAAAGCGCAGCGGTGGTGCGTGAACAGCATGGGAAGCCTCCAGGGACGCCCCGGTCCAGGACCGGGGATTCCCCCTGGCTCACGATAAGGGCCCACCTGCGACCACGCCTCTGGGCGAGCGTGACGTACGCAGGGCGCTTATCCTCCGCATCGAAGCGCTCAGCGCGTCGGCGCCGAGGCCTCTGTGACCTCTGTGGGTGCTGTGGCCTTTGTGGCCTTCTCTTTGGTGTCTCTCGGTTCGCCGAAGGCCCATGCCATCCGTGGCTCGACGACGAAGCGGAAGACGGCGCGAACCGGACCCGAGCACAGGAACGTGATGAGAGCGACGGCGGCCACCGTGACCGCCAGCTCGCCGAGCGGGGAATGCAGCCACGGGCGGTCGTACCAGTCGAAGAAGCGGGACGACTTGATGACGAAGCCGTGCAGCAGGTAGCCGTACATCGTGCCCGCGCCCAGCGCCGTGAACCACATGTGCCGCCTGGGCACCCAGGCCAGGAAGCAGACGGTCAGCACCAGTGCCAGGGCGAGCAGCGCCGGCGTGGTGATCAGGCCCGCCCAGTGGGGCACACCCTGGCTGGCGACGCTGCTGCGGTGGTAGAACCACTTGGCGTCGAACCAGGGCGCCACCGCGTACGCCGCCCCGCACGCGGCCACGCCCACCGGCAGCGCCATCAGCCGTACGCGCCGCGTACGAATCCGCTCGAAGTGCTCGGCGCGGAGCGTGAGGCCGAGCACGAAGAAGGGCAGGAACTGCAGGGTCCGCTGGATCGAGATGTCCCCGCCGAGATCCGGTGAGACCGAGGCGAACACGGCGAGCCCCACCGCGATCGGCACCGGACGACGCAGCGCCAGCCATACGGGAGTGGTCAGCCGCCAGATGAACAGCGCGACCAGGAACCACATCACATACCAGGGATCCAGCAGGCTGAACGGATAGGTCCAGTCGTCCTGCGCCCAGCGGTAGAAGATCGTGTACGCGCACTCGAAGACCAGGTACGGCACGACGACACCCGTCAGCAACCTGCGCACCCGGCCCGGCGCCATGTCGAAACTCCGCGAGAAGTAGCCGGAGATCAGCGCGAACGCGGGCATGTGGAACGCGTAGACCATCAGGTACGCCGCTGTCGCGAACCTGCCGCTGTGCGTCAGCGGCTCCCAGGCGTGACCGCAGCACACCAGCACGATGGTGAGGTACTTCGCGTTGTCGAAGTACGGGTCCCGACGGGCCTGCGGAGGCTTGTCCGGCGTTCTGGTCGGCGGCTCCGACACCGCCACGGGTGCGGGGGCCGACAAGTCCTGCGCCACCATGTCTCCAAGCCTCGACTACGTGAAACTGATTCCTCCCGCCCGCCACTGTCACATACGGCGCGGTCGTGCGAGACGTTCACATCCGGCTCGGCAGGCACGGGTGGCTGAAACCGTGGGCCCTGGCCCGCCCGTTCGAAGCGGCCTCGGAAGTCGCACGTAATTCCGTTGCCCGGCCGGCCCCAGCGTGGTGTCGTGCCGGTATGGATCATGCGGAGGTACTGGCCTTGTTCGACCGTGACATGCGCGAAGGCGCGCGGCCCGACGGCCCGGGAGCCGTGGTGGAGCGCGCCGAATCAGTCGTACGGCAGGTCGGCGCCGAGCAGGGCTGGAACGGCATCCTCTGGTCTCGACTCGAAGCAGCCGACGTGGACGCGGCGATCACCGAGCAGGTGCGGTATTTCACAGGCCTCGGCCGCGGGTTCGAGTGGAAGCTGTACGGGCACGACCGGCCGGCGGACCTGGGCGGGCGGCTGTGCGCGGCCGGGTTCACCCCCGAGCCGGAGGAGACGCTGATGATCGCCGAGTGCGGCGAGCTCCGCCTCGACGCCGAGCCGCCGGAGGGCATCGAACTCCGCCCCGTCACCGACCGCGCGGGCGTCGACCTCATGGTGGACGTACACGAGCAGGCCTTCGGCACGGACAGCTCCCTGCTCCGCCACCAGCTGCTGGCCCAGCTCGACGCGGACCTGGACACGGTCGTCGCCGTCGTCGCCCTCGCCGGAGACGTACCGGTGAGCTCGGCCCGCATGGAACTCACGCCGGGCGCCCGGTTCGCGGGCCTGTGGGGCGGCGGCACCGTCCCGGCTTGGCGTGGCCGTGGCATCTACCGCACCCTCGTCGCCCACCGGGCGCGCATCGCCGCCGACCGCGGCTACCGCTACCTCCAGGTCGACGCCTCCGACCAGAGCCGCCCCATCCTCGGACGACTCGGCTTCGTACCGCTGACCACGACGACGCCGTACGTGTACGACCCGCGCTGAACACGGTGACAGACGGGAGGCGCCTCACAGATCGAGCCGGCACTCCACGGCCTTGTGTGTGGGCAGATAGCCGAGGGTGTCGTTGACGCGGCGCATGGGCGTGTTGCTGTCCGCCGTGTCGGTGAGCAGTCCGCCGAGCTCCGGGTGCCGTCGGCGGGCCAGGCGGATCGACTGGGCCTTCATCCAGCGGGCGAGGCCGTGTCCGCGGTGCTCGGGGAGTACGGCGGTTCCGTAGTGCTGGCCGTCGCCCCGCCCGTCGCCGGGCACGACCAGCTCGGAGAAACCGACCACCGCACCGTCTCGTGTGTCCACCGCGGCCACGGTGTGCAGCAGATCGCCGCGCTTGCCGATCGCCTCCGCCGCCGACACCACGCGGTCCACGTCCCACACCACCGTGCCGTAGTCGGTGCCCTCCATCGGCATGTCGTCCATGGCCCGCCGCGAATCGGCGTACGTCCGCGCCAGTTCGGGCGGCACGGTGCCCTCCCACTCGATCAACCGGTAGTCGTCATGCGCCTGTTCGGCGATCGCGTCGATCCGGCTGAGGTCGGCGTGGGCCAGCGGCAGCCGGGCGTACGTCAGCGTCAGCACCCGGCGGAAGCCGCGCGCCGACAGGAACAGATCCCCTGGCGAGCCCTCCTCGGCCTGTGCGAGAACCGACCGCCGCCCCTCGCTGCGCGCCGCCGCGACGGCCGCGTCCAGCAGAGCGCTGCCCACGCCCCGGCGCCGCTCGGCCCGGTGCACGGTGACTTCGAGCTCAGCGAGATGCCGCTGCCCCTCCTTCAGGAAGAGCCGCAGAAAGGCGGACCCGACTGGTACCCCCTCATCGTCGGCCGCGAGCCAGGCCGGCCGCCGGCTGGACGGGGTGGGTTCGGGGTCGGTGAGCGCGGTGATGCGAGGCGGCACGGGGTCTCCGTCACTGTGGCCTACGGGGGGGGTGAAGTCCCTCAGGGATCCCGCAGGAGCCAACCGTGACGGGGACCGGCGTGCAACAGGTTTTGCGCTGACGCTGATTCTGTGCGGCAGGCCGTTGTGGTCAGCGGCGTACCTTGGACCGGTCCAGCGCGGCGACGCCCACCGCCGCGAGGCCGATCTGGATCAGCCACTCGATCCAGTCCACCCCTTCGGTTTCCGCCACGTCGAAGGCCGAGGCGATGCCCGACCCGACGAGCGCGGCCGCGATACCGACCAGGATGGTCCACAGGACGCCGATGCGCTGACGGCCCGGGACGACGAGCCGGCCCAGCACACCAATGATGATGCCGATCACGATGGCACTGATGATGCCCGAGATCTCCATCTCAGCCTCTCTTCGTCATACTCCCTACCGCTATGAGTGCCCCGTAACGGTGAGTGCACTCCCGGCTCCGACTACGGGCCATCCCTGTGGTTCAGGCGCGCCCAGGTCTGCAAGGGGACCTCCCGTCCCCTCGACATGCGCAGGACCGGGTCGGTGTCGACGAGGGTGAAGCCGGTGGCCTGCGCGACCGCTCTGCTCGCCGTGTTGCCCTCCTCGATGCACAGGACCACGCGCCGGGCGTCGATGTGGCGCAGTGCGTAGTCCGCTACGAGGCGCACGGCTCTGGAGGCCAGGCCCTGGCCGCGGTGGGCGGCGCCGACGCCATAGGCGAGTTCGACGTCCCGTTCGTCTTTCTGGTTGCGGAACAGCAGGACCTCGCCGCGCGGAACGACACCGTCCGTGGTGATCGCGAACTGCACCTTGCGCCCCTGAGCACGCGCCGCGAACGCCTCGGCGAGATACGTATGAGCCGCCGCGATGTCGAACGGCGAGGCCACGGGCGTCCAGCGGGCCATCTCCGGGTCGTCGTACAGCTCGACCAGAGCGAGCACATCGTCCTCCGACCACTCGCGGAGCCGGATCCCGTCCCCTTCGAGGCGGAGTTGTGGCGGCAGGGCAAGCGACGGTCGGATGTCCATGCGTGGATCATGCCGCACGCCGCGTGGGCGGCCAAGGGCGTCACCTTCAAGGCACCCGTTGACATGCAAGTAATTGCCTGCATAACGTTGAGTGGGCAAGCGGGGAGAGGTAAGGCGATGGACCAGGTCTTCAAGGCGCTGTCGGACGGGACGCGCCGACGGCTGCTCGACAGGCTGCACGAGCACAACGGGCAGACGCTGGGGGAGTTGTGCGCCCGGATCGACATGTCGCGTCAGTCGGTGACCCAGCACCTGGCCGTTCTGGAGGCCGCCAACCTGGTCAGCACGGTGTGGCGGGGGCGGGAGAAGCTGCACTACCTCAACCCCGTACCGCTCCACGAGATCCAGGAGCGGTGGATCGACAAGTTCGAGCGCCCGCGCCTACGTGCGCTGAGTGCACTCAAGCGACGAGCCGAGGAAGACATGACCGACAAGCCGTCATACGTATACGTCACCTACATCCAGAGCACGCCCGAGAAGGTCTGGGACGCGCTCACCGACGCCGACCTGACCGCCACGTACTGGGGCCACAGCAACGTCTCGGACTGGCGGCCCGGCTCCCGCTGGGAGCACCGCCGTACGGACGGCTCCGGCATCGCCGACGCGGTCGGCACCGTCGTGGAGAGCGAGCGGCCCACGCGCCTGGTGCTGACCGGGGTCGCACCCGAGGACGAGGGGCAGGAGGAGAAGTACTCCCGGATCACCTTCGATATTCAGAAGCACGAGAACATCGTTCGGCTCACTGTCACCGAGGAGGATCTGACCGACGAGGCCATGCTGGCCGATGTGTCGTCCGGCTGGCCTGCGGTGCTGTCCAACCTCAAGTCCTTCCTCGAGACTGGCAGCCCGCTGCCGGTGGAGCCGTGGACCGTGCCCACCGGCTGAGGGCGGCCGCGTACGTGCGTCGGCCGGCCCGCGACGTGTACGCGCGGACCGGCCGACCGCCCTCATCCGTGCAGACGTCCTCCTACCGCTGCTCGTACGCCTTCGGTGTGCTCTTCGCCGATGCGGCCGCGCACACGGCTCCCAGCACGACGGCGAGGCCGCCGATGATGACGTTGCTGACGATGACGCCCGCGTCGGGGCTCTCGCCCACCACCCACGGCGAGATGATCAGCCACACGCCTATGGCGGACATCGCCCAGCTCAGGCCGTACATCCGTTCCGGGGCTCTGGTGAATCCGAGTGCCAGCAGGCCTATAGCGATGCCCATGATGAGGTTGTGCGTCACGAGTGCGGGCTGGCTTGTAGTGAAGTGGAGAATCCACGGGGATGCAGCGCAGTACAGACCGAGCAGGAACACCGGTCCGTCCACGAGCGCCACATCGCGACCACCAAGCATGCGGGCGTACCGATCCCGCATTTCGCCTACGTCTGGGTGAGTGGTGATGTCACCTCTGGTGCGTGAGACGTCGGCCATGACTCGTCTCCTTTGTTCTCTGCAGGCCCGACCGCTCTGGTGTGGTATGCGGTAAGCGCCGCGTACGTTCATTCTGCGCTTATTTTTTCTTTATGTGTAGTGGTCGGCGGGACTGGAGGGGAGGGAGCAACGGTGGCTGACGTGCTGGCGCGGATACCCGCGGACATGTGGGCGACCCCGTACGCCGGTGCGCGGTTTCCGGGATCCGCGGCGGTACGCGACCGGCCGGGCCTCGCCCACGGCGCCAACTGCCAGCTGTTCGCGTACGCGGTTCTCGAACTGTTCGGCGTATTCGGCCTGGAACCCGCTGCCTGGCGCTCCAGCGACCTGTGGGCCGATACCAGGCTGACGCGCCGCGTCGCGGTCGCTCAGCCCCTGGACCTGGTTCTGTTCAACGCCACCGACGAAGCGTGGGGCGCGCACGTAGGGGTCGTCGTGGGGGAGGGCCAAATCCTTCACCTGTGCGCCGAGGTCGGGCGCCCCGCCGTGTGGAGCATGGCGGAGTTCGCCGCACGGGAGCGGTACCGGACCCTGCTCGGCTTCAAGCGGATGCGCTGAACGTCAATGAGGCGAGGTGCGCGGCCCGCGACTCGGCGGTCTGGCCCTGCACCAGCAGGAACATCGCCTCCCTGGCCAGGCGTTGGGCCTTGCTGGTCAGGGCCATCGCGCGCCCGCCTTCCGTCACCACTGCCGCGGTGGTGGCCGTGCGCATCACGTCGTAGGCCTGGGTGCGCAGAGCCAGTCGTTCGTCCAGGTGCTCGTGCGGCACCGGGTGGTCGGCCAGCGTGTAGGACCGGCGGCGTACCTCGTCGAGGCGGGTGCGCAGCGGAGCGGCGGTGTCGTCGTCCAGCAGAGCGAGGGCCGCCTCGGTGATGCCGAACACCGCCGGTGAGGCGTTCACCGTCTTCGTGCGGTCGGTCACGGACCACCGCTCGTACGGTACCCGTAGGGCGACCGCCTCCTCCGGCACCCGCAGGCCGTCCAGCTCCATGGACACCGTGCGGGCGGCCGTGAGGGCCGCGAGCCGCATCGGCGGTGACGGGCGCAGCCCCGGCTGCTCGCGTGCCTCGGTGAAGGCGAACACCACCTCGGCCGTGTCCGTCACGCCCGCGAGCAGCATCACGTCGTTCAGCCCCCAGCCCGTGTACCAGGGCACGGTGCCGTCGAACCGCCAGCCTCCGGGCTCGGGCACGGCCCGTACGAGAACCCGGGGAAAGGCACGGACATGGGCGTACGCGATCCCCGCCAGCAGCTCGCCCGTGGCCAGGGGACGCAGCAGCTTCTCCCGTACAGGTGAGTCGTAGGTGGCGAGCACCTTCACGGGCGTGTGGTGCTGGGTCTGCACGAACCACGTCGAGCAGCACGCCCCGGCCAGGATCTCCGCGGTCTCCCGCGCCACCGCGGCGGACGCCCCCGCCCCGCCGTACTCCGTCGGCGCGCCCACTCCGAGCAGCCCCGACCGCCTGACCGCGTCGATGTGGCTCGCGGGCACGGTCTCCTGGTCGACCCGCTCGGCATGCGGGGCGAGAAGGTCGTGCGCGAGCCGGTGGGCACGGGCGACGAGGGGATGAGGTGCGGTGGTCATGGGAGAAATTCTCGCGGCAGGGCGGCACGGGGTGTCGAATCGGGGGTGTGCCGTTCGTGTAGGAGGTGGAAGGACACCACGACGCCAAGGAGGCCGTGATGAAGTACTACCTGCTCAGCGTGATGCAACCGGTCGGGGGCATGCCCGCCCCCGAGGTCCTCGAGGAGATCGGCAAGAACCTCGACGTCTTCCACCAGGAGCTGCGGGAGGCGGATGCCTGGGTGTTCGCCGGGGGACTGCACGGCCCGGAGTCCTCCACCGTGCTGCGGCCTCGCGACGGTGACGTCCTGATCACCGACGGCCCGTATGCCGAGGGCAAGGAGATGCTCGGCGGGATCTGCCTCATCAAGGCGCCCGACCTGGACGCGGCCCTGGAGTGGGGACGCAAGGCGGCCCTGGCGACGACCCTGCCGATCGAGGTGCGGCCCTTCATGGGCGAAGCCGACGGATGACCATGGACATCGAGGCCGTGTTCCGCGCGGAGTACGGCCGCGCCGTCTCCGTCCTCGTCCGCTTCCTCGGCGACATCGACCTCGCCGAGGAAGCGGTCCAGGACGCCTTCACCACGGCCATGCTGCGCTGGCCGGAGACCGGCGTGCCGCCCAGCCCGGCCGGATGGATCGTCACGACCGCCCGCAACCGGGCGATCGACCGGCTGCGCCGTGAGTCCTCCCGGCAGGCCCGGCACGCCGAGGCCGCCCTGCTGCACGCCCCCGACGCACCGCCCGAGGAGGGCCCCGTGCGCGACGACCGGCTCCGCCTCGTCTTCACCTGCTGCCACCCCGCCCTCGCCCTCCAGGCCCGGGTCGCCCTGACTCTGCGGCTGCTCGGCGGGCTGACCACGGCCCAGATCGCGCGCGCCTTCCTCGTACCCGAGCCGACCATGGCCCAGCGGCTCGTCCGGGCCAAGGCGAAGATCCGCAACGCGGGGATCCCGTACCGGGTGCCGCGCGACGCCGACCTCCCGGACCGGCTCACCGGAGTGCTGGCCGTCGTCTACCTGATCTTCAACCAGGGGTACGAGGGTAGGGAGGAGCTGTGCGCCGAGGCTCTGCGTCTCGGCCGCCTCCTCGCCGAGCTCATGCCGGACGAGCCCGAGGCAACTGGCCTGCTCGCGCTGATGCTCCTCGTCGAGTCGCGCCGGGATGCCCGGCGGGACGACGACGGCGTGCTGGTGCCGCTGCCGGAGCAGGATCGCACCTGCTGGGACCGCGACCTGATCGCCGAGGGGCAGGAACTCGTCCGCCGCTGCCTGCGCCGGAACCAACCGGGCCCGTACCAGATCCAGGCCGCCATCCAAGCCGTCCACAGTGACGCTCCGACCGGAGACGCCACGGACTGGAATCAGATCCGGCGCCTCTACGACCAGCTCCTGGATCTGGCCCCGAGCCCGGTCGTGGCCCTGAACCGGGCCGTCGCCGTGGCCGAGACCGAGGGCCCGCGGCAGGCCCTCGGCCTCGTGGACGCCCTCGACCTCGACGACTACGGCGTCCTCCACGCCGTCCGCGCCGACCTGCTGCGCCGCCTGGGCCGCGACACGGAGGCCGTGCGGGAGTACGAGGCGGCCATCGCGTTCACCGAGAGCGCGGCGGAACGTGCGTTCCTCGACCGTCGCCGGAGGGAACTCACACGCTGAGCGCCTCCCGCACCGCCGCCACCGACTCCTTCCCGCCCGCACCGGACGAGGTGACCCGCCCGGCCTCCAGGACGAAGTACCGCTGCGCCGCCCGCATCGCGAAGCCCACGTGCTGCTCGACCAGGAGCACCGAGAGCCCGCCGCGGGCGGCCAGCGCCAGGATCGTCTCCTCGATCTCGGCCACGACCGACGGCTGGATGCCCTCGGTCGGCTCGTCCAGGAGCAGCAGCCGGGGCTCGGTGACCAGGGCCCGGGCGATGGCGAGCTGCTGCCGCTGGCCGCCCGAGAGCAGCCCCGCCCGCCGGTTCGACAGCGTCCGCAGCGCCGGGAACAGGTCCAGTGCCTCGGCGATCGCCGCCTTGCCGCGCTTGCGCCCGTCCGCGACCAGCTGAAGGTTCTCGGCGGTCGTGAGGTGGGGGAATGCCTGCTGGCCCTGCGGTACGTACGCCATGCCGCGCGCCACACGCTCATGCGGTTTGCGGCGCGTGACGTCCTCGCCGTCGAAGCGGACCGCGCCGCTGGACGGGGTGAGCAGTCCGACGGCCGCCCGCAGCAGGGTGCTCTTGCCGGCACCGTTGTGCCCGAGCACGGCGGCCACGCCGTCCTTCGGCACCTCGACCGACACCCCGTGCAGGACGCTGCTGCGGTGGTAGCCGACACGGACGTCGTCGATCTCCAGCATCACGCCTCCTGTACGGCCGCGGGGGCCGCGGTGTCGAGTGCGTCCCCGGCGGCAGCGTGCCCGAGGTACACCTCCTGCACCTTGGGATCCGCCTGCACCTCGGCCACCGTTCCCTCGCTCAGCACCTTGCCCGCGTGCAGCACGCTGACGCTGCGCGCGAAGGACCGCATGAAGTCCATGTCGTGCTCGATGACGACCACGGTCCGCTCCTCGCTGATCCGTTCCAACAGCTCGCCGGTGGCCTGCCGTTCGTCATGGCTCATCCCCGCGACCGGCTCGTCGAGCAGCAGCAGCCGTACGTCCTGCACGAGCAGCATGCCGATCTCCAGCCACTGCTTCTGCCCGTGCGCGAGCGTCCCGGCGGGGCTGTCGGCCAGCTCCGCGAGCCCCACCGTCTCCAGCGCCCGTGCCACGGACTCCGGAACGCCCTTGCGGCGCCGCAGCATCGTCAGCATCCCGCGTCCTGCGCCCGCCGCGATGTCCAGGTTCTGAAGGACGGTCAACTCCTCGAAGACCGTGGCCGTTTGGAACGTACGGCCGATGCCCGACCGGGCGATCTTGTGGACGCTGCGCCCGAGCAGCTCCTCATCCCCGAAGAGCGCCGAACCCTCCGCCTTCACCAGACCGGTGACGGCGTCGACGAGCGTCGTCTTGCCCGCGCCGTTCGGCCCGATGAGGAAGCGCAGATCGCCCGGCTGTACGTCCAGGTCCACGCCGTCGACGGCCTTGAACCCGTCGAAGGAGACCCGCAGTTGCCGTATCCGAAGGCCTGAGAGTTCACTCATGCTGCTTCTCCCACAGGAAGGGCAGGTGACGGTTCCTCACTCGCATGCGACGCCCTGCGCCGCCGTACCATCCCCACCAGCGAGGCCAGACCGCCCGGCAGGAAGGCCAGGGCCACGATGAACAACAGCCCCTGGAAGTACGTCCAGGCCGCCGGGAACTCCTCCGACAACGCCGTCTTGGCCCAGGCGACCCCGATCGCGCCCAGTACCGCGCCGGCCAGGCTCGCCCGGCCGCCGACCGCAGCGCCGATGACGAACTCGATGGACGGCACGATCCCGATCATCGCGGGCGAGATGATGCCGACGGCCGGGACGAACAGAGCGCCCGCCAGTCCCGCCATGCCCGCTGCCACGACGTACGCGACGAGCTTCACGTTCGCCGGGTCGTAGCCGAGGAAGCGCACCCGCTCCTCCGAGTCCCGTACGGCGACGAGGAGTTCGCCGTACCGGCTGTGGATCAGCTGCCGGGCGAGCGCCATCAGGAGCAGCAGGGCGGCGGCGATGACGAAGTACACCATCCGCTGGTTGACGGGGTCGTTGAGGTCGTAGCCGAAGAAGCCCTGGATGTCGGTGAGTCCGTTGGTGCCGCCGGTGGTGGCCTGCTGGCCGATGAGCCAGATCGCGAAGGCGGCGGTGAGCGCCTGGCTGAGGATCGCGAAGTACGCGCCCTTGACCCGGCGGCGGAAGATGAACGAACCGAGCAGCGCGGCGACCAGCATCGGCAGCAGTACGGTCGCGGCGAGCGCGAAGACGGGGTTCTCGAACGGCCGCCACCACCAAGGGAGTTCGGTGGCCGTGCCGTACAGCTGCATGAAGTCGGGGAGGTTGCCGGGCCCGGCGTCGGCGATCTTCAGGTGCATCGCCATGGCGTAGCCGCCGAGCCCGAAGAAGACACCCTGTCCGAGCGTGAGCAGCCCGCCGCGCCCCCATGCCAGGCAGATGCCGACCGCTACCATCGCGGTGCACAGGTACTTGGCGAGCAGCCCGAGCCGGAAGTCGGAGAGGGCCAGTGGCGCCAGTCCGAAGAGGGCCACGGCGGCCGCGGCGAAACCTGCGCGCGCCCGCGCGGAGTGTCCCTTGAGCAGGGGCATACGAGTGAGAAGAGGCATACGAGAGTCGGTCATACGAGGCTCCTCGTACGCAGGGTGTACAGCCCTTGGGGCCGCCACTGGAGGAACGCGACGATGCCCACGAGGACGAGCACCTTCGCGACGCTGACGGTGGTGGAGTACTCGAGGACGGACTGCAGGACGCCAAGGACGAAGGCGACGATCACGGTGCCCTTGAGCTGTCCGATGCCGCCGACCACGATCACCAGGAAGGCGTCGATGATGATGTTGGTGCCCATCGTGGGACCGATGGGACCGACCAGCGTCAGCGCGACTCCGGCGATTCCGGCGAGCCCGGACCCGATGAAGAACGCGGTCCGGTCCACGCGTTCGGTGGAGATGCCGGACACCTCGGCAAGATCGCGGTTCTGCACGACGCCGCGGATCCGTCGGCCCAGCGGGGTCAGCCGCAGGGTCAGCGACAACGCGACGACCGCCGCGATCGCCAACCCCAGAATGAACAGGCGGCTGTTGGCGACCGTGAGCGGATCGTCGCCGCCGATGAGCGTGATGTTCCCGGTGAGCAGGTCGGGCGCGCGGGTCTGCACGTTCGGCGCGCCGAAGATGTCCCGGGCGAGCTGCTGGAGCATCAGCGAGACACCCCAGGTGACGAGCAGCGTGTCGAGCGGGCGCAGATACAGGCGGCGGATCAGCAGCCACTCCAGCAGCGCGCCGAGGGCTCCCGCCACCAGGAAGGCGACGGGCAACGCGACGAGCAGCGACAGACCGGCGCTGGTGATGGACTTCTGGAGGACGTACGTGGTGTAGGCGCCGGCCATGATGAACTCGCCGTGGGCCATGTTGATCACGTTCATCTGGCCGAAGGTGAGCGAGAGACCGAGCGCGATGAGCAGCAGGACGGCACCGATGCTGATGCCGGTGAAGGTCTGACCGAGGATCACGGTCATACGGCGGCTCCGGGAGACGGCGGCGGGGCACGGGGCACCCGCTTCGAAGTCTTCAACTCCTCGAAGCGGGGCCCCGCGTGGCGGACAGACAGGGATCGTCAGGAGAGGCCGGAGGCCCAGTCGTAGCCCTTCAGATACGGATCCGGCTTGATCGCCTTTCCGGAGTCCCACACCTGCTCGATCAGCCCATCCGTGCCGATCTTGCCGATCCGGGCGGTCTTGTAGATGTGCTGGGACGCGCCGTCGACGGTGACCTTGCCCTCAGGGGCGTCGAAGGTGATGCCGTCCGAGGCCGCCTTGACCTTCTCCGGGTCGAAGGACTTGGCCTTCTCCACCATCGCCTTCCACAGATAGACCGAGGTGTACGCGGCCTCCATCGGGTCGCTGGTCGGCTTGTCCTGGCCGTACTTGGCCTTGTACGCCTTCACGAACTCGGCGTTCGCCGCGCCCGCCGTCGTCTGGTAGTAGTTCCAGGCCGTCAACTGGCCCGCCAGATACTGCGATCCGATCGACTTGACCTCTTCCTCGGCGATCGACACCGAGACCACCGGCATGCTCGCGGCGGTCAGGCCCGCGGACTTGTACTCCTTGAAGAAGGCCACATTCGAATCGCCGTTGAGCGTGTTGAAGACCGCGTCGGCCTTCGACGCCTTCACCTTGTTCGCGATCGTGCTGAACTCTGTGGAGCCCAGCGGCGCGTAATCCTCGCCGAGCACCTTCATGCCGTTGGCCTTCGCGTAAGCCTTGATGATCTTGTTGGCGGTGCGCGGGAAGACATAGTCGCTGCCGACGAGGTAAATCGACTTCTTGCCCTGGCTCTTGAGGTAGTCGAGCCCCGGCACGATCTGCTGGTTGGTGGTGGCTCCCGTATAGAAGATGTACGGGGACTCCTCAAGTCCCTCGTACTGCACGGGATAGAACAGCAGGGACTTGTTCTTCTCGAAGACGGGCTTTACGGCCTTGCGGCTCGCGGAGGTCCAGCAGCCGAAGGTGGCCACGACCCGGTCCTCGCGGATGAGCTTGCTCGCCTTTTCCGCGAAGGTGGGCCAGTCGGAGGCGCCGTCCTCGCTGATCGGCTGGATCTTCTTGCCGAGCACACCACCCTTGGCGTTGATCTCGTCGATCGCCAGCTTCAGCGAATCGCGTACGGTCACCTCGCTGATCGCCATCGTGCCGGACAGCGAGTTGAGCAGGCCGACCTTGACGGTGTCACCGCTGGTGTCCGCCTTGGCCGCCTTGTCGGACGAGCCGCCCGCGTCGGTCTTGGCGCCGCACGCGGACAGCGCGACGGCAGCCGCGAGTGCGGCGGCGGCCGCCGCCATCCGGCGTCGGAAAATACTGGAACCGCTGGACAAATGGACCTCCTCGTCCCATGAAGGACAAGCTCGTGAAGTGCGGTCCACAGCTTCAAGTCGCCGCGTTTCCAAGGTGTTTCCCTTGACTTTCCCGGCGGTATCTTCCAGCTCTCGGCGGAAACAAAAAATGCCCCGGGCGAAATTCTGCACATGAATTCACAGTTCGCTCAAGGCATTCTAGATACTTCCAGCGGGAAGTATCTTCGCGAAGGCGCGGTCATGTCAAGGCCGTAAATCGTGAAGATCCAGCCGGAGCCTGCGGCTGCAGGCGGGAACATCCTTCCGCGGAACGGGACTTGTACGATGGCACCGCCCCCGGGAGCGAGGAGAAGGATGCCGAGCCCACCTCCGCGTCGGTCTGAGGACCTCACGCACCTTTTGACGCGGGCCGAGCGGCTGGCCGCGCGCCGGCTCCAGGAGGTCCTCGAGGAGCACGGCTGTTCACTCGACGCCTGGCGCGTTCTCTCCCTGCTCTCCGACGGCGAAGGCCACCCCATGACGGCCGTCGCCGAAGCGGCCTTCCTACCGCCGCCGACCCTCACCAAGCTGGTCGACCACCTCGTCGACCAGAACCACGTCTACCGTCGCGTCGACCCCCTCGACCGACGCCGCATCCTCGCCCACCTCACGCCACGCGGCGAGACGTACTGGCGCCGCATCGACCGCGCGGTCCGCGACCGGTGGCCCGTACTGAGCGATGGTGACGACGAGTTGCTGGAGGCTCTGCTGCGGCGGCTGGTGGCCACGCTGGACACGGCGGCGGAGACGGAGCCGCGGCCGGCCTGAGCCGCGAGGCTCAGGAAACGACTTCCGGCACGCGGCCCAGGGCGTCACCGGTTCAGGCCGTGCGGTCCGGCTTACCCGCGGTGTCGGAGTCGTCCGCCTTCGGCCCAGCCGCCGTCGCCGCTTCCTCCGCAAGCGCCTGCTTCTTCGAGGCGCGCAGGCTGGTCACCGTAGTCACGGCGAGGACCAGGACGATGAAGCCGAGCGAGAACGGGATGGAGATTTCGGGTACGTGCACGCCGGACTCGTGCAGCGCGTGCAGGACCAGCTTGACGCCGATGAAGCCGAGGATGATCGACAGGCCGTAGCTGAGGTGCACCAGCCTCTTGAGCAGGCCCCCGATGAGGAAGTACAGCTGGCGCAGGCCCATCAGTGCGAACGCGTTGGCGGTGAAGACGATGTACGGGTCCTCGGTCAGACCGTAGATCGCGGGGATCGAGTCCAGCGCGAACAGTACGTCCGTGGAGCCGATCGCGAGCATGACGACCATCATCGGAGTCATCACGCGCTTGCCGTTCTCCACGATGAACAGCTTGGTGCCGTGATAGCGGTCGGCGACGCCGAAGCGCTTCTCGGCGGCCTTGAGCAGCTTGTTCTCCTCGTACTCCTCGTCGTGCTGATCGTGGCGGGCGTCCTGGACGAGCTTCCAGGCGGTCCAGATCAGGAAGGCGCCGAAGATGTAGAAGACCCAGGAGAACGTCGAGATGATCGCCGCGCCGGCCGCGATGAAGATCGTACGCAGCACCAGCGCGATCAGAACGCCGATCATCAGCACTCGCTGCTGGTACTGCGTCGGCACCGAGAACTTCGCCATGATCAGCACGAAGACGAAGAGGTTGTCGACGCTCAGCGACTTCTCCGTGATGAACCCCGCGAAGAACTCACCGGCCGGCTGACCACCGCCGAACACCGCCACGCCGAGCCCGAAGGCCACGGCGAGGGCTATCCACACCGCCGACCAGATGCCGGCCTCCTTGATGGACACCTCGTGCGGCTTGCGCCCGATGAAGAAATCCACGGCGATGAGCACACACAGGGCTACTACGGTCAGCAACCAGACGTTGAAAGTGACATGCACGGTTTCGTTCCTCCGGAGAATTGCTCGTGAGAATCATTCTCACCAGCGGGGCGTTTTGGCAACGCCCCGCTCATCCTTCGGAACGGGTGGCGCATTGCTGCGACTTGAGGCTCTCTGCCCTCTTTGTTCCGTCCGTCAGTCGCCGATCCTGGCCGCGATGACCGGCGTGAGGCGACTGGCGAACTTGCTGTGACCCGCCTCGCGGGGTCGCCCGTTGTCGTCCTCGTGGTCGGCGCCATCGGTGAGCCAGCCCGTGGTGTCGACGTAATGGACCCTGGAATCACCGGAGTTGTTGCGGGCGCTGACGGCCGCCTTGGTCTCGGAGACGTAGCGTTTCTTGAGTGTCTGCATCGCGAACAGGACCGCGTTCGGGTACTTGGCGCGGATGTCCCGGCCGACGAGGCGCATGGAAAGCGCTGTCATGACTCTCGACAAGCCCTGCAACCGCACTTCATCCTTCAGCAGACGCGTGGCATGAGCGCGACAGGAGAGGGGCTTCTCCATGATCAGACGCAGATCACTGCTGGCCGCGGCGGGCGGTACGGTCCTCGGTAGTGCCCTGGCGACGGGCACCGCACGGGCCGACGCGACCATCTCGGTCAACCCCGGTACGACGTACGGGCGTTGGGACGGCTGGGGCACCTCCCTGGCTTGGTGGGCGAACGTGTTCGGGGCGCGCGACGACTTCGCCGACGCCTTCTTCACCACCAAGTCCGTCGCCTACAACGGCCGTACGCTGCCGGGTCTGGGCTTGAACATCGCCCGCTACAACCTCGGCGCGTGCAGCTGGAACAGCGTGGAGGGCGAGAGTATGGTCGCCTCGCCCAACATCCCCCGCTTCAAGCAGATCGAGGGCTTCTGGCAGGACTGGAACAACGAGGACCCGGCGTCCTCCGCATGGAAGTGGTCCGCGGACGCCGCCCAGCGCGCCGCGCTCGTCAAGGCGACCAGCAGAGGCGCGGTCAGCGAGCTGTTCGCCAACTCCCCGATGTGGTGGATGTGCCTCAACCACAACCCGTCGGGCGCTGCCGACGGCGGCAACAACCTCCAGTCCTGGAACTACCGCCAGCACGCCTCCCACCTGGCGGCCACCGCCCTGTACGCGAAGAACAACTGGGGCGTGAACTTCGCGACCGTCGACCCGTTCAACGAGCCCTCTTCCAACTGGTGGACCGCCACCGGACGCCAGGAGGGCTGCCACATGGATGCCACGGTCCAGTCGGCCGTCCTCCCGCATCTGCGCAGCGAACTCGACAAGCGCGGACTGACCGGTACGCGGATCTCCGCCTCCGACGAGACCAGCTACGACCTCGCGCGTACGACCTGGAACTCGTTCAGCGCGTCCACCAAGGGGCTGGTGGGCCGCGTCAACGTGCACGGCTACCAGGGCTCCGGCGGCCGACGCGACCTCCTCTACACCGACGTCGTCACCACGGCACGAAAGCAGCTGTGGAACTCCGAGTACGGCGACAGCGACGGCACCGGCCTCACCATGGCGAGCAACCTGTGCCTGGACTTCCGCTGGCTGCACCCCACGGCCTGGTGCTACTGGCAGGTCATGGATCCGTCCGCCGGCTGGGCGATGATCCACTACAACGAGAGCACGCTCCAGCCCGGCGCCGTCCAGACCAAGTACTACGTGATGGCCCAGTTCAGCCGCCACATCCGCCCCGGCATGACGATCCTCGACACAGGCGTCGGCTACGCGGTGGCCGCCCTGGACGCGGCGGCCCGACGCCTGGTCATCGTGGCCGTCAACACGGGCGCGGCCCAGACCCTCACCTTCGACCTCTCCCGCTTCGGCACGGTGACCGGCGGCACGGGCGGCCTGGTCCGCCGCTGGAACACGGTCACTGGAGGTGGCGGCGACCTCTACACGGAACGCGCGGACACGTACCTCAGCGGCAAGCTGGTGAGGGTGCCGTTCGCGGCGGGCTCGGTGCAGACGCTTCAGGTGGAGGGCGTGGCGGTGTGAGGTGCTGCCGGCGCAGGGCACACAAAAGACCTACGAGACGGGCTCCCTGCGCCGGCATTGTCCGGATCAGGTTCTAGGGGTCGCCGTCCGGTCTCTCGACCTTTCAGCCTCTCAGCCCGACAGTCGCAGTCGGCCCGAGCGGAAGCCGAAGCTCTCCGCCGAAGTCGGCTACTCCGGTCGAACTCCCTCGCTCGTCCCGTAGGCACTTTCAGTGTAGCGCGGTCCATAGCATACGGAACCCCCCAAATCAAGATTTTTCCTGTACTCCTCCTCGCGCCCGAGGCTCCCCGCCACTCGGTCACCGCGTACAGGCGCAGCAGCAGGTGGTGCCGGAGTGAACGGCGACGGCCGGGCTCACCACGTGCGGCGTTCACGCCGTGATCCCTCCTTTCGCGGCGACGCGCAGGGCGTTGGCGGCGATGGTGAGAGCGGGGTTGAGGGCGGCGGAGGAGGGGAAGCAGGAACTGTCCACCGACCAGAGGTTGGTGACGTCGTGGGCGCGGCAGTCCGGGTCGAGGACGCTGTGCGCCGGATCGGCGCCCATCACGGCGGTGCCGCACTGGTGTGAGTTGGTCTCGATGCCCATCCGCTGGGTGAAGACGAGTGGGTGGCCGGCACGCCGCATCATGCGGATGGTCCGCCGCACCAGTTCGCGGTGGGGCCGCAGGTTGTTGGGCCGCCAGTGCACCTCGATCCGTCCCTGAGGGCCGACGGCGATGCGGTTGCCGGGGTCGGGCAGGTCCTCGGTGGTCAGGTAGAGGTCGATGCTGCGGCTGGTCATGAAGTCCAGTACCGGCAGGGGTACGAAGCGCCGGGCGCCCTTGACCATCGGCCCCTGGATCTTGCCGAGCATCTGCAGGTTTCCCAGGGGGTGGGGCGTGCCGGGTCCGGCGTCGTACCAGTCGTTGAGGCCCAGGGTCTTCTGGAAGGAGACCGGGTTGCGGCGCCGGGGATCCACGGCGAGCAGGAAGGTGCTGTTGTGCACCATGTAGTTCCGGCCCACCAGACCGGAGGAGTTCGCCAGGCCGTCGGGATGGCGTTCGGAGGCCGAAGTGAGCAGCAGGGTGGCGGAGTTGACGGCACCGCAGGCCAGGACGAAGCGGTCGGCCCGGATGCGGATCCGGCGGCCGTCGCGTTCGGCGACCGCCTCGGTGACGCGCCGCCCGTCGGCCGAGGTGAGCAGCCGCCGGACGGTGGTCCGGGTGAGCAGCCGTACGGTGGGGCTGCGCAGCGCGGGCCGCATGGCGCACGTCTCGGCGTCGCTCTTGGCCCCGTACGGGCAGGGGAAGCCGTCGCACGTACGGCAGCGGACGCAGCTGCCGCCCTCCCGCAGGTCGACGCCGACCGGCATGAGGAACGGCCGCAGTCCCTGCGCGGACATCGCCTCGGCCAGCCGGGCGACGGGCGGCTCGTGCGGCAGCGCCGGGTAGGGGAAGCCGCCCGAGCGCCACGGCTCGGTCGGGTCCTGGCCGGTCTCGCCGTGGACCCGGTAGAGGCGTTCGGCTTCGGCGTAGTGCGGTTCGAGGTCGGCGTACGTCACCGGCCAGGCGGGGGAGATGCCGTCGTCGTGCTCGACGGCGGTGAAGTCCTGTTCGCGAAAGCGGGGCAGGCAGGCGCCGAAGACCTTGGTGTTGCCTCCGACGTAGTAGTGGACGCCCGGCCGGAACGGCCGGCCGGTGGCGGCGTCGAACCAGGGCTCGGCGTTCTTGTAGCGGCCGTGGACGAACACCTCGGTCGGTGACCGGTTGGCGTCCTCGCGGGGCAGGAAGTCACCGCGCTCCACAACCAGGACCCGGGCGCCGGAGTCCCGCAGGGCGTGGGCGAGGGTGGCCCCGCCCATGCCGGAGCCGAGGATGGCCACGTCGCACCGCACGAGGTCGTCGTCCAGTGGCCCGACGACGCGTGGGGAACGCGGCCCGAAAGCGCTGAAGGCGCCGAAGGCGTCAGAAGCCGTGGAGTCTCCCGAGGCTCCGGAGGTGCCGCTCATGTCACTTCACCTCACTTCACCGAGCCGGCGGTCAGACCGCGGACGAAGAACCGGCCCAGCAGGATATAGACGAGGGCGGTGGGGACCGCGGCGAGCAGCGCGCCGGCCATGACGCTGTTCCACTGCACGGAGAAGTTCCCGGACAGGTTGTTGAGCGCCACGGTCACGGGCTGCTGGGTCGGGTCCGGGACGACGGTGATGCCGAACAGGAAGTCGTTCCAGATGTTGGTGAACTGGAAGATCCCGCAGACCACGAACCCCGGCAGGGACAGCGGCAGCATCACCCGGAGGAAGATCGCCGCGTTGGAGCAGCCGTCGACACGGGCCGCTTCCACGATTTCGTGGGGTAGCTGGTTGAAGTAGTTGCGGAAGATCAACGTGGTGATCGGGATGCCGTAGATGATGTGGACAAGGATCAGCCCCTGCAGGGTCCCGTACATGCCGACCGACTGGAGGAAGCGGACCAGCGGGACGAGGATCACCTGGTACGGGATGAACATCCCGAGCAGCATCGCGGCGAACAGCACCTTCGAGCCGCGGAAGGGGAGTTTGGCCAGCACGTACCCGTTGAGCGCTCCGACGAGCGAGGAGACGACGGTGGCGGGCAGGACCATCAGCAGGCTGTTGCGGACGTTGGGAGACAGGGCGTTCCACGCCTGCTCGACGCCGCTGAAGTCGAGGCTCTTGGGCAGTTCCCACATATGGACGGCGTCGGCCTGGGCGGGAGGCTTCAGGGCGGCCATCACCATCACGTAGACCGGAATCAGGAACAGTGCGGCGAGCAGGACCAGTGCGACGGTTCCGGCGAGCGGCCCCGTCCCCGGGTATCGGATACGGCGGCGCCGTGACGGGAGGGTGATACGGGCGGTACTCATCGGGTCTTCTCCCTGATGACGCTGCGGTAGAGGTACGGCACGATGACGGCGGCCGACAACAGGAACATCACGACGGAGGCTGCGGCGCCGGTGTTGTAGCGCAGCGCACGGAAGGTCTGCTCGAAGACGAAGATGCCGGGCACGTCGGTGGCGAAGCCGGGCCCCTGGCCGACCATGGCGTAGACGAGGTCGAAGGACTTCAGGCTGATGTGTCCGAGGATGATGAGCACGACGACCACCACCGGACGCAGCCATGGCAGCACGATGTGCCAGTGGTAGCGCACGGTTCCGGCGCCGTCGAGAGCGGCCGCCTCGCGCAGTTCCTCGGGCAGGGCGCTCAGTGCGGCGAGGAAGTTGGCCATCACGAAGCCGCCGAGCTGCCAGGACGCGGCGATGACGACCGGGATGAGGGCGAGCGGGATGCCGAGCTCGACCTGGATGAAGTGCCCGCCCGGCAGGACCGGTTCAAGGGCCCCGGACACGTCGCCGGCGACCGCCGGGTCAGTGATCCATTTGGGCCCGTGTTCGACGCCCAGCCCTTGGAGGATCAGGTTCGCCCCGGTCGACGGGGTGAAGATCCACCGCCACACCACGCCGGTGACGATGAACGACAGCGCGTACGGGAAGAGGAAGACCCCCCGGAAGAACGTCCGTCCGGCCAGCGCGTTGTGCACCAGCAGGGCGAGCACCAGTCCCACGACGACGGCCAGGGTGAGGAAGAGGAAGGTGAAGACGGTGACGTTCCGCAGGTCCGCCTGGAAGCGCGGGGTGTGGAACATGTCGTCGTAGGTCTGGTACAGCGGGTCGCGGGGCGACAGATCGGGGTTCAGGCCCTGCCACTTGGACACCGAGACGCGTACGGAGTATCCGATGAAGCCGTAGACGAAGATCCCGACCATGATCAGGCTGGGCGTCAGGATGGCGATGCCGAAGCGGTGCCGCCGCCACCACGCGGCCCGTGGCGAGGGCTTTGCGGGCGGCTCTTTCGTGGTGTGGGGCGCCGGTGCGGCGGGCCGGGTCAGTACCGGCATGGGGACCTCCTGGGTAGGGCGGCGGGAGCGTGGGCCGGGCCCGCCGCCGGGACCCGAGTGGGACGGGGTGAGGACCTGGGGGAGTGCGTGCCAGACGCCTCGGCCCAGGCGTGATCCGAAGATCCGAAGGACAGGCCCTAACCCTTTGCTGCGGCGTCCAGGGCCTTGACGAAGGCGTCCACGTCCTTGGACTGGACGAACTGCGTGACGGCGTCGTAGAAGGACTGCTGGAACTGCGGGCTCATGGCCTCGCCGTGCACGATCGACTGCACGAGATCGTCGCCCCTGAAGGACGTCGCCGCCTGCTGTTGATAGGCGGGCAGCGAGTCGGTGGGGACGTCGCCACGGATCGGCGTCGAGCCCTTGTGCTTGCTGAAGGCCAGCTGGACGTCGGGCGAACTGATCGCGGACGCCCACTTCAGCGCGAGATCCTTGTGCTTGGCGTTCTCGGCGACCACGAACGTGTCGACCACGGTCACGAAGCTGCCGTTGGTGCCCGGCTGCGGAATGTAACCGAAGTCGGTGCCGTCCTTCGCGCCGTCCTTGACGAGTTCGCCGTACGCCCAGTCGCCCATGCTCTCCACGGCGCAGTCACCCGCGGCGAGCCGCTTGGTGGCCTGGTCCCAGGTGAGCGCGGACGCGTCCGGATCCGCGTACGGGAGCATCTTCGCGAACAGCTCGGCGGCCTGCTTGACCTCGGCGTCGGTCCAGGCCGTCTCTCCCGAGGTCAGGGAGTCCCAGCCGCTCGGGCCGACCACGCCCAGGAGGATGTTCTCGAAGAGTTCGGCGGTGGCGAAGGCGTCCTTGCCGCCCAGACACAGTGGTGTGATGCCCTTGGCCTTGAGCTTGCCGAGGGCGTCGACGAGTTGGTCCGGTGTGGTGGACGCGCTCAGCTCGACGCCCGCCTCGGCGGTGAGCTTCTTGTTGAACCAGAGCACATTGCCCCGGTGGGCGCCGGTGGAGACGCCGTAGATCTTGCCGTCCTTGCTGACCGAGGTGACCAGGTCCCTGGGGATGGCGCTGCTCAGGCCGTCCTTTTCGTACACCGAGCTGAGGTCGGCGAGCAGATCGGAGTTGATGTACTCGCCGATGGCCGCTCCGGGGTGGGTCTGCCAGGTGTCGGGCGGGTTGCTGCCCTGCAGCCGGGTCTGCAGGACGGCCTGGGCGTTGCCGCCGCCTCCGCCGGCGACCGCTCCGTTGACGACCTCGACGCCGGGGTTCCCCTTCTTGAATCCGGCGATCAGTTCCTTGAGCGCGGCGTCCTCCGAGCCGGAGGTCCACCAGGAGAAGACTTCGAGCTGGTTCGCGGCCGTCGCGCCGCTTCCTCCTCCGGCGGAGCTGCTCCCGCCGCCGCAGGCGGACAGGGTGAGCAGGGCGGTTGTGACGGTGGCGGCCGTCAGGTAGGTGGGTATGCGGTGTCTCATGGTGCGGCTCTCCTGGGTCATGGCTTGTGGGCGTTCGTAACTCCGAGCAGTGGGGGGTCGGTTCGCGGTAGAGCTGGGTCAGTCGCCGGGACGGGCGAAGGCGTCGACGGCGGCGATCGCGTCGAGGAACCAGTAGTCGCCCCACATCACGGACTCGTCGACGCCGAGGCCCTTGGCCTCGTGGTAGCTGGCGTGCTTGAGCACGCCCTCCCATGCCGGGTCGTCGTGGGCGAGGAAGTCGCCCTCGCACAGCCGGGTGAGGATGCGTACGGCGTAGTCGGCGTAGCCGCGGGCACGGGCGCTGTTCTGTTCCAGCCCGGCCAGCTGCCACAGCCCGCCGGCCGCGGCCGCGGCGGCGGACGACTCGTAGCGGCGTGGGGGGTCCGGCTCCTCCCAGTCGTTGGGCGGTACGAGCCGGTCTCCGGTGCGTTCGATGTAGAAGTCGGCGCAGGCGCGGGCCGTGTCGAGGAAGCGGCGGTCGCCGCTGTGCCGGTAGGCGGTGCCGAAGCCGTAAAGGGCCCAGGCCTGGCCTCTGGCCCAGGACCCGTCGTCGGCGTAGCCCTGCTGGGTGGTCTGCCGCAGGAACCGGCCGTCGGCGAGGTCGAAGATCCCCTCGTGGGAGGCGCTGCCGTCGCCGCGTATCAGCACCCGGCGGGTGGTCAGGCAGTGCTCGTGGGCGATGCGGGCGAGGTCGGGGTCTCCGGTGCGGCGGGCGGCGTGGAAGACGATCCCGACGTTCATCATGACGTCGATGAAGAGGCTGTCGGGGGCGAGGAAGCTTGGCAGGTAGCGGCCCCGCTCGACGAAGCGGGAAGCGGCGGTGCGCCCGGCGTACACGACGACGTCGTCGCGGGCGGGGTCGCCGGTGGCCTCGTACCAGCGGCGCCACGTGGACCAGAACACGAAGCCCAGGTCGTGTACGGCGCGGTCGTCCTTGCGGTGTTCGACGAGCCGGCTGTAGTGCTCGGCCCGTTCCCGGAACCACGCCTCGCCGGTGTGGTCGGCCAGCATCCACAACTGCCCGCCGAGGAAGCCCTCGCACCAGTTGGTCCAGGCCTCGGCGTCCACGGCCCAGGCACCGCCCTGGGTGTAGAGGGGGAACCGGTCGGGATGGCGCTCGACGAGGGCACGGACCTTTGCCTCGGCCGTCCGCCACGCCAGGTCGGCCGCCGGGGCGAAGGACGCGGGAACGGTCCAGCCGTCCGGGAGGGCGAGCGGCAGGGGCTCGGGCAGGATCGGGTACGTCGCCATGTCACGCCTCCTCGGGAAGCCAGCGGGCGGTGCGTGGGCCGACCTGGAGCTGAACCGTCTTGGTCTCGGTGAACGCGGCGATCGCCTGCCGTCCCAGTTCGCGGCCCAGGCCGCTGGCGCCGTAGCCGCCGAAGGGCAGTTCGGGGTAGCCGTCCATCCAGCGGTTGACCCAGACGGTGCCCGCCCGGATACCGCGGGCGGCCGTCAGCGCCGCGTCGATGTCGCGGGTCCAGATGCCGGCGGACAGCCCGTACATGGTGGAGTTGGCGATGCGGATCGCGTCGTCCAGGTCGTCGAAAGTGATCAGCGACAGGACCGGGCCGAAGATCTCCTCGCGGGCGATGGACATGTCCTCGGTGACGCCGGTGAAGACGGTCGGACGGTAGAAGCGGCCGGTCCCGGCGGGCAGGGCGAGCCGGTCGCCACCGAGCAGGATCCGCGCGCCGTCGGCCCTGCCTTCGCCGACGTAGCGTTCGATGGTGTCCAGCTGCTCCTGGTTGACGATCGCGCCGACCTTGGTCGCCTCGTCGAGGGGGTCGCCGACCGGGACCCGGCGCGAGCGCTCGACGACCGCCGCCTGCAGCTCTTCGGCGATGTCACGGTGTACGAGGACGCGGCTTCCGGAGTTGCAGCACTCCCCGGCGTTGAAGCAGACGCCGAAGACGATCGCGTCCAGCGCCGCGTCCAGGTCGGCGTCGGGGAGGACGATCTGCGGGTTCTTGCCGCCGAGTTCGAGTTCGACGCGCTTGAGCTGCTCGCCCGCGGTGCGGGCGACTATGCGTCCGACGGCGGTGGAACCGGTGAAGGAGACCAGGTCGACGCCGGGGTGGGACGTCAGGGCCGCCCCTGTCTCTCCGGCGCCCGTCACGGTGTTGACGACCCCTTCCGGGATGCCCGCCTCCAGCAGCAGCCGGGTCAGGTGCACGGTGGTCCCGGGGGTGAGCTCGCTGGGCTTGACCACGGCGGTGCAGCCGACGGCCAGCGCGAAGGGCAGCTTCTGGCTGACGATCAGCAGGGGGAAGTTCCAGGGCGTGATCACCCCGACGACACCGACCGGTTCATGGACGACGAGCGCGAGGACGTCCGTGCCGAGCTGGTTGTGGGCGTCACCGTAGGAGTGCCGGGCGAGGGTGGCGGCGTACTCCCACAGTCCTGCGCTGCCTTCGATCTCGTCGCGGGCCTGGCTGATCGGCTTGCCGCTCTCCAGTACCTCGGTGCGGGCGAGCTGCTCGGCGTCGCGGCGGATCAGCTCGGCGACCTTGTGCAGCCGCCGCGCCCGGTCGGCACCGGACAGGCGAGGCCAGGGGCCCTCGTCGAAGGCGCGGCGGGCGGCCCGCACGGCGTTGTCCACGTCGGCGGCCCGGGCCCGGGGGTAGCGGCCGACGACGACGTCGTGCGCGGGGCTCTCCCGTTCGAACCACTCGTCGCCGGCGGCCCCGACGTCCTTGCCGTCGATGACCATCAGCCGTTCGACGGCAGTGATCTGATGGGCGGTCATTTCCATTACCTCGATCTCGTGCGAGTGGTGGTTCCTTGGCGGCCGTACCGGTCAGAGCCCGCGGAAGTGCGGGGCGCGCCGCTCGTGGAAGGCGCGCATCCCTTCGATGAGGTCCTCGGTGGCCGAGGCCAGGCCGCCCCCGAGGGCCTCCAGTACGCGGCTGGGGGCGCCCTCGGCCGCGGCGTCGATCAGCTGTTTGGCGATCTGGACGGCTATGGGTGAGCCGCCGCTCAGCCGGTCGACGAGGTCCGTCACGGCTTCCTCGGCGGCGTCCGGAGCGGGGCACTCGGTGGCCAGGCCCCAGGCGGCGGCGGTCGGCCCGTCCACCTGTTGCCGGGCCAGGACGATCTGCTTGGCACGGGCCCGGCCGACCAGCTCGGTGAGCCGCTCGGTGCCGCCCCAGCCGGGCACTGTGCCCAGGCCGACCTCGGGCAGGCTGAGCCGGGCATCCGTAGTGACGATCCTGAAGTCGCAGGCGAGCGCGAGCTCCAGGCCGCCGCCCGCCGCCACGCCGTGCACCACGGCGACCGTCGGCTGGCGCAGCGAGGCCAGCAGGTCGAAGACGCGATGGCCGCGGGCGGTCCACTCCCGCCACATCTCGACGGAGCTGAGGGAAGCGAACCGGTTGATGTCCGCCCCGACGCAGAACGCCTTCGGGCCGGCGCCGCGCACCACGACCACCCGGGCGTCACCGGCGGCGACGGCGCGGAGTGCCGCTTCGAGGGCGTCCAGCATCTCGGGAGTGAGCGCGTTGAGCTTGGCGGACCGGTCGAGGACGAGTGTGGCGACGTCGCCGTCGGTCTCGGCCCGTACCGTCCCCTCAGGCGGCGCGATCTGATCGATGCTCATACGACGCTCCCGCCCAGGTCGCCGGCCAGCTTCTCGGCGGCGCGCAACACGACGGCCCAGATGGTGAGCGTCGGGTTGATGCCGGGGCAGCTGGGGAACGCCGCACCGCCGTAGACATGCAGGCCGGGGGTGTCGTGAACGGCCAGCCAAGGGTCGAGGACCGTGTCGGCGGGATCCTCGCCGAAGCGGCAGCCGCCCAGGTCGTGGCTGGAGCCGACGCCCGTGAAGTGCGGGCCCTCCCACGTGGTGGCGGCGCCCATCTCGCGCAGGATCCCGGCGGCCTGTTCGCCCATCCAGGCCGCGAGCCGCCGCTCGTTCTCGCGCAGCCGGTAGGTGACCCGGACCACCGGCATGCCGACGCCGGAGCGGTCGCGGTGCCGGGGGTCGAGGTCCACGAAGTGGCCCGCGTACGGGAGCGCGTCCGGCTGGATCCGCACGACGCCCTGGTGCTGCCAGCGCAGCAGATGGGCGCGGTAGGACCTGCCCCACGGGCGGACATCGGGCGGCAGACACTCCCGGCTGATCTGGAGCGGCAGGAACTGCTGCTCGGCGCCGAGCGTGGCGCCGCCGACGAATCCGTGCGCGGCGAAGTCGAACCGCTCGGCCACGTAGTCGTCCAGCACCATGCCCTGGGCCGCCGGTCCGGTGTGCCGGTTGAGGTACACGTCGGGGAGGAAGCCGTTGACGTGGGCGAACATCTTGGTCATGTAGTGCTTGCCGAGCTGGCCGGTGGTGTTGCCCAGCCCGTCCGGGTGCTTGCCGTCCGCCGAGACGAACATCAGCCGCAGGTTCTCGTACGTGTAGGCGGACAGGATCACGGCGCGGGCGTGCTGGGTACGGACCCTGCCGTGCGGGTCGAGGTACTCGACTCCGACGGCGGCCCCGGTGGAGTCGAGCAGCACACGGATGGCCCGGCAATGGGTACGCAGCTCGAACCTGCCCGTCCGCAGGGCCTGCGGCACGGGGCCGAGCCCCGGGTGCCAGCGGTCTCCGCTGCTGGTGCCGAGCCCGTTGCTCCACGCCGAGTAGGTCGTCGCGGGCCGGCCGCCGTACTCCACGGTGTTGAGGCCCACCGGGACGGGATGCGGATGCAGGCCCCGGGCCTCGGTCGCCGTGCGGAACCGCTCACCGAGGGAGAAGGGCCGCATCGGGGGCATGGGCAGCGGCTTGCTGCGCTCGACGTACGGGTTGGAGTCGTCGCCGGCCACACCGATCAGGTGCTCCAGGCGCGTGTAGTACGGCTCCAACTCCTCGTACGTGACAGGCCAGTCGGCGAGAGTGCAGTCCTCGGGGAGGATGTCCCGTCCGTACTGTTCGGTGATGCGGGTGAGCGGCCGGAAGTGCCAGGGGTGGAAGCGGCGCAGCCAGGCGCCGTAGTGACCGGCCGAGCCGCCGACGCCGTTGACCATCCGGCCGAGCGAGAACGTCGCCTCCTGGCTCCCGGCGTCGTCCGCGTCCTGGCGCCAACGAGGCGTCTCCTGTTGGAACTTGGGCCCCAGCCCGGCGCGGGCGTAGTACGCGTCGCCGAGTTCGTCGGGCCGGAAGTCGTCCTTGCCGCGCCAGGGTCCCGCCTCCAGGCCGACGACCGTGAGGCCGGCCTCGGCGAAGGTCTGCGCGACCAGCCCGCCCATGGCTCCGACGCCCACGAGTAGGACGTCCACCTCGTCGGCCGAGTCGGTCGCCTTCGGCGACACGGCGTTGCGGTACGCCTCCCGCGTCCACGCCTCCTCCGCCTCGTCGTGCGGCAGCGCGTCCACGACGTCGGCGAGGGTACGGACGATTCCGCCCTTGGTCACCGGCTCGGGGGAGAGGTTCTCCTCGGCGGAGTTCTCCAGCCAGACGCCGGGGTGGCCGAGCAGCCGCCAGCCCGCAGCGTCACGGTTGCCGCCGTGGGCAGGGTCGGCGAACAGCCCTTCCTGCAGATGAGCCCGCAGCTGGGCGAAGGCGAGCTGCTGCTCTTCGGCGCCGAGCAGTGCCTCGCCGAGTGGCGCGTCACCGGGCATTGCCTCGCCGGACAGTGCGTCGCCGGACAGCCCGTCGCCGGGCGGCGCGTCACCAGCCTTTGCCTCGCCGGACAGTGCGTTGCCGAGCCGACCCTCGCTCAAGTGCTGCACGAGCGCGTCCTGTTGGTCGCTTCGCAACTCGGCGAAGCCGTGGCCGAAGGTGCCGCGGGCCGAGGCGTCGAAGGCCGCGAGGACGGTCTGATAGAGGGGGACGAGGCGGCTGTCGTGACCGGCGAGGGCCCGGTCGACGTAGTCGAGGACGCCGATGGCGCGGGCTCCAGGACCGTGCTCGTCGGCGGGGAAGAGCCGTTCGAAGAAGGCGTCGGCGACGCGCGCCTCGGTGGCGGTCAGCGCGGTGCGGGCCGCGCCGGACGACGGGGAGGAGGTGGTCATCGCATACCTGCCTTGGTGTGGTGCGGGGTGTCCAGTGCCAGGCCGACGGGCTCCGGGCGGAACAGCCGCCCGTCCATCTCGCGCAGATCGTCTGCGACGGCGAGCGGGAAGGCGGCCTTGTCGAGTACGTCCATCTGAAGATCGGCACCGGGCGCGATCTCGATCACGGTGAGGCCTTGCCGGCGGAGTTCGAGCACACAGCGCTCGGTGACATAGCGGACCGAGCGGCCCTGGGCGAGGGCCCGGCGGCCGGAGAAGGTGACCGCGCTGACGCGGTCCACGAGTTTGGGCACCGCCCCGTCCTGACGGATGGTCAGCCGTCCGTCCTCGACGGCGATGTCGCGCCGCCCGGCGGTGAAGTTGCCGCTGAAGACGATGTTCCGGGCCGCGGAGGTGATGTCGGCGAAGCCTCCGACGCCTGCGGTGACATGGCGGCGGCCCGGCAGGTGGTGCACGTTGACGTCGCCGTACCGGTCGATCTCCAGGAAGGAGAGCATGGCGCGCTGGAAGCCACCGCCCTGCAGCAGCGTGAACTGGTCGATGCTGGGCATCAGGGCCTGCGGATTGAGCGCGCAGCCGAACGCGAACCCGGTGAGCGGCACCCCGCCGACGGCACCCTGCTCGATGACCCAGGTGACGGCATCGGCACGGCCCTCCTCGACGAGGACTCGGGGGATCAGGGCGGAGATGCCGAAGCCGAGGTTGACGGTGTCGTCCTCGCGCAGTTCCTGTGCGGCCCGCCGGGCGATGATCTTCTCCAGCCCCCAAGGCGCCGGTTCGACGACCTCCAGCGGGCGGCGTATCTGGCCGCTGATCGCGGGATCGTAGACCGTCTGCGTGGTCTGCCACTGCTCCTCGTGCACCACCAGGGCGTCGACGAGGATGCCGGGCACCCGTACCTGCCGCGGGTCCAGGGTGCCCGCCGCGGCGATCCGCTTGACCTGGGCGATGACGACACCGCCGTTGTTGTGCGCGGCGTACGCCTGGTCCAGGGCGCCGAGAGTGGAGCCCTCGTCCTCGAAGGTGAGGTTGCCGCACTCGTCGGCCGTGGTCGCCCTGATGATCGCCACATTGGGACGTATCGCGGGGTAGAACAGCCATTCCTGGCCGTCGCGTTGCTCGAGGGTGACGAGGTCCTCGCCGGTGGCGGAGTTCATCCGGCCGCCTTGGTGCCGGGGGTCGACGAAGGTGTCGAGTCCGACGTCGCTGAGGACCCCGGGCTGCCGGACGGCGCCCGCGCGGTGCATCTGGAAGACCGCGCCGGAGGGGAGGTTGTATGCCTCCACTTCGTCGGCCTCGATCATCTTCCAGATGCGCGGCGGTTCGGCGGACGACGGCCCGCTGGGATAGGAACCGGCGATGATCCGAGAGAGCAGCCCGGGGCGTGCCAGGTGGTCGATGCCCGGAACGCCGTACATGTCGCCGGCCGCGATGGGGTGCACCGTGGTCAGCCCGCGCGGCGACCCCGTCTGCGCGAAGTGCTCACCGATACCGGCGAGGACGGCGTCCGGGCAGCCCAGCGCGGAGGAGGAACTCACCGAGACGACCGCTCCGTCCGGGATCATTTCGGCTGCCTCGGCAGCGGTGACCGCGGGCACTGTGCGCATGGGTATGCCTTCCTTCGAACGTGCGGCGATCTCTCGGACGACGGGTCAGCGCGCCGCGGCGGGGGAGAGGACGACGGGTGTGGTGCGCCCGGTGCGGGCGGCCTCCTGGACGGCGAGGGCGACCGCGAGCGCGTGCACTCCCTGCGGGCCGGTGACCGCAGGCTCGCCCGTGCCGCGGACCGCGTGGCCGAACGCTTCCAGGACCACCTCGTACAGGTCGCGCCGACCGGGTACGTCGATCTCCCGGGACCCGGCGGCGTCCCGCAGGTGGACCGTGCCGACCGGGTCCTGCGTCATCACGTCCACCGCGCTGATCGACCCGTCGGTGCCGTGCACCTCCAGGCCGGTGGGGGCATGGGCGACGGTGAAGGCGTCGTGGGTCTGGGCCAGGACGCCGTCGCCGTAGCGGACGACGCTCATCGCGGCGTCCTCGGCCGCCGCCTCCCACGGTCCCTGACGCACCGTCAGAGCCGTGGCTTCGACGGGTGTACCGAACAGCGCGTTGGTGACGGAGGCGTCATGGCAGGTGATGTCCAGTACGACCCCCGCACCGGCCCCCGGATCGCGCAGCCGCCAGCCGCGCAGCCGTTCGGGCAGCGCCACCGCGTGGAACACCCGGGCTGCCAGCGGCCTCCCCACCGCGCCCGCCGCGACGAGTTCGCGGATACGGCGATGGGTGGCGGCGCCGGGCAGATGGTGGTTGACGCCCAGCACCACGCCCGCGGCCTTGCAGGCGTCGACCATCGACCAGGCGTCGGCGAGGGAGAGCGCGAGCGGCTTCTCGCACAGCATGTGCTTGCCGGCGGCGGCCGCGGCGAGTGTGCGGGGCAGGTGCAGTTCGTTGGTCGTACTGATGTAGACCGCGTCGATGTCGTCGCGGGCCAGCAGGTCCTCGACGCTGGTGGTGGCGTGCGGGACGCCATGCGCCGCCGCCCAGGCGGTGGTGCGGGGTGCCGAGGAGCCGCAGACGGCGGTGACGCCGTGGCCGAGCCGACGCATGGCCGGGACCATGCGGGTCGCCGCGATGTCGCTGGCCCCGATCAGTCCCCAGCGGGGTGTGCGGGCCGAGGTCCTCATCGGAGGTCCGCCCGTCCGGAGTCGGCGTCCGTCGCCCCGTCCTCACGCCGTGTGGACTCGCGCACCTTCAGCTCCGGGGTCAGGAGCACGGTGTGCGGCTGCCGGTCCCGTTCCTCGATCCGGCGGAGCAGGAGCTCCGCCGCCTCGGCGCCGGTCTGGTCGGGATGTGTGGCGACCGTGGTGAGTGAGGGATGCTGCAGGACGGCGTCCGGTACGTCGTCGAAGCCGGCGACGGCCACGTCCCGGCCGGGTTCCATGCCCAGTGCTCGGAGGGCCGAGATCGCGCCGAAGGCCACCACGTCGCTGTAGCAGACGATGGCGTCGTACGGCCGGCCGGTCTCGGCGAGCAGTTCGACCGCGCGCTCGCCCCCGCCGCGATCGGCGCTGGTGGCGACCGACAGGGCAGGGTCGAGGGCACACCCGTGACCCTCCAGGGCGGTGCGCAGGCCCTCCTCACGCTCCACCCGCGCGGTCGACCGGGGCGGGCCGCCGAGGAAGGCGACGTGCCGCCGCCCCGACCGCACGAGGTGATCGCCGAGCAGGTGCCCCGCCGCGCGGTTGTCCACGCCGATGTAGTCCGCCTGGTGACTGGGCACATGACGGGTGACCAGCACATGCGGAGTGGCGGACGCGACGAGCGACTTCTGGAGCATCGCCGCGCTTGTGTCGTACGACGGCACCAGCAGCAGCCCGTCCACCCGGTGCTCACGCATCGCCTCCAGCAGCCGCGTCTGCCGCTCCTGGTCGTCGTGGCTGTAGCCGAGCAGCAGCGTGTAGCCGCGTTTGTACAGCACCCGCTCGATCGCCATCGTCAGCTCGGCGAAGTACGGGTTGCGCACGTTGGTCGCCACCAGGGCCACCGTCATCGACCGCTGGGCACGCAGGTTGGCCGCCCGCCGGTCGTACACGTAACCCAGCTGTTCCATGGCCTCGCGGACCCGCGCCTTGGTCGCCGCGGACACCCGGGGGCTGTCCCGCACCACGAGTGACACCGTGGCCTTCGAGACGCCGCAGGCCGCGGCGATGTCGCTGAGGGTGACTCTTGGCACCTCTGCACCGCCTGTTAGATCGGTCTACTAGCTGATGCCGAAGAGCGTCGACCTAGTTGCGGGGTGGCGTCAAGATGTCGGGCGAAAGTTTTCGAGAAAGCGCCCAACTGCCCAAGGAACGGCTGGTCGATGTCTTGACAGGCAACGCTTGCTCGCATCAGCGTGGAGGTCAGGGCTGGTATATCGATCCAACAACTGTCGCGTTCTAGGTGGCCACGTACATGGTGCCGATCACCAGCGCGCAGTCGGCCGGCTGTACCGAGGATGGGCAGCGCCGGGTGAAGAAGGAGGGCAGCGCGGCTGTGATCAAGAGACTCTCGCCCATCAGACCGGGCTCGTGTCGCCGGGCACTCGACCGGCCCTTAGCATGACCGGATGTCACTCGACCTTTTCGCCGGAATGTACGTCCGCGATTACGAGGCCGCGAAGGACTGGTACGCGCGGCTGCTGGGGGAGCCGACCTACGTCGCATCCGAGACGGAAGCCGTGTGGGAGCTGGCCGAGAGCCGGTTTGTGGCCATCGAGCAGAATGCCGAGCACGCAGGGCACGGCATTCAGACGATCTTCGTCGATGACTTCGACGACCGCGTTGCGCAGATCGCCGAGCGCGGCATCGAGCCCGTGAAGCGCGAGACCTACTCCAACGGCGTGCGCAAGGCGCTGTACCGCGACCCCGACGGCAACGAGATCGGCTTCGGAGGAGCCCCTTCCTAGCCACGGCCCCAGCCGCGGCTTGGCTGCCTTGGGCCTACGCCGTTGCCTGCTTGGCCAGCTGGTCGAGGCGGTCGCGTTGGGATGAGGTCAGCTGGACGTGTTCCGCCGCGAGGTTCTCCTCGAGGTGGTCGATCTTGGCGGTGCCGGGGATCGGCAGGATGACCGGCGAGTGGCCGAGCAGCCACGCGAGCGTCACCTGCGTAGGGCTGGCGTCGAGCTCGTTCGCCACAGCGGAGATCTCGGCCCGCTCGCCCGACGAACCCCATGCGACGGGCCGCCACGGCAGGAACGCGATCCCCGCCGCCTCGCAAGCCGCGAGCACCGGCCCGTGCTCGCGGTCGAGCACGTTGTAGCGGTTCTGCACGCTCACGACCTCGATGATCTTCCGTGACTCTTCGAGTTCGGCGACGGTGACCTCGGACAGCCCGAGGTGGCCGATCTTGCCCTCGGTCTGGAGTTCCCGCAGCGTGCCGAGCTGGTCGGCCAGGGGCGTCTCCGGGTCGATGCGGTGCAGCTGGAGCAGCTCGATCCGCTCGACGCGCAGCCGGCGCAGGGCGTCGTCGACCTGGGTGCGCAGTACGGAGGGCCTCGCGTCGAGCCCCCACTCGCCCGTCTCGACGGATCGCCAGACGCCCACTTTGGTGGTGATGAGCAGCTCTGGCGGGTAGGGGTGCAGGGCCTCGGCGAGCAGCTCCTCGTTGGCTCCTGCGCCGTACATATGGGCCGTGTCGATCAGGGTGATGCCCAGCTCGACGGCCCGCCGGGCGACCGCGACGGATGCTTCACGATCCGGGGCGGGCTCGGTCGGCAAGTGCATGGCCCCGAAACCGAGCCGTCGTACGTCCAGATCCCCGCCGATGCGAAACGTGGTCGATGTCAACTGCTGTGTCCGCCTCCTCAGTCAAGAGGCCACGCTAACAGCGCAGTTGGGATACATCGCCTGGATTAATGCGATTCACGGCTCACGGCCGACCCGGAAGAACCGGTCAGGAAGTCGAGGTCGGCGCCGGTGTCCGCCTGGGTCACATGGTCCACGTACAGGCGCTCCCAGCCGCGTCGGGGGTTCGCGAAGCCGTCCAGGGTCTTCTTGTTGGGCGTACGCAGGGCCAGTTCGGCGTCGTCGACCTCGAGGGTGAGGGTGCGTGCGGGAACGTCGAGAGTGATCCAGTCGCCGTCGCGTACCAGCGCCAGCGGGCCGTCGGCGGCGGCTTCCGGGGCGACGTGTAGGACAACCGTTCCGTACGCCGTGCCGCTCATCCGGCCGTCGCAGATCCGCACCATATCGCGTACGCCCTGCTCCAGCAGCTTGCGCGGCAGGGGCATGTTCGACACCTCGGGCATGCCGGGGTAGCCCTTGGGGCCGCAGCCGCGCAGTACGAGTACGGAGTCCGCGTCGACCGGCAGCTCTGGGTCGTCGACGCGGGCGTGGAAGTCCTCGATGTGGTCGAACACCACCGCCCTGCCCCGGTGTTGGAGCAGTCCGGGCGAGGCGGCGGCGGGCTTGATGATGGCTCCGCTCGGGGCCAGGTTGCCGCGCAGCACGGCGATGCCCGCGTCCGGTTGCAGCGGCGTCTCGCGCGGGCGGATCACTTCCCGGTCCCAACTCTCCGCGTCGTCAAGGAAGTCGACGAGGGGCCGGCCGGTGACGGTGATCGCCGTGGGGTCGAGCAGGTCGCGTACTTCGCGGAGCACCGCGAGGAGTCCGCCCGCGCGGTGGAAGTCGTCCATGAGGTGGGTGCCCGCCGGCAACAGGTTGACCAGGAGCGGGACATGGGATCCGATCCGGTCGAAGTCGTCCAGGCTCAGCGGTACGCCGAGCCGGCCGGCGATGGCCAGCAGGTGTACGACGGCATTGGTGGACCCGCCGGTCGCCGCGAGCGCGACGATCGCGTTGTGGAAGGAAGCGGCCGTCATGACGTCGGCGGGTGTCCGCTGCTCGGCCACCAGCTCGGCGGCCAACTGCCCTGTCTCGTAAGCGGCTTCGAGCAGTCGGCTGTCGGGTGCGGGCGTTCCGGCGAGCCCGGGCCGCGTCATGCCGAGCGCCTCCGCGACGACGGCCATCGTCGACGCCGTACCCATCGTGTTGCAGTGCCCCCGGCTACGGATCATGGACGACTCGGAACGGGCGAAGTCCTCCTGCGACAGCGTCCCCGCGCGGACCTCCTCGCTCAGCCGCCAGACGTCCGTCCCGCAGCCGAGCGGCTTGCCGCGGAAGGTGCCGGTGAGCATCGGGCCGCCGGGGACGACGACCGCGGGCAGGCCCACGGATGCGGCAGCCATGAGCAGCGCGGGGATCGTCTTGTCGCACCCCCCGAGGAGTACGACCCCGTCGATCGGGTTGGCGCGGAACATCTCCTCCGCCGCCATCGCGGCCATGTTCCGCCAGAGCATGGCGGTGGGCCGCATCTGGGTCTCGCCGAGCGAGACCACCGGCAACTCCAGGGGAATGCCGCCGGATTCGTGCACACCGTCCCGTACGGACTTCGCGACCTCGCCGAGATGGGCGTTGCAGGGGGTCAGGTCCGACGCGGTGTTGGCGATGGCGATGTGCGGCCTGCCGGAGAAGGCGTCCCGGGGAAGGCCGCGCCGCATCCATGCCCGGTGGATGTAGGCGTTGCGGCCCGTTCCCGCGTACCACTGTGCGCTTCGCAGTTCAGGGGCCATCCGGTCGTCCCTCCGGCACGCTCGCGGGCGGTGAGTGTGGAGCGGTTCACGCTAACTCAGTGCAAGGGGCACTGAACAGCGTCAGGGTGTGGCCGTCCCGTCCGAGCTGTGCCGCTCCAGCACCAGCCGTGCCGTCGCGGCCATGGCCTCGTCCACCATCTGGCCCTCGAAGGAGACCGCGCCCTGACCGCGTGCCTGGGCCTGTTCCACAGCGGCGATGAGGCGGGCGCAGCGGGCGAGTTCCTCGGGGCCGGGGGAGAAGACGTCGTTGATCACGGGGACGTGGGAGGGGTGGATGGCCATCATGCCCTCGTATCCGAGCGAGCGGTTCTGTTCGGCGAAGGCGCGTAGGCCGTCCAGGTCCGCGAGGCGGGTCCAGAGGCCGGTGACCGGGTGGGGGGATCCCGCCGCCCGGACGTCCAGCAGGACGCGGGAGCGGAGTGCGAGGGTTTCGGCTCCTTCCGGGGTCCAGCGGTAGCCGACGGCGCGTTCTACGTCGCCTCCGGGTGCGGTGAGGGCACCCGGGTAGGCGACTCGCGGGGCGGCCGCGGCGATGTCGTGAGCCTCGCGCAGGGCTCGGGCCGTCTCCAGTAGGGGTACGAGCGTCAACTGGCCCTGAGGCAGGCCCTGTTCGTCCTCGCACCAGGTGAGCAGACGGTCGGCCAGCCGTACGTCCTCGGTGCCGGTCACCTTGGGCAGGACGATGCCGGACAGGCCAGGGCGTGCGACCGCGCGGAGCTCCTCGGCGCCCGTCCAGCCGTCGAGCGGGTTGATCCGGACGAACAGCGCGGTGCTGCCGCTCGGCTCCGCGGCGGCCTGTTCGATGGCCTCCACCACCCCGGCACGGGCGCCGGTCTTGGCCTCCTGCGGCACCGCGTCCTCCAGGTCGAGGATCGCGGCATCGGCACCGGCTGCCCGTGCCTTGGGCAGCCATTCCGTCCGGTTCGCCGGGACGAAGAGCAGGGAGCGCAGCGGGGGCCGGTCCGGCGGCCGCGCTTCCGGGCTGTACGACACCCTGCCTCCTGGGTGTCCCGGCTCGTACGACACCCAGCCTCCCGGCTTACACGACACCTTGCTTCTCAAGGTCGCTGAGTTCCTTCTCGTCGAGGCCGAGCCACTCGCGGTAGACGAGGTGGTTGTCCTGGCCCAGGGCGGGCCCGGTGCGCCAGACCCGCCCCGGGGCCTGGCGGAAGTGCGGGATGACCGCCTGCATCCGTACGGGGCCCAGGTCGGGATCGTCGACGGTGACGATGTCGCCGCGTTCCGCGTACACGGGGTCGTCGGCGATGTCCGCGGCGCTGAACACCCGTGAGGCCACCACCTCGTTGCGGGCGAACTCCTCCAGGCACTCGGCGGTCGAGTGCTCCGCCATCCAGGTGCGCAGTCCCTCGTCCAACTCGCCGCGCCGCGCGTGCTGTTGGCGCGTCGTGGCGAACTCCTCCTCGGGCAGCCCGAGCAGTCGGGCCACATTGCGCACCGAGCGTGGCGTCGCGGAGGTCACGGTGATCCACTCGTCGTCTCGGGAACGGTAGGTGTTGATCACCGCGGCGGGGGCGACCGCCAGCTGGTTGCCGGCGCGTTCGGGTACCTCTCCCAGTTGGTCGTGCACGATGACCTGCCATTCGACGAGCCGGAACAGTGGCTCGAAGAGGGCGAGGTCGATCCATTCGCCGTCGAAGTCGGGGTCGTGGTCCCTGCGGTGGAGGGCGGCGAGTACGGCGTATGCCCCCATCAGGCCGGTCACGGCGTCGCCGTGGGAGAAGCCGGTGTGGACGGGTGGGCCGTCGGGGAAGCCAGTCAGGTGTACGACGCCGCTGCGGGCCTCGCCCATCTTGCCGAAGCCTGGGGCGTCGGCCTGCGAGGAGGTTGCTCCGAAGCCGGAGATCTGGAGCAGTACTGCTTTGGGGTTGATGCGGTGTACGGACTCCCAGTCCAGTTCCCAGGTGCGTAGGCGGCCTGCGCGCAGGGTGACGATGATGACGTCTGCCCAGGCGATCAGGCGGTGGGCGACTGAGCGGCCCGCCTCGTGGTGCAGGTCCAGGGTCACCGAGCGCTTGTTGCGGGCGGCGACCTTGAACCACAGGGGGGTGCCGTCTCGTTGGGGGCCCATTGCTCGGGCGGCGTCGCCGGTGCCGGGGGGTTCTACGTGTACGACGTCTGCGCCCTGGTCGGCGAGCATCGAGCCGGCCAGGGGGCCGGCTACCACGTGGGCGAACTCTACGACCTTCAGCCCTCGTAGTTGGCCCTGTCCGCCGGTCATCCGCTCTCCCTTGTTGGGTCTCGGGGAATCAGCGTGCCGAAGCGGAGAAATGCTTGTCCAGCAAAGGAAGCCGATCAATCCATGCGGGTTGTGCATGAATGGGGGTTGTTTTCGCCCCCGCCGCCCCTTCCCGTCCCGTCCCGTTCCTGGGGCTGCGCCCCAGACCCCCTGATCGGGTTCGTACCCGGGTGCGGGTTCGTTGTGGCTGGTCGCGCAGTTCCCCGCGCCCCTTACGGGGCCCGTAGGGGAGCCGCAAGTTGATACAGGACCGCGTCCCTTATGGGGCGCGCTACTCCGACCATACGACCCCGTCCGGCAACTCGTGGCCCTGGGCTCGTAGTGCGTCCAGGGTTTCCAGGAGGTGATGGGCCGCTCTTGGGAGGGTTCGGCGGGCTCGTAGGGCTATGTCCAGGCGGCGGTCGATCACGGGGGCGATGAGGGGGCGGCAGGTTACCTGGGCTGTGCCTGTTAGGGGCAGGACCAGGGCCGGAAGGGCCGACACTCCCAGGCCTGCTGCTACCAGGCCGCCTACCGTGGCGATGCTGCCTGCCTCTGCCGCCGGTTCCGCGTGGGCGTCTACCTGGGCGAAGGCTGCGTCGGTGAGTCTTCGGACGCTTGAGTCGCGGCCCACCGCGAGGAAGGGTTCGCGGGCCAGGTCTTCCCAGGTGACCTCGGGGTGCTCGGTGAGTGGGTGGTGTGGCGGGAGTACCGCCACGAAACGGTCGTGTACCAGCGGGCGTTGCTCAAGTTGGTCCGACGGTCTGCCCACCGTGGTGATCGCGAAGTCCGCGTCGCCGGTCAGGACCCGGTCCAGTACCGAGCGCTCCAGGCCGTCGAGGATGCGTACGGCCACCTGCGGGTGCTGCGTGCGGAATTGGGAGATCACCTGCGGCAGCAGCACGGCGGCTACGGACGGCAGGGTGGCCACCGCTACCGTTCCCGACTCGCCCAGCAGGAAGCGTCGTAGTTCCTTCATGCCGGCTTGATGCGCGTTCACGATCTGCTCGGCTATGCGCAGGGCCTCGACGCCCGCGGCGGTCAACTGCACGTTGCGCGTGTCGCGTTCGAGCAACTGCGCGCCGAGCAGTCGCTCAAGATCCGCCACGGCACGGCTGAGCGACGACTGCGATACGTGCATCTGTGCGGCGGCGGCGGTGAAGCTCGACGCCCGGGCGACGGCCGCGTAGGCCGCGAGTTGGCGCAAGGTGGCATCCATGGCCGGAGGATAGGCGGTTGCCTCCGCAATTGATGCGGAGATCGCATGAGTTGATCCCGGTTCGATGCTGGACACCGATCTGTTGCCGCTCGGAAACTCTCCCGCGACAGACCGATGCTCCAGGCCCTCGTTTTCCCGCCGCCAGGAGCCGTACTCCGAGAAAGCGAGCCGACTCCATGCTGGCAGCCCTGGGCTTCACCACGATCGGCCTCTTCTTGTTGCTGACCATGACCAAGCGCGTCTCGGTCCTGGTCGCCCTGGTTCTGCTCCCGGTGCTTGCGGCACTGGCCGGCGGCTTCGGTGGCGAGTTGGGCGATCTGATCCTGGAGGGGCTGACCACGGTGGCCCCCACAGGCATCATGATCGCCTTCGCCGTCCTGTACTTCAGCCTGATGGTGGACGCGGGCCTCTTCGATCCGTTGATCGGCGGCATCCTGCGGGTGGCGGGGGGCGACCCGCTGCGCATCACGGTCGGCACGGCCGTACTCACGATGTGCGTGGCGCTGGACGGTGACGGAGCGTCGACGTTCCTCATCACCGTCTCCGCCCTACTGCCCGTCTACAAGCGGCTCGGCATGAGCCCGCTGGTGCTGTCCGGAGTCGTCTGCCTGGGCGCGGGAGTCATGAACATGATTCCCTGGGGCGGTCCGACCGTACGGGCCATGGCGGCGCTGAAGCTGGAGAGTTCGGAGGTCTTCACGCCGGTTCTGCCCGCGATGGGGTTCGGTATCGCGTGGGTGCTGGTGGCCTCGTATCTGATCGGCCGTCGGGAGCGTCGCCGCCTCGGTCAGCTCGACGCGAAGGACCCCGCCGACCCCACGGAGGGCGGCGTCGAGGGCCGTACGGAAGCGGACGCGCGTCCTGCGGTGGGCACGGGGGACGGGCCGGGAACCGTCCGTGTACCGGCGCCCGCCCGGCCCTGGCTGACCGTGTTCAACCTGGTGCTGACCATCGCTCTCCTCGTGAGCCTGATCCTCGAAGTGATGCCGCTCCCCGTGCTGTTCGTGCTCGGCTTCGCCATCGCCATGCTGGTCAACCACCCCACGTGGGAGCGGCAGCAGGCTCTGCTGGACAAGCACGCCAAGAGCGTGGTCCTGGTCACGACGATGATCTTCGCGGCCGGTGTGCTGACCGGTGTCCTCACCGGCACAAAGATGATCGACTCGATGGCCGAGTCGCTCGTGAACGTCATCCCGGACGGGCTCGGTGGGCATCTGCCCGTCCTGGTGGCCGTCACGTCCATGCCGCTGAGCCTGGTCTTCACCCCGGACGCCTACTACTTCGGGGTACTCCCGGTCCTCGGCGAGACCGCCGACGGCTTCGGTGTGCCGCCGGCCGAGGTCGCCCGGGCCGCCATCCTCGGCCAGATGACGACAGGGTTCCCGCTCAGCCCGCTCACCGCCTCCACCTTCATCCTCGTCGGCATGAGCGGCGTACAACTTGGCGAGCACCAGCGCTTCATCTTCCGCTGGGCCTTCGCCACCACCCTGGTCATGACCGTCGGCGCGCTCATCACCGGCGCCTTCTCCCTCTGACCCCCCTTTGGACCCGGTGCCAAGGAGCGCGTGCGCATGAACCCACAGCGAGACAATCGGTGGCTGTCCCGGCGAACCCTGTGCTCCCTGGGCCTCACGGTGCCCCTGGCCGCCGTACTGCCCTCACCGGCAGGCGCCGCGAGCGGGCCCGGACTCCCGCCCGACCCCTTCTTCGCCTACGACCGCCCCGCCCAGTACGAGGTCGTACGCGAGGACGTCAAGGTGCCCCTGCGCGACGGCAGTTACCTGGTAGGCCAGTTGTACCGGCCGGGAACCTCCGCCGGACGGCCCGCGGTCGGCACCTTCCCCGGCATCGTGTACGAGTACACGGCGTACGCGGAGAGCGCCGAGGCCTTCGGCGAAGGCGCCGCCTACTTCGTGCGCCGTGGCTACAACGCCCTCGTCTGTCAGGTTCGGGGATCGGGCGAATCGCCGGGCACCGTCGACGCGTTCAGTCCTCAGGAGCAGCGCGACAACTTCGACGTCATCGAGTGGCTCGCCCGTCACCCCGCCTCCACCGGGCGCATCGGCCAGATGGGCGTGAGCTACGGCGGCCACACCACGCTCCTGGCTGCCGTGAACCGACCGCCCCACCTGAAGGCAGTCATCCCGGTCAACGGCATCCATGACTGGTACGAGAACACCATCTACCGAGGCGGCATCTACTCCCCGCGCATCCGCGAATGGCAGCAGACGGTGGCCCCCGGCACGCTCCGCACCTACGCCGAGCACCCCCTCTACGACGACTACTGGCGGGGCCGCAGCGTGATGTCCCGCTGGGAGAACCTCACCGTCCCCACGCTCGAGATCAACGGCTGGTACGACCGCTACCGCGACGGCATGGTGAAGAACTACCGGGCCCGCCCGCACAACGTCTGGATGGTGTCCGGGCCCTGGGAGCACGGCGCGCCCGAAGGTCAGTACGCGGGGATCGGCAGTGGCGCCTATCTCGCCTGGTGGGACCACTGGCTGGCCCGCGACCGACGCGCGCCGCTGCCGGCCACCCACGTCACTTCCTACGAAGTGCCCGGTCCCGGAGCGGGCAAGGGCTGGCAGCAGTTCGAGCAGTGGCCACCGCGCGACGCCCGGGAGCTCACTCTCCGACTCGGACGGAACGGAACACTGCACCCTGGAGCGGCAGCCCCCCGCGTGGCGGCATTCGACGTCAACACCGGCACCGCACCCCCGGCGGAGCATCAGCAACTGCGCTTCAGCACAGCCCCGTTGCGCCACGACCTGGTGCTCGCGGGAGACGCTCTGGCCGACATCCGCGCCTCGTTCACCGCCGCCGACGGCAACATCGCGGCCGTGATGTACGACCAGGCGCCCGACGGCACCAGCACCCGGATCACGGAGGGCTGGCTCAAGGCGAGCCACCGCCACACGCACACCCGGCTGTCCCCGGTGAAGCCGGGAACCACGTACGCACTCGGTGTGCACATCTGGCCGGTGCACTACCGGCTCGCCGCCGGCCACCGGCTGACGCTGCGCGTTTCCAGCGACGACTATCCGCAGATCGACTCCGACGTACCCGCGGGCCGGGTCTCCGTGCGGACCGGCGCGGCCGGCTCCACGCTGCGTCTCACGGTCAGGACGCGCTGAGGCTCTAGCACCGGCCGACCGGATACGGCACTATGTCGGCCCGAACCACGAGGATCACCAGCGTTGGCGTCGCCGATCGCCAACTGTGCGGCCGTGTACCGGAATTGATCGGTATGCGGCCGCACCCTCGTGCAGCGGAAAGGACCCCCCCATGCTCCGGAACCGTCGCCCCCTGCTCGCCGCCACCACCGCGGGCGCGGCGCTGGCCACCGTCTTCGTCGCCCCCTCGTCCGCCCCCGCCGCCGAAGTCCCGGGCGTCGGCGCGTACTACGTCCAGAGCGCGACCACGGGGCTGAACGCGGCCGACAGCGGGGGAGCGGTCGTCCAGCGCAACCCCAAGGGCAACGAGGACCGGCAGCAGTGGACGCTCCGGCCCAGCGGTGCCTCGTATGTGCTGGAGAGCACGGATACGGCGGGCAGTTGTCTGGGCCGCTCGGGCGATCAGGCCCGTACCGTCGGCTGCGCGAGCGCCGACGCCCCCTGGGAGGTGAGACCGAACGGAGCCGACCAGTACCGGCTCAAAGTCCCCGGCGCCGAGCGCTACTTGACGGTCGGTGCCAAGCCCTCCGGGGCCAACTACCCCGCCCAGCTTGCCGTGGGCCCGGCGGGCGGACTGGCCAACTGGTACCTCACCCCGGTGACCTCACCGACCGCTCCCATGCCGCCGCCCGACCAACGCACCCTGGACCAGGTCACGTTCCTCACCTCGCACAACGCGTACGCGAACGGTGTCGACGGCGGCTTCGCCCCGCCCTTCGTGAACCTCGTGCCGAACCAGACCCGCGGCATCAACCAGCAACTCACCGACGGCGTACGCGGGTTCATGCTGGACATCCACCAGACGCCGGACGGCGCGATCCTGTGCCACAACAGTTGCACGCTCGTCGGCAGCCCGGTCGCGCTGTGGGTCGACCTGCAGCGCATGGTGGACTTCCTGAAGCAGAACCCGAGTCAGTTCATCACCGTGTTCCTCGAGGACTACGTCGATCCTGGCGTCCTGCGCGGTGAACTGGCCCGCGTGAACGGCCTGTCCGACGTCCTCTACCGCCCGGACCAGACCGGCGTACGCACCAACGGCTGGCCGCGGATGGCGGACCTGATCGCCGACAACGACCGCCTGCTCATCTTCAGCGACCACAGCCGCTCCGCCGACCAGGCCGCAGGCCTCACCCGGGACAGCTTCGGCGTGATGTACCAGCGTGAGTGGACCGTCGAGAACTACTGGACCATGGGATCCGGCCTCGGTAGCTCCGACTGGTCCTGCCACAGCCGCTGGTACGACGCCAACACCAACATCCCGCTGACCCGCACGGCGCCGCCCTTCCGCCCGCTCTTCGTCATGAACCACTTCCGCGACGTACCGATCGCGGGCACGGCAACAACCGACAACACCAAACTCACCGACCGCGCCCAGCGGTTCTGCCAGCCGGCCGCCCGCAAGAAGCCCAACTTCCTCGCGGTGGACCGCTACGACCTCGGCTCGCCTGCGTCGGCGGTGGCCACCTTGAACTCGTATACGTATTAAGGGACTTCAGCCCAGCCGGGCGTGCAGGAACTCGACGGTACTGCTCCAGGCCAGGGCTGCCGACTCGGGGTCGTAGACCTCGGGGCGGCCGTCGTTGAAGAAGGCGTGGTCGGCGGGGTAGACGCGGAGGTCGGGGGTGATGCCGGACTGCTGCCGGATCGTCTCGCGGAGGGTGTCGAGGCTCTCGGCCGGGATGGCGGCGTCGCGTTCGCCATAGTGGCCGAGGACCTCGGCTTTGAGGCCCGAGAAGTCGGGGAGTTCGCCGCGGATGACGCCGTAGAAGGGAACCGCAGCGCTCACGCGCGGGTCGACGGCGGCCTGGTAGAGGACGAAGCCGCCGCCCATGCAGAAGCCGACCGAGCCGACGGAGTCCGAGGTGACCGCGTCGAGCGAGAGCAGATGGTCGACCGCGCCGGAGAGCAGCTCGACGCCGCGGGAGACCGGCAGGTCCTGCATCATGCGCAGGGCCTCGCCGCTGTCGTGCGCGACATTCCCGCCGTACAGGTCGGGAGCGAGCGCCACGAAACCCTCCGCCGCCAGCCGGTCGGCGACATCCGCTATGTGGTCGGTCAGGCCCCACCACTCCTGGATGACGATCACGCCCGGGCCCTGACCCGACGGGGGCAGCGCCAGATAGCCGTGCGCGGTGGTCCCGGCACTCGGGAAGGTCACGTTCTGATGGGCGGGAGCCCCGGTCGGCCTGGGTGTCTCGGACATGGTGCGTCACTCCTGTCACTCGATCTTGCCCCCAGCATGCAGGAGGCGTACGAAGCGACAGTGGGCGGGCCCCTGCCCGGGCGGGCTCACGTCCCCTCAGCCGTGGCCTCCGATTCGAGCACTTCCATCAGCGCCCGCGCGGCCGGGCTGGTCGCGTCCGGCGGCGGAAGCATGGCGACCGTCTCGTACGAGGTCTCGGCGGCGTCCTTCAGCGGGAGTGCGGTGAGGGCCGACGCCTCGCGCTTATGGCCGAAGTGGCGTGGTACGACCGCGATGCCGAGGCCCTCTTGGACCAGATCGAGGAGGCTGTGTACGTCGT